>DASPGI010000130.1:0-31612 GCA_035620695.1 Alphaproteobacteria bacterium
AGGGCTCCTTGCAGATCAGCACGTACTTGCCTTCGGGTCCGGTTCCTCGCAGCAGATTCAAGACCCGCTGAAGGCCGGGGCTCTTATACCCGATCGGCTGCTTCAGAAACTCCGCCGCGAACACCGCATCTTGCACCTCGAGCTTGTATCGCGCCATGGTTCACACCGCCTTGCGCACTTCACCCGCCACTTCCGCATGCACCTCATCGAGCGTGCGTCGCAGCAGTCCGAACAGCTCCTCGATCTCAGCTTCGGTGATGATGAAAGGCGGTGCGAGAATCACCGCCTGGCCCAACGGTCGGCAGACGAGCCCGTTCTTCAGCGCCTGACGCGCGACGCGCTCGCTGACCGAGAGGCGCTCAGGATAGGGCGCCTTGGTGGTCTTGCTCGCGACCATTTCCAGCGCGCCCATGAGCCCGACCCCCCTTGCCTCGCCCACCATAGGGTGATCGCCCAACGCGGCGAGCTTCCTTTGAAACTGCGGCGACAGTTTCTTGACGTTCTCGAATACTCCACCATCGAGAAGTTGATCGAGCGCCGCCATTGCGAGCGCACAGCCAACCGGATGCGCGCCGGTCGTGAACCCGGTCGGAACTTCTCCATGTTTCGCGCAGGCGCGTTCGATCCGCTCGGTCATCGCCGAGGAGAGAATGATGGCGCCCATAGGAAAAAAGCCCGCGGTCAGGACCTTCGAGGCGACGACGATGTCCGGTCCCAGACCATACCTGGTGGAGCCCCAGAATTCTCCGGTACGGCCGAAGCCGCAGATCACTTCGTCGGCGATCAGAGGAATTTCATACTTCCGCAGAATTGGCCGGATCGCCTGAAAATAGCCCGCAGGAGGCGGAATGACGCCGCCTGCGCCCATCACGGGCTCGGCGAAGAATCCGGCGATACGGTCCGCGCCAGTGTTGCGTATGGTCTGTTCGAGCTCGACCGCAAGGCGATCTGAGAACGCTTCTTCGCTCTCACCTGGCCTCCCCTCACGCCAATGATGTGGACAGGTCAGAAACCGGACCTCAGGCAACGGCACTCCCGAGGCCGACCTTACGTAATCGCGCCCGGTCAGGCTCGAGGTCATGATGGTCATGCCGTGATAGGCGTTCCGGCGGCTCAGCAGAAGGCGTCGATGCGGCGCCTCTTCGGATTCCGCGAGCATCCAGAGCAGCTTGACGACGGTGTCGTTCGCCTCGGAGCCGGAATTGGCGTAAAAAACGCGATCTGCATCCATCGGCGCCAGCTTCACCAGCCGTTCGGACAGATCGAGGGCGGACTGCGCCACGCGGCCGAAGAAGGCGTGATAGGCCGGCAGCCGCTGATAGGCGCGCTGGGCCGCCTCGATCATCGCCTTGTTGTCGAAGCCCAGAACGACGTTCCAAAGGCCCGAATTTCCCTCCAGATAACGGCGTCCCTGATCATCATAAATGTAGATGCCGGCGCCATGATCCACGATCGTCGGGCCATATTCCTCGAGGGTCGGTATGTGCGAGAAGGGATGCAGAAATGCGCTTGGATAGTTGGCCTTGCCCATAGCGCTCCTCCGAAATACTGCAGCCCGCTATTATGATCGGCGGTGGCGCTACCGGATCGGAAGCGACCCCAAGCCGCCTCAAAATTGCTCAGCCGCGCGTCAGCAAGTGGTTGACGACCTCGCCCTTGCGGATAGTAACCAGAGCCCCGTGCAGAATTCCCTCCGAATATTCGCTGCCCGGGTTGAGACATAGAGTGCGGCCGAGCTTGACCGCGCCGCGCGATTCATGGATATGGCCGTGCAGGGCGAGCAAAGGCTGATACTTCTCGACTGAGGCCCTGGTCGCGGTCGAGCCTACCGGCGCCATCACCACGCCCGTCGTTCCCATGGTCGGGCGCAGTTCTTCATCGAGCAAGGGCGCGTCATCCAGGCTGGATCCGAACGGCGGGCAGTGAAGGTTGAACACGCAGTTCGACATGTCCTTGACCTCGACCGCCATGCGATCGACCCGTTCGGTCAACTCCTCTTCCGGAACGTCCCGCGGGCAATGAAACGGCGTGAGATTGGCGTAGCCGAGGCTGATCATCTCATGGCCGCCGGGTATCTCGATTATCTTCATGTCCGGGCAGGCCACGACGGAGCTTCCGTTGATGACATCGATGCATTCGTCGAAATCATCGTTGCCGGGGCTGACATAGCACTGGATGCCGGTGTCGGCGAGCCTTTCATCGGCGATTCCCATCCACTGCTCGAGTCGCTTCAGCGCCAGAGACTTGAACAACCTGTCTTGCATGGCCGGATCATTCTTGAAGGCCTCGTATTCGTCCGGCTCGAATATATGCGGATAGACTCCCAGCACCTCGGTCTTCTTCACCAGATCGGCGAGCTCGCTCTTGGAGGACAGCGTCAGCTCCTTGCCGAAGAGGTAGGAACGGTAGGTGTCGGCGCCTGTGCGGATCACCGGCACGATCAGCTTGCCCGTGATGTCGCCGCCGACGATGAGCACGTCGATGCGACGGCCCTGCGCCGCATAGTGCTTTGCGGAGTTCAGAAACTTCCGAAAGCAGACCGTCGAGGCATGGATGTCCGAGCAGAAGAAGATCGTCGTCCCCTCGATGGCCTTTCTTTTCCAGAACATGTCGTTATCCCGTGTCCCTCACCTCACCTCACCTCGTCGACGTCGCGAAACCATTGCACGCGTTCGCCGATTCGGCTTCGCAATTTCCAGCGCAATGTCGCCGGCTCCTCGGCGATGCGAATGCGGCTGCGCTCCAGCCGCTCACGTATGATCTGCCTGTCCTCAGCCCCCAGAATCTCATATTTGTCTGCCAGCTTCTCCACCTTCCCGAGATTGTCAGTCACCGTCTTCCAGAGGCCCCAATCGGATTTGCAGCTTCGCGCCAGATGATCGATCTGAATGATCCGGCCATTGCCCTCGCCGACCTCGTGCTCGCGGAAGAGCATCAGGGTATCGATGATGTCCTTCTCGTTGATGCGGGCGATCTGCATCTTCTCGAGCAACAGATCGACCAGCGAGAGGGTCGGATACTCCATCTCCAGCCGTCCGCGCAAATCGATCTCATGCGAGAAGTCCAGCACGTCGTAGAACACGTCCGAGTGCCAGGGCTGATCGGCGTGAAAGAAGATCGAACGGCGTACTCCCGGAACCGCCTTGATCCGTCGGTCCTCGCTATAACCCAGATCCTTGAACAGCCGCTCGACTTCCTCCTTTTCCCTGAAATAGCTCATGAAATCGATATCGGTGAAGACCCGGCCCGTTTCGCGCTGTATGTAGTTGAAGTTCGGGCAGCTCAAGTGAAAGGCGATGGCGCCGAGGAGCCGAATCGTCACCTGACGCCCGCGCGCCTCATCGAGAATCCGGTTAGCCTGCTCGATAAAGGGAGCGGGATCGGGAAAGTGACCAGCCATGGCTGTTCCGTACGTAGTTCCGCCGATCAACGCGGCGCGACAAGAGCATTGTAGAGACCGGGCTTACGGTCACGGAAGTAGTTGTAGCTCTGCCGCTTACGGCGCTCCTCGTTGAGGTCCAAGGTGGCGGTGATCATGCCCTCGCGATCGTCGGCCATGGCGGCTACAGTCATGCCGTCGGAATCGACAATGCGGCTCAAGCCGATGAAATTGTCGTTCAGTCCCGGATCATATCCCACCCGGTTGGCGAGCACGACCGGAACACGGTTCTCGAGCGCCCGTGCGGCATAGATGGTGGTGATGAAATTCGCCGGTGCGCCGACGCTACCCGTTCCGATCCAATGAGCCGCCATCGACAAGAGAAGCTCGGCGCCCTCGAGGCAAAGGACGCGCGCGGGCTCCGGAAATTCAAGGTCGTAGCAGATCGGAATGGCGATCCGGCCAAAATCGAGATCGAAGACCGGAAGAGTATTGCCGAGGGCAAAGAAGGATTCGGTCGCGGGGAAGATATGAGTCTTGCGATAGGCGCCCACAACCGAGCCGTCGCGCCCAATGATCACCGCCGAATTGTAGACCGTGCCGGCGGCATCCCGCTCGGCCAAGCCGGCCACGACATAGAGCTTGTGCTGCTTGGCTTTCCGACCAAGGGCTTCGGTAGCCGGTCCCGGGATGCTCTCGGCGATATCGTAGAACTTGTCGCCCAACGAATAGCCGGCGGAGAGGACGAGTTCGGGGACCATCACGATGTCCGCGCCGGAGGCCTCATCGATCCAAGTCTCGATCTTGGCCAGCGTTCCGGGAACGTCGCCGATCTTCACGTCCATCTGGACGGCGGCAATGGTTACCTCGCGACGGCCCGTCGTCATGGTGCTCCTCCCATCAAGAGATGAGCCGACGGCGGCTCGGGCGCCCTAAAAGGGCAATGCCTGAGCCACCGTCCGCCGATTCCAGACTTTCTTGCTCACTCCGGCGGAATCTCGCTGTAGAGCAGGTTGAGATTGATTCCTTGCTGCCGGCGGATCGCCGCAACGACGAAATAGATGATCAAGCCGACCACATAGATGCCAAGAACGAACGCCACCGCGACAGCGCCGACCGGTCCGGCAAAGGACGGCAGGGTGAACGACGAATAGAGGATGATGGTGAAGAGCACCAGATTGACCACGCCGGCGACGACAATCAAAGGAATGCCGCCGACACGGCGCTTCACCATGTCGGGCGCGGATTCGAACAGCTCCGGTCTGCGGTAGGGCAACAGGATGGCGGCCCAGCTGGTGATCCAGAACGCGATCGCGAAGATGGCGATGTAGTTGAAGATGTAGTCGAAGAGCGGCGTGAAGATCGAGGCCCAGAGCAGCACCCAGGCGATGATGGCCACGGTTATGGTGGCAACCGATGGCGCGCGCGTCCTCTCGGTCACCTTGGTCAGAGCCACAGGCATGATCTGATCGAACGACCAGGCGAACATGTTGCGGACGCAGATGGTGACCATCACGAACAGCAGCAGGTAGTGCCAGAGAAAGAAGCTGATATCCATCAGGATCAGCAGTATCGGATTGGTGGTGAGGAGCCCGGCGAAGAAATTGAGCACGCCCGCCACCGGGAGCGGATTGACGTCGGTGTTGCGCTCCAGATAGGCGGCAGCATTGTTAAAGTCGGTTCCGACCACCGAGTAGTAGGCCCCCATGATGGCCATGTAGACGACAAATCCGAGCGCCAAGGAACCCAGAATTCCGTAGTTCTGCGTCCTCTGCGGCTCCTTCACCTCGCCGCCCACATAGGAGGAGTAGGTGAAGCCGATATAGATCCAGTAGCCAAGCGGCAGGGCCAGCAGCACCGCGCCGAAACTCTGCTCGGTCGGACTCCAGCCGTTGTCCCGAGCGAGCTGGATCATTGCGTCATAGGCGTTTTCAAGCTGCGCGGTCGACGACATGAAGGTGTTGAAGGCCGCGGTGAATTCCTCGCGGTTGCTGCCGATAAAGACCAAGAACGTGATGATCGTGCCGATCATCGCCACGATGAAGAAGAGGTTGAGAAACCGCCGCAGGAACCGCATGCCCAGAAGCTGCACGACGACGACCGAGATGAGCAGCAGGGTTCCCAGAATGAAACTGGGCCAAGGCTCCTGGATGAATGTTCCGGCGTTGAGCAAGCTTTCGCTGCCGAGAGCGTAGCCGAGCGTAGCGAAGCTGACGGCAAGCCCATAATTGACGGTCCATTGGGTATAGATGCCGATGCCGAGATATTGCGACCAGGTGAAGCCCCAGTTCGCCATGAAGCCGATTGCGGGATGCACTACGCGGCCGATATAGACATATTCCCCGCCCGAACGTGGCATCGCCCCGGAAAGCAGGCTGTAGACCAGCCCGTTGAACAAGGCGAACAGCGTGCCGACAATGACGATCCAGAAGATGTTGGCGCCAGGAAACAGCGCGCCTGCGAAGAAGGGCGTGATGGCCAGCACCAGCCCCAAGGCATAGCCGATGACATTGAAGGAGAGTGTGTCGAAGGCGCCGAATTCGCGGATCAGCCCCGACGATTTTCTCGCGAACAATTGCGGATGCACGGTCGCCATAGCCCCAACCTTCCTTTCCCGCAGTCGTTCTCTGAACCGACTGTCCCACCCCTAGGTTCAAACAGCGACATTCCTCGATCGCCCGGTCCCGGTCCCCCGCCAACGGCTTGGGGTCAGATGGGCAATTTTCTAATATTGGTAAGCCATTGTAGACTTATTTTACATCTGAATGTCAACACAACTTGTAATTAAAAAATCCACCGCTATCACGTGCTTCCTAGACCGAAGACTCCCGTTCAATTGTCTCGATGCGACATTGGGTTATGCGGCTCTGCACCCATGGAAGCAGAAGGCGCCGGGTTGCAATTCCCCGAAGCCGCGCGTCGAAATCTTCTCACTTCCGCCGATCGCGAGGGGATGTTCCGGTCCAGTGCAGCCGTGTGGCGTGCCAGGCGGCGTTCACTCCGGCGCGCAGCGCGCGTCCGTCGCTCGCCAGGAAGCGGCAGATCGCCCCTTTAGCGTTCGGCAATGCCGAGGCGCCGCCCCAGATGCCGGCAATCGCGTCGATAGCGGAGCGCAAACGGATCACCAGCGCCGGCGCATGTGAATCCAGTACAACAACCGTCGCCATGCCCGTGGCGCCGGCAGCAACACCCGGGTTGAGCCGGGTCCAGTCCTCGCCCTCGGCACGGAGACAATCGCGGAACCAGACCCGATCGCAGCCGCTCTCCTCCACCTGGAGCAAGGACGAAAGGCTCGAGAACGGCCGGCCAAGTCCGAGCGGATCATGCAGCAGGAACGCCTCCGCGGCAATCAGTCGTGCCCCTCCTTCCACCCTGATGAGCAAGCTGGTATCCAGCCTAGCGCCCGGCAGAAGAATTACGGGATCGGGCAGATATTCAACAAGGCTGCCCGCGGCCGCCCGCAGCGCCGCTGTGCAGCGCGCTCCGGCCTGCGGCATGCTCCGGGCGATGCTGGCCGCCTGCGTCGTGACATGCGCATGCACGTGCGCCGGCGCCTCGATCTGCACCGACAGCCGATCACCTTCGTATATGCCCCCGGAGCAGGATTGCAGATAGAGCGTGGCCATGCCCGGCGGGTCGCCGTCAAACCGGAACGGCCGACAGAGGTGAAATGGATAGCTCGCGAACTGACTTGCGATATGGGTCGATCCATCGACGCCGACCGCGAAGCGGAGCTCCAGCCGGCCCCGCTCTCGGCCGGACTCCGCCGGATCGATAGTCGAGTGCCCGACGAGGCTATCCGGCAAGCAGCACCTCCCGCATGAGATGCTCCACCACGGCATCGACCCCGTCTCCGGTACGACAGTTCGTCAACAGGACCGGGCGACCTTGCCGCACGTCGCGTGCCTCGGACAGCATGCGGTCGATATCGACGCCGACATGGGGCGCCAGATCATATTTGTTGATAACCAGCAGATCGCATTTGACGACGCCGGGCCCGCGCTTGCGCGGGATATCGTCGCCGGCGGCGACATCGATTACGAACAGCCAGTAATCCACCAGATCGAGCGAGAAGGTCGAAGCAAGGTTGTCGCCGCCGCTTTCGATCAGCACCAGCTCGAGCTCGGGATAGCGCATCTCGAGGAGCTCGGCCGCTTGCAGGTTCAGGGTAGGATCCTCGCGGATGACCGTGTGCGGACATGCCCCCGTTTCGACCGCCAGCACCCGCTCCGGATCGATCAGCCCGCTGCGACGCACGCGCTCGGCGTCCTCGCGCGTGACCAGATCGTTGGTAACCACGGCGAGCTCCACGCCTCGAGCTTGAAAGCGCGGGATCAGGCGTTCGAGCAGCGCGGTCTTGCCCGACCCGACCGGACCTCCGATACCGACCCGCGCAGGCCCTGCCCTTCCCGCTTCCGCGTTCATCGCAGCATGTATCTTTGTGTCAAGGGAAGCGTCTTTGCCGGCTCGCAGGTGATCAGATCACCGTCGATCCGCACCTCGAAGCTTTCGGGATCGACACTGATATTCGGGCAAGCCGAATTGTGCAGCATGTGATGCTTGTTCAGCTTGCGCGTGGCGCGTGAGGCCAGAAGCGGCTTCTCCAGATTGAGAAGCCCGGCGAGGCCCCGCTCCACCGCCATCGGGTTCACGAAGTTGGCGCTCAGTTTCTGCTTGGCGTTGCCGAAGGCGCCCCATTGCGGGCGCATTGCAAGCGGCTCGCAGGTCATGAGCGATGCGGCGCTATCCCCCATCGCGCCCCAGGCAATGAAGCCGCCCTTCACCACCAGCTCCGGCTTGATGCCGAAGAATGCCGGCCGCCAGAGCACGAGGTCCGCCAGCTTTCCCTTTTCCAGCGATCCGATATGTGCGTCGATGCCGAAGGTCCGCGCCGCGTTGATGGTGTATTTCGCGACGTAGCGCCTGATCCGCTCGTTGTCGCCGATACGGGTGCGCTCCTGCGACAGCCGGCCACGCTGGTCCTTCATCTTGCTGGCAAGTTGCCAGGTGCGGCAGATCACCTCGTTGATCCTGCCCATGCCCTGGCTATCCGAGCCCAGCATCGAGATCGCACCCAGGTCGTGCAGAACGTCCTCGGCGGCGATGGTTTGCGCCCGTATTCGGCTCTCGGCGAAGGCGACATCCTCGGGCACTGCAGGGTTGAGGTGATGACACACCATGATCATGTCGAGGTGCTCATCGAAGGTATTTACCGTGTAGGGATTGGTCGGATTGGTCGAGGAGGGCAGGCAGTTGGCCTCGCCGGTGATGCGGATGATGTCCGGAGCATGGCCGCCGCCCGCACCTTCGGCGTGATACATGTGGATCGTGCGGCCGTTGATGGCTGCAAGCGTGTCTTCGAGAAATCCGCTTTCGTTCAGCGTGTCCGTGTGCAGTTGCACTTGAAAGTCGAGTTCGTCGGCAACCGATAGGCAGCAGTCGATGACCGCCGGCATCGCCCCCCAATCCTCGTGGATCTTGAGGCCGAGGCAGCCTCCGGCTATCTGATCGAGCAGCGAGCGAGGCTTCGAGGAGTTCCCTCGTCCGAGAAATCCGAAGTTGATCGGCCATGCTTCAGACGCCTGCAGCATGCGCCCGACATTCCAGGCGCCGCCGCAATCGATCCCCACGGTAATGGGACCAAGCGAACCGCCGATCATCGTCGTGATGCCGGAGCTGATCGCATGCTCGCAAAGCTGCGCGCTGTCGAAATGCACATGAACATCGATGCCGCCGGGCGTGGCGATCAGGCCCTCGGCGTCCCTGACGGTGGTGGCAGCCCCACAGACCAGCGCGGCGTCCACGCCGTCCATGAGCGACGGGTTGCCTGCCTTTCCCACTCCGACGATGCGGCCGTCCTTGATGCCGATATCGCCCTTGACGATCCCCAGCACCGGGTCGATCACCACCGCATTGGAAACCAGCATGTCCAGCGCGCCCTGGGCGCTGTCGAGGCCGGCGCATAGGCCGATGCCGTCGCGCAGTGTTTTCCCGCCGCCATGGAGGCATTCCTCCCCCGGCACGGTAAAGTCGTGCTCGATCTCGGCCACAAGCGACGTGTCGCCAAGGCGGACGCCATCGCCTCGCGTAGGGCCGTACATTGCGGCATAGTCTTTGCGCGTCATCTTCGCCATGGCTCAGGCCCCCTTGAAGCCGCGATCCCGGGCGCGCTTCATTGCTTCCGCCCGGCGCAACTCGCCTTTGACCGATCCATCGGTCAGGCGGTTCAGGCCGAACACCTCGCCGCTGCCGCCAAAGGGAACCAGAGTCACCTCCTTGCTTTCTCCCGGCTCGAATCGCACCGCCGTGCCGGCGGGGATGTCGAGATGCATGCCGAACGCCTTTTCGCGGTCGAATTCGAGCGCGCGATTGGCCTCGAAGAAATGATAGTGGCTGCCGATCTGGATCGGCCGGTCCCCTGTATTGAGAGCGACCACTTTGGTTCGCGGGCGTCCGGCATTGATCTCGATCTCGCCTTCGGCGGGAAGGATCTCGCCCGGCCTGGCTCGATCGGCCGCGAGCATCTTCTTTCCGGGCCGGATCGGCTCATGCACGGTGACCAATTTGGTCCCGTCCGGAAAGGTCGCCTCCACTTGCAGCATTGGCATCATCTCGGCGATGCCCGGCATGACATCGTCGGTCGTGAGGATCGTGGATCCGTAGGAGATCAGATCGGCCACCGACCGGCCCTCGCGCGCGCCTTCCAGGATCTCGTCTGAGATCAGCGCCACCGCCTCGGGACAGTTGAGTTCCAGGCCCCTCTGGCGCCGTTTGCGCGCCAATTCCGCCGCCGTGAAAATGGTCAGCCTTTCCATTTCGGTCGGGGTCAGCAGCATCATCGGCCCTCCTTTACTTCGAGTGCGTGAGATCAGTTTGCGAACAACCGGCGTTCGGCCAGTTCATGACGCATGGCTGCGATGTCGGTGGCCGGCGTGAACGACGATACGTCGGCCAGCTTCGGCGGTGGTTGCCGCGCCAGTTCCTCGATCGTGCCCGCCATTGCCGCGATCAGGCGTTGCGAGTCGATATGCCCGATCAAGCCGAGCCGGATGGCTGCCGCGGCGAATCCCACGACCAAGCCATATGCCGAGAGCACCTCTGCCTCGCTTTTTGGAATTCCGAGCGCGCCCCAGATCAGGCCTTGCGCGATCGGGAGATGGCCTTCCGCCAGGCCCTTCGTGATCCGCTCTCGATAATTGCCGGCGCCGGAGGTTCCGAGCTTGGCGTGAACGGCGAGGAGCCCCTGGCCGGCGCGCGCCGATCCCTCGCGCAGCTCTTTAGCGGCGATCGATACCGCGCAGAGATTATCGATGCGGATGACCAAGTCCAAATCACCGCCCGCGCCATGGCTGGCCCACAGAAAGGCGCGATCGAAGCTGGCCCAGCGAAGGCGAAGCTGAGCCTCAACGACATGCCGCAGATGGGTGGCGTCGGATACACGTCCTTCGTCGAACAGCTGCTCGAGGCCCCAGGAGAAGGAGGTAAGACCGCTCGGAAAGAGGCTGTCGCCGTTCTGAAGAACCGTGAAGAGCCGCAAGGGGGTAGTCATGGCTGCAATTGGACGACGTTGCCGCCAGCAAGCAGCCAGTCCAGACGTGCCAGATACGCATCGACCGGGCCTTGCAACAGGATATGCAGATCAGCGCCGGCAAAGCGCACCGCCCAATGCATGTTGCCCGCAAAATAGCCCAGCTCGAGTGCGGCAGCGGCGTCTGCCGGACGCAGCTTCAATACCTCCTCCTCGCGCATGGTCACGATGATGGCGCGATCAGCCTCCATCAGCAGGATGGAGCCGTTGGCAAGCCGCTGGTCGCGCGGCAATGAGATCGCGCATTCGGTTCCGGCGTCGGTCTTGAGGCGCAGGCGATGCCGGGCGGCATCCTCCGGGCCAATTATAATGTGCTCTACATTCCCCTCATGCTTCAGGTGATGCAGCCGATCGAAGAATTCGGGGTCGCTCGCCGAGCCGAGGATCCCATTCAACCTTAGCATTGCGCGCTCCCTTCAGCCGAAGGAGGCGATAGCTGCAGGACGGCCGCCTGATATTCGCTGCTCCCCGGATGCGATCAAGCCCGCCCCGGCAATTCGCCAGCGAGACATACTAGGCCCTCAGCCTATTCGTCTCGCTTGCCTTGGTTCAAGCCAGACGAACGGGTATCGAGACAAGAGGATCTTCAATCTACGCGTTTGATTAGTGAAAGAATCGCGCGGAATTCGTCGGTCGCGGCTCTCTTCACCCACTCGAACACCACCATTTCCGCCGACACGACACAGCACCCCGCGGATCGCAGTCTGTCGATCGCGAGCTCTCGGTCCCGGTCGCGTCGCGAGCCGACGGCATCGGCTACCAGAAAAATCTCGTAGCCGTTCACGACCAAACCGAGGGCCGTCTGCAGGACACAGACATGCGCCTCGGTACCCGCAATGACGATCTGACGGGCGCCCTCCTTGGCAAGCCATGCCTCTAAGCCGGGCTCGAGCGTGGCCTGAAAGTGCATTTTTGCCACGACGGGAGCCCGCGGAGCGAGGTCGCGCACCTTTCCCAGGGTCGTTCCCAGGCCGGCGGAATATTGCTCGGTGAATGCGAGGGGAACGCCGAGCTGTAGTGCGGCGCGGATCAGCAGCTCGATTCGGGCCAATATCTCTTCAATATTAGCGATTGCCGGCGCCAGCCTCTCCTGAACATCGACAATCAGAAGCGCACTGCGCTGGCGATCCAGTATCATTGCCAGGAGAGCCCGATCTCAAGATCCGCAAAGGGCAGTTGGGCTACTGATGCCACAGGTCACCCGTCCAGAGCGACCGAATTTGCTCTTAACAATGGTTCGGACCGCGTAACCCGGCAACAGTCGCTCTTGGGCTTGAGCCGCTCAATTGGCCCGATAGGCCTTGCTGATCGCAGAGTCCCCGGGACCGGCATGGTCACCGAGCGAGCGTTCGGCAGTCCATCGCGGGCCATCGGCGGCGTGCTGATAGACCACGGTGATCTCCTTGAGCGCCCTGGCAATCTCTCCCAACGCCACCTCATCCGCCAACACGAAGCTGTCGAAACCGCAGCGCTTGAGAAATTGAAGCTGGTCGCGAAGAACCGCGCCCACGGCGCGCAGCTCCCCCGCATAGCCATGTCGTTCGCGCAGCAACCGGGCGGTGCTGTAGGCCCGCCCATCGGTGAATTTCGGAAATTCGAGCGTGATCAGGCCGAATTGCTCGAGATCACCAGCGGCATGTTCGGCGGATTCGTGGCCTTTCAACGCCAGACCGAGCGGCCCATCGTGCCGGAGCAGCGTCTTTCGTTCGGCTCTCCAACGGGCGAGCGATACCGCGATCGGGCCCCGCTCTGGCAGCGCTTCGTCGTCGGCAAGGAAGCGCCAGGGATCGTCCAGAACTCGGCCGGCGTAGTCAATGAGCGGCATATAGCGTCTCCTTGAACGGGTTGAGGCCGAGGCGACGATAGGTGTCCAGAAAACGCTCCTCCGGAACGCGGAGCTTCAGATAGGTGTCGATGATGGTCTCGACCGCCCAGACGACGCGCTCGCTGGAGAAGGCGGGGCCGATGATCTCGCCGAGTGCCGCCTGCTCGTCGGCGCTGCCGCCGAGCGTGATCTGGTAGAACTCCTCGCCTTTCTTGTCGACGCCGAGGATTCCGATATGGCCGACATGGTGATGGCCGCAGGCGTTGATGCAGCCGGAGATTTTTATTTTCAACTCACCGATCTGGCCCAGTCGGTCGATGTTCTGGAGCGCCGTCGAGATGCGTTGCGCCACCGGAATCGAGCGCGCATTGGCCAAGCTGCAATAGTCGAGCCCCGGGCAGGCGATGATGTCGGTGGCAAGTCCGATATTCGGCGTGGCCAGTTCGAGCGCCACCAGCGCCTTCCACAGCTCGTAAAGATCACGTCGGCGGACATGTACGAGCGCCAGATTCTGCTCGTGCGTGACGCGGATCTCTCCGAAGCTGTAACGATCGGCTAGATCGGCTACGGCGTCCATCTGCTCGGCGGTGGCATCTCCCGGGATTCCCCCATGCGGTTTCAGCGAGAGCGACGCGATGGCGTAGCCGCACTGCTTGTGCCATGCGACATTCGCCCGGACCCAGCGGGCGAAGCCGTGGTCGCAGCGCCTGTAAAGCTCGAACCCCGGATCGCGCTCGGAAAGGTGCTCGAACCGCGGCGGAGCGAAATGCGCACGGATCCGCTCCACCTCCTCCGCAGGCAGATCGACGCGATCGTGCGGGATTTGCCGCCATTCCTCCTCGACCATCCGGGTGAACTCCTCCGGGCCGACGGAATCAACCAGGATCTTGATGCGGGACTTGTAGAGATTGTCGCGGCGGCCGAGCAGATTGTAGACGCGCAAGATCGCTTCCAGATAAGAGAGAAGGCGTTCCGCCGGCAGAAACGGCCTGATGGTCTTGGCGAGCACCGGCGTGCGACCCTGGCCACCGCCCACCATGACCTCGAAGCCGATGGCTCCGGTATCGTCGCGGCGCAGCTTCACGCCGATATCGTGAACCCTGAGCGCGGCGCGGTCCTGCTCGGTCGCGCTGACCGCGATCTTGAACTTGCGCGGCAGGAACGAGAATTCTGGGTGAAGGGTCGACCACTGCCGGATGATCTCGCACCAGATGCGCGGGTCTTCGATCTCTCCGGCGGCCGCCCCGGCGAAATGATCGGCCGTCACGTTGCGGATGCAGTTGCCGCTGGTCTGGATGGCATGCATGTCCACCTCGGCCAGCTCGGCCAGAATGTCCGGAGTGTCCTCGAGCGTCGGCCAGTTGAATTGCAGATTCTGCCGCGTGGTGAAATGCCCATAGCCCTTGTCGTAGCGGCGGGCGATATGGGCAAGCTTGCGGAGCTGCAGCGAGGAGAGCGTGCCGTAAGGGATGGCCACACGCAGCATATAGGCGTGAAGCTGCAGGTAGAGGCCGTTCATCAGCCGAAGCGGCTTGAACTCTTCCTCGCTGAGCGCGCCGGAGAGCCGTCGGCGCACCTGGTCGCGGAACTGCTCGACGCGCTCGCGTACGAGCTGACGGTCCTGATCGGTGTAGCGGTACATGTGTCCCGTCCCCTTACGCCGACCACGCCGCGGCGCCGAAGCGGATGCTGGGGCCGCCGTCGGCGCGCAACCTTTCCCGATAGCGGCTGGGCCTGAGGTCGCCGGCAACCCTCTCGACCTCGATCAGATAGGGCGCCACAACACGCCGCTCGCAGACAGCCCGCTCTCCGCTCTCCGCGAGCGCAGCCGCCGCGGCTTCGTTCTCGGCCACGACGGCTCGGCCGATCTTCCGCGTCCACTCGCCCGCGACCGTGAGATAGACGGTGGCGCCGTCGCTCAAGCGGTTTCCGGTAAGGACCTGTGCGGCCATCGCTGCTACCCCGCCAACGCCACTTCGTCGGGCGCTGCCTCGGCCAATGCCAACGCCGCAACCGCACCGATCAAGATAATTGCGGGTCCCTCGACCCGATTTTCGGAGATGAGCGCCGGCAGCTCCGCCAGGGTGCCATGGAAGGCACGCTGCTGCGGGAGGGTCGCGTTCTCGACTATCGCGAGCGGTGTCGCCGGGTCGAGCCCCGCCTGGGTCAGCTCCGCCGCGATCCGCGGCGCGGCCGCCACGCCCATATAGACGGCGATGGTCTGGTTGAGGCGCGCGAGCGCCGCCCAATCGATCGTGGGCGCCCCTCGGCTTCCCTGCCCTGTCACCAGCACGACCGCCTCGGCGATGCCCCGATGGGTGAGCGGAATCGATGCTGCCGCCGCGCAGGCCGTGGCGGCGGTGACACCGGGCACGATCTCGACCTCGATGCCTTGCGTGCGCAGATGCTCAAGCTCCTCGCCGCCACGCCCGAAGATGAAGGGATCGCCGCCCTTGAGGCGCACCACGCGACGGCCCCGCCGCGCGTGATGCGCGATCAGGTGATTGATCTCCTCCTGCGGCAGCGTGTGGTTGCCGCGCGACTTGCCGACATAGATGCGCTCGGCATCCCTGCGCGCATGACCGAGCGCTTCCGGCGGGACCAGCTTGTCGTGGATGATGACATCGGCCGATTGAACCAGCCGGGCCGCCTTGAGGGTCAAGAGCTCCGGATCGCCCGGGCCCGCACCTACCAGCGCGACAGAGCCGCGCGCGGTCTTCCCGGAGAGCGCCTTCTCGAGCCGGCTCTCCGCCTCTCTTTCGCGCCCGGCCAGCACGGCCTCGGCGACGGGTCCGTCGAGCACCGCCTCCCAGACCCGCCGCCGCTCACCGAAATCGGCGATGCGGGCGCGAATCACGCTGCGCAGACGATGCGCGAAGGCGGCGAGCGCGCCGAGCCGCGCCGGCAAAGCCTCCTCGATCCTGGCCCGGATGCGCCGCGCCAGCACCGGCGAGGCGCCGCCGGTGGAAACCGCCACCACGACCTCGCCCCGCTGGACGATGGCGGGCACGATGAAGCTGGAAAGCGCCGCGTCATCAACGACGTTGACCGGAACGCCCACGGTGGCGCCGGCCTCGGCGACACGGCGGTTGACCTCGCGATCATCGGTAGCGGCGATGACAAGCGCCTTGCCTTGAACATCGCCGGC
This sequence comes from Alphaproteobacteria bacterium, assembly GCA_035620695.1. Lineage (GTDB taxonomy): Bacteria > Pseudomonadota > Alphaproteobacteria > JAREAF01 > JAREAF01 > JAREAF01. Next base: position 15,941 of record DASPGI010000130.1, read on the forward strand.
GACGAAACCGCGCCGCACGACCTTGAGCTGATCGTTCTCGGCCAGGTCGGGGACGAGGCGCTTTGCCACTACGCTGACGCGAGCCCCGGCATCGCGCAAGAGCTGCACCTTGCGCGCCGCGATATGGCCGCCTCCGACCACGAGCACGTCCCGATCGGCGAGATCGAGGAAGGCTGGAAAGTAGCGCATGACCGGCGCGCCGCCTTCCGCGGCGGTTGTCAGCGGCCGGATGGTGCTGGGCTGGAACTGCTCTTTCGATTGGATCCGGGACATCTTCTCCCCGTGCCTCCCTCCGTTTGGCGGGCCCACGGGTCTTTTGCTCGTCCCGTGGCGCTTTAGCTGTTTCTTGACGCGGCGCAAGCTGCCCTCAAATCCCGCGGGTCCGTTCGGGGTGGACCAAGCCCAAAAAAAAACTCCGCCGCAGCCGAGCTGGGCGGAACACCGCCACCGCTTTAGCTGCATTTGTTATGCGCCCGCAAGCTGATGCTCAAATCGGCGCCGGGCGGAATAGTCTCTCAGCTCCTGTCTTTTGTCAAGCGCACCCTTCGCAGCGCCTTAGCGCATCTAAGGGTGAGCATAGCCCCGAAGGAGAGCTACGGATCCTCGATCACATTGTCGCGATCGACCGGACGGCCGTTGACGAACCGCTCGCTCGACGCTAGCTTCACGGTCCGCGCCGATTTGAGCGTCAGCTTGCGGGCGCGTAACAAATGCAGCTAAAGCGATGGCGGTGCTCCGCCCAGCTCGGCTGCGGCGGAGTTTTTCTTTTGGGCTTGGTCCACCCGGGAACGGACCCGCGGGATTTGAAACGGCAGCTTGCGGCCGCGACACCCATCCGCTAAAGCGCCACGGATCGCAACCTCCGTGGGCCGAACTTGAGCCGAGGGAGGCGTTGCGCATCCGATGTACGGTTCCGCCAACTACCAATACGGATTCATTGCAGGTGCAGATCTCCGCGCGCTGCCTCGAACCATCGAACGCCTGGCGGCGTTGGAGACGCCGGCGCTGCTTGAGGCAGTGATCCTCGGCCGCGCTCTCGGAGGACCGGTGGCGGTCGTCTCCTCCTTCGGCGCCGAATCGGCGGTTGTGCTCTCTCTCATCGCGAGGATCGATCGCGCCGTGCCGGTGATCTTCCTCGATACGGGAAAGCATTTCCCGGAGACACTGACCTATCGCGACACCCTGGTCGCACGCCTGGGGCTTACAGATCTGAGAACGGTCGATCCACTACCGGAGGAGGTGGACCGCTTCGACCCGGAGGGCCGGCTTTGGCAGAAGTCCCCCGATCATTGCTGCTTCCTGCGCAAAGTCATTCCCCTCGACCGCGCGCTCGCCGGGTTCTCGGGCTGGATCACCGGGCGTAAGCGCTATCACGGAGACACCCGCGCGAGGCTGCCGCGGATCGAAGCGGTCGACGGCCGGATCAAGATCAACCCGCTTGCCGATTGGTCACCAAAGCAGATCCGCGAAGCGTTTACGACCCTCGACCTGCCACGGCACCCGCTGGTGGCGAACGGCTATTTGTCGATCGGCTGCGCCCCCTGCACGCGCCCTGTGGCGGCGGAATCAGAACCGCGCTCCGGCCGCTGGCAGGGGCTCGGCAAGACCGAATGCGGCATTCACCGCTCCGTCGGAGCGGAGCTATAGAGCGGCCCAGGACGGCGGCCTTCTTTCCCGCCTTCTGATTCTCGCGGATTCTGTGTAGCTTTCCGGCGCAAATCTCGCGATTCGAGCACACCGCCGATGGCCAAAAACTTCGACACCTATCTCCGCAACCCCCCCAGCCGGACCTGTTCGCCCGAGAATCACAGCCCGACCTGTTCGGTGCGGAGACCACACCCGCCTATCGGCCCGACCCCGACAAGGTTCGCGCCCGGCTCCACCGCATTCTCGCCGAGGCGAAGGCCGCACAGACACTCCCCTGGGAGCCGACTCGCGTCTCCCTCTATCGGACGATCTTCCCGCAGATGACGCTTTGGCTGCCCGAGGCGGAAGCCGTTCAGCTGCGCTTCGAGTTCGAGGGGGAATTGGCGCGCCTTCAGGCCGAGTGAGGAATTTTCTCCAGGCGCCGGGCTAGCGGAGCGACCAGGACATATCCTTGCGGGCAACGCCGGATTGCGCGGCGAGGCCCCCTGTGGCAAAGGTCCGCATGCGGGCTTTTGCGGGGAGGCGACCGGGTTTTCATCATGTTGTTCCAGCGCCGATCGCCCCCTTCACGTTTCGAGCTTGTCCGTGAGGCGCTGTGGCCCAAGGCAGGTTGGAGCAGGGCGCTTCGGTATCTTGCGCATCGCGTGGGCCGGATCAACGCGACTCCTCATGCAGTCGCGGCCGGATTTGCCGCCGGAGTGGCCGTATCCTTCCTGCCCTTGAACGGAATGCATATTCTGCTGGCGGCCATCCTCGCGTATCTGAGCCGCGGAAGCATCATCGCCTCCGTAGTGGGCACCCTGGCGGGAAACCCATGGACGTTTCCGGTGATTTGGTGGGCAACCTATGAAGTCGGCGTTCGATTGCTGCCGGGCTACACGGATCGCTCGATTCCTACCGAGGCTTTCGTAAGGCTCCTGTCCGACCTCGTGTCCGCCGTGCTCACATTCGACACGACCTTGGTCAGGACCAGAATATCGTCACTCTGGGTTCCGATGATGGTGGGCAGTCTGCCGCTTGCCGCGGGGTCCTGGGTTCTGACCTACGGGGTTCTGCGTTGGTTCGTTCAGTCCAGGCGGAAAATTCGGTCTCCAACACGCTGATCCGGATCACGCAAGCGCGGTTGTCCCCAGCAGATTTCACAAATCTCGCCGATCGCGCTTTACGTTGGATCTTGCAGCCCGTATCTCAGGCGCCCAGACGTCGGCCGCTCCAGCGAGGGAAGCTCGGTGAAACTGTTCGCTCGCCTGCTTGTGCTTATCGTCCTGACCCTGGCGCCGGCCTTGGCGGTTCAGCTGTGGAATGAAATCGATCTGCGGAGAGACCGAATCGGACAGCTCAGTAGCGACGCATTGCGTCAGGCGCAGCTTGTGGCTTCCGACCAGGACGAGATCATCCAGGGAGCACAGCAGCTCATGGTCGCGCTTGATCACATGCTCGCGGCCGAGCCGGTCGCGTGCGAAGCGATCTTGGTGGCGCTCGAACCTGAGTATCGGCGGTTTCCGCTATTTGTGCTCGTCGGCATCAGTGGTGAGAAAATATGTGCGAGCACCGATGCCGATCTGGAACCGTTGCTTTCCGACTTGTCCCCCTACATCTCCACGGCTCTGCAGAGACAAGGGCTGTTCATCGGCGGCCATCTCAGTTGGAATGGCATCCGAGGTCTACCGCTGCTACATCCCGTGCATCGGACCACCGGTGCAGTAAAGGGCGTTCTGATCACGTTGCTCGATTTGAATTGGCTTGAACATCGGCTGAATCAACAACCCAGATCCGGCCGAGATGTACTGGTGCTTACGGACCGTCACGCCACCGTTCTTGCGCGGGCGCCCGCTCTTGACGAGAGCTTGCCCAGAATATCTGGGGCGGGAGTGGAGGCTGTCATTCGAGAGTCTCACGAAGGGACCGTCGAGCTCGACGGAATCGATGGGGTGCGAAGGGTTTATGGGTTCGTGCCGACCGAAACCAGACCGGAAGGAATTTTTGTCATTGCCGGACTGGATAAGGCTGCGGCTTTGGAGGCAATCGATAGAGCCAGTTTCCGAGGTTTCGGCCTTGTTTTCGTGGGCATGCTCGCTGCTTTCCTTGTGGCCTGGATAGGATTGGATAGGACTATATTGCGGCCGATCCGCGTTCTGCGTCGCGCCGCGGTTGAATGGCAAAGGGGCTTTCGGCCGCAATCACTTCGGCTGCCTTCCGCCAGCCCTGAGTTTCAAGAGCTGACGAGCGGGTTCACCGATATGGCGCATGCGCTCACCAGGCGCGAGCAGGAGTGGCAGTCGGCCTGCCGGCGCGCCGAGGAGGCGGCCGTCGTCAAGAATCGGCTTCTTGCCGCCGCTGGCCACGACCTGAAACAACCATTGAACACCATAAGCCTGTCCTTGCAGATGCTCCGGCACAGCCCCGATGTCCAGCAAAGGGCAAAGATGTTCAAGCTTGCCGGTCAGGCGGTGAGCAAGCTTTCGTGCGCCCTGGATACGCTGTTGGAGGCGTCGCGTCTCGAGACCGGCTTGATTTCGCCGCGTCACGAGGATCTTCCGATCGCCGAGATCCTGGAGGAGATCGAGGACGTATGGACTCCCTTGGCCGCCGAGAAGGGATTGGCGTTTCGTGTTCGGCCGAACGGAGCTTGGATCCGCAGTGACCGCGATATGCTTTCGACCATTCTCAGCAATCTGGTTTCCAACGCCATCCGCTATACGAATCGAGGCGGCGTGCTGGTCGGTTGCCACCGACGCGAAGGTAAGCTCCTCCTTGCGGTTTACGATACCGGCATCGGAATATCACCGGAGGCAATGGACCGTGTGTTCGACGAGTTTCATCAAGTCGACCCTCGCGCCACAGAAGGATTTGGCCTGGGTCTGAGCATCGTGCGCCGCCTGGCGGCATTGCTGGCTCATACCCTAGTAGTCCGATCACAGCTCGGACGGGGCTCCCGTTTTGGCCTTTTGGTCCCGGTCGCGACTCCAGCACAAGCTGGTCTTGCTGCGGAATTGGCTTTGGACAGCCGTTCCTCATGTCCTCCGTTGGCGGGGAACGGAACGGACACGAGCTTACGACAACAATCAATCTAACGAGGCAGGGCGAGGCCCGCCTCTGTCGGCGCAGGCTCTTCCATCACCCAGACAACAAGTGGCGTGGCCATACCCCGGATGCTATGCACCCCGGCATTGGCAAAGCCTCCGATGGCAAGCGCGCCGTCTTCGCTTTCCCGGCGGGCCATCTGGATCAGGGCGTCGCTGACGACGACCGGCACGCGTAACTGCCGGGTCATTCCCTCCAATCGGCTGGCGATGTTCACGGTCTCGCCCAGCACAGCGAACTCGAGACGCCGTTCATCGCCGATATCTCCAAGCAGCACCGGACCGTAATGCGCTCCGATCGCGATCCTTACCTGATGTTGACCTCGGGCGACACGCTCGGCATTCCAATCGGCGATCTCTTGCGCCATGGCGCGAGCACATTGAATCGTATGGGTGGCGTCAAGTCGCCCTGGCCGGGGTGTGCCGAAGCTCGCCATCAGCCCATCCCCGATATACTTGTCGAGCGTTCCCTCGAAGCGGAACACGATCCGGGCCATACGGGCATGGAACTCCCGGATTACGGCAAAGGCCTGCTCCGGCCGTTCCGTCGTAGTGAACTGACTGAAACCGATGATGTCGGCGAACAGGATTCCGGCATCATGGGAGCGAACCGTCCGTAATGCTTCGTCCGCGCCGGCCAGGACGTCGACCATATTGGGCGAGAAATAGCGCGACAGGTTGCTGCGGGCGCGCTCGGTTGCCTTGAGCTGCGTGATATCGAGCGCGGCGGTAACGATGTACCGGACCGCTCCGGCCTCATCCAGGAGCGGCTTCTTGGCGCTCCACCAAAAGCGTCTTACGCCATGTCGGTCCGTGAACTCCCGCTCGGCGAATGGCAGCGGCCTGCCGGTTGCCAGCACACGGCGATCCAGCTCGCGAGACTCCTCCCCGAATACGCCGCCCGCGATCTCCACGCTCGATTTTCCGATAACCTCCTCGGCCGCAACGCCATAGACCTGGGCTTCAAACTCGTTCATGAGAACATATCGAAGCTGTGAATCCTTGACGTTGATGACCGCGGGAACGGCATTGATCACAGCCCGTAACAGCTTGCGGCTTTCCGCGATCTCTTGCGCGGCCTCGAGTTCCGCCGTGATATCCCGTCCCGTTCCCCGGTAGCCGAGAAACCGGCCATCGGTGTCAAAAAACGGCTTGCCGTGAACGCGGCTGAAATGCCGACGGCCTTTGCGATCCCGATAGGGGAAGACGAAGTTGCGGATCGGCTCATGAGCTTCTACGGCGGCCCGGTATTTGGACCAGTTCGAATCGTCAAGGTCGTCGGGCAGACGGAGTTGCCAACGCGCCTTGCCCAGGACGTCCTCGGGCTTCTCGCCCGAAAGTGCCGCCAGTTGCTCGGAGATAAAGGTGAAGCAATGGTCCGGCCCGGTCTCCCATATCCAATCCGATGCCGCATCAACCACGTCGCGAAAGCGCTGTTCGCTGCGCTTGGCCTCCGCTTCGGCCAAGCGGGCCAACTGGGTCAGCTGGCGGGTCTGGCGAAGCTCGCGAATCAAAAGCCCGACGAGCAGCAGGGCGGCTACGAAAAGCCCGATCAGATAGAGGAGCGCCTCGAACAGAACCTCCCGGCGGGACTGAGCATGAGCGGCCGAGCGGTCGAGCTCGGCCTGCGCGGTCCAGACAGAGGCATCATGCAGTCGCGGCTGCAATTGCCGAAGACGTTCCCGGACCTGTTCGGCTCTGGATGAATCGCCCGGCACGAGAGCGGAGATCTCGGGTTCAAGCTCGGTGAGCAGAGCAGCAGCGCTGGACACAGTGTCGCCGATCCGCTTGATGGCGGCGAGACGGGCGCCAACCTCGCCCTCCTGCATGATCCTGAGCCTGCTCCAGAACAGGTCGTAGCGACGGATGACCTCTTGCGGTTCCGCAGTTTCCGATCCAAGCCGATCGAGGGCATCCAAGAGACGCAGGAGCTCGATCTCTCCTTGCACCACGGTCCAGACCAGATTCTCCCCGAATCCTTCGGCGATGTCGCGGTCGATGCGGATCAACCGCAGCCCGGTATTGGCCAAGCTTGCGATGAAGATGACAAGCGCAGCCGCCAACACCAGATATGTGGGGCGCTTTCCGCGTATGGAACTCACTCCACAGTCAACCCGCTGAGCTGCCAGACCCATCGGGAATTGACCTTTTCGTTCCGCAGCTCTGGGAAATCGTCCCGCGGATAGACTATCCAGATGGGGCCCCGGTCACGAACCGTGAGTTCGTGCCCATCCATCTTCAATGCGAAGAGAACCGGATAGTTTTCGAAGTCGCTGATGGGAATCTCGACCTGATAGTCGTTGAGGGCCGAGGCAATGAGGGTCGTCCCCCTCGCTCCGACCGCCGCCATTACGGCCCGCGCGGGAACGCCCTCGAATTCCACGGTTCCATCGGTCCAGTCGCTGGACGTGCGGAGCTTTTGCGTGCCCAGGGCCTCAAGCATCGCCCTGTCGAATATGGCTCCCGCTTCGGAGTTCTTGTGCTCGATGTTGCCCGTGACGGTGAGGATGATCTCACCATGGGGCTGGGGCAAAGATTGAGCCTGCCCCCGAACCAAATCGGGGTCGGCAACCAGTAGGAGGAGTGCAAATGCGAGAGTGCGGCGCATCAAGATAGTCCGCTCCTGAAAAACAGAAACGAGACTAGCCATTCATGACCGAGCTGCCAATGTCGACCACGACTCCGGCTGAACCCCGTTTCTCGGCCACGGAGGTGTAGCTTGCCACGCCCGAAGCAAAAGCTGCTTAGGAGTGGATTTTCATAGCGGTTACGGCGCAATGATCAGGCCGCCGCAGCGCTTCGAACCCAGCCTCGTCGACCAGGGCGTGGTCGAACACGTAGTTCGTCGCAAGACGGTAAATCCTCTCCGCTAAGGGGGGCGTTTTCTCCGAGCAGGAATGACGTAGAAAGTGCCGCAGAATCGGCTGTTTTCGGAAATGTGGAGATGTTAAGACCTTTCGAGGTACCCAGACCGGGCGGAGAAGGAAGTGTTCTGCGATCCCGACTCTCGGTGCTGATTGCCTGTTCACCTGGGAAAAACGGGGACATGTGAGGGCACCGAAATGCACCATTCCCGCCTCTGCGCCGTGCTGATCGACTGCAAGACCTCCGATGTAGACGAGGCCGCCCAGTTCTGGGGCAAGGCGCTTGGTCGCCCAGTCGACCTCAAGCACCCGGGCAGCCGCGGCAACTACCGCATGTTGCAGATGCCGCCCGACGAGCCAATCGTTCAGATCCAGCGCGTGGATCATGAGAGTCGCGTCCACATAGACATCGAGACCAACGATATCCCTGCCGAAGTGGCGCGCCTGGAGAAGCTCGGCGCCAAGGTCGTGGACCGACTGGAGCGCTGGGTGGTGATGCAGGCACCCACCGGCCAACGCTTCTGCGTCGTGCGGGTACAGCGCCCCGGTTTCCCGAAGAACGCCAGCCGCTGGAGCTAACAAAGTTTAGCGGGCTTCCCGAGCGGGACTCGCAGGTTCTTTCGACCTGATCGCCCACATCAGATTGCGAACATCGCCTGAACGTCGATCGCAATATGGGTGCGGACTTGACAGGCGTCGATATCTCGACGTCGGCAAGTGACCGGTCAAGCCGCGACGCGTGGCTCCTTCAGACCAGGTCCACCGCGAAGCGCTTTAGGTCGGCAAGCGCGCAATGGCTAAGGGCACCTTCGTGCGTGGCCCGCAAGACCACGCGCGGCGCTCCACCCGCTTCGAGTGCTTCTTGCCAGCGGGGCGCGCAGAGGCACCAGCGATCGCCGGGCCTCAGGCCGCGAAAGCCGAATTCCGGAATCGGTGTCGAAAGGTCGTTGCCGCGCGACTTAGAGAAGTCAAGAAAGGCGGCAGTCATCACAGCGCAGACAGTGTGACTGCCGATATCCTCCTGCCCGGTGTTGCAGCAGCCGTCTCGAAAAAATCCCGTCATCGGATCTATCGAGCAGATTTCTAGCCGATCACCGAGCACATTACGAGGACTGCCGGGTCCACTGCCTCCATTGCCATTGTCTTCACGCCACATTGCTGCGTCTCCGTTGCTGCCGACGCCCCTTGCCTTGGCACTCCGGCAATGCGGTGTCATGGCCAATGGGTGAGCCGCTTATGTTGGGCACCGCCAAACATCTGCTCTGCTGGAGTGCGGGCCTCCACAGGATAAGGCATCACACACCAATGCCGAGGCTTCTTTGTAGCAGATTGTGCCGGAAAATCGGTTGAAGAGCGACGGCGAGCGTGATTCCATCTTCCCGACGTGTTTCGCGAGGGGGCGGACGATGATGGGTGACGCAAGCAAGAGCGGGGGCAGCTTTTTCATGAGTTCCGCCTCGATGAGGCGGTTCCGGGCAGTCCTTCTTGTTCGGAAGATCAGAGGTGAGAACCAATGACAAGATCAGCTCACACGGCGACGCCGCCAGACGCAACGGTGCGGCGCGGGGCGAAAATGGTCGTGGTCTACTCGGTCGAGAATTTGCCGCCGTTTGACGCATCGTTCTACAACGCAGCGCGCTCCGAGCTGACGAAAGTCTCCGAGCTGATGGTCCCGCCGCGCGATGCAAGGGCGTTCAGGGTGCCCGCGGGGCATTTCGTACGCATTATCTGTGTCGAGGGCCCGCAGGTAGGTGATCTCAACCTGTGGCATGAACACGACCTATCGGAACGCTTCTTCAGCGGCAAGACGCGGGCGCTCCACGGGACGCATGTCAGCACCGGCGACCGGCTATGGAGCAGCTTGCCGAGCTTGCGTCCAATGGCGAGCATCACCCATGACACGCTTGACTGGTACGGATGGGACGAGGACGGTGGAGGAGTGCACGATGTTATCGGCACTCGATGTGATCCCTATACCAACCTCCTGTTGAAGGGGACCGAGTACCATCACTGCTGCCACTCGAATTTGACGCGAGCCCTCGCGGCGACGCGGAACATGCCCCTGGCGCAAGCCGAGTCCCATGTACACGATGTGTTGAACGTCTTCATGTGCACCGGGTTTACGCACGACACGCACCAGTACTTCATGAAAGCAAGCCCGGCGCGATCCGGCGATTATATCGAGCTCTTCGCCGAAATCGATCTGTTGGGTGCATTATCCGCATGTCCGGGGGGCGATTGCGGCGCCGGCCATTCCGACGACGAGGCCAAGTGCCATCCGCTGAAGGTCGAGATCTATCGACCGAGAGATGGCGCACTCGCGGGGTGGCGGTCGCCGCCCCCTAACAAGTATTCTCGCAGCCACGGAATGGCGTTGAGTCCAGGCAGCGATGACATGCGATGAGGCGTGTGCCAGGCGAACGGGAGGTCGAGTGAGTGCCAGAACGCCCGGCGTACGACGTAGGCGCGGTGCTCTTCAGATGGCACCCGCAATGGCTCTCGGGCTTCGGCTCTCTCAAGGGAGACCGGCCCCGGAAGATGCTCAATGCTGAGCATTCTGAGCTTGCTAAAAGTAGAGTGCTTCTGCTGCGAATGAGCTTCGCCTGCTCATTGTGAAGCTTCCGGGACGAGCCGCGATCGGATCGCGATCTCGGAAATCAGGGTTCGATGGACTGGGCACTTGTCGGCGATCTCGAGCAGCCGTGCCCGCTGACTCGCATCGAGCGATCCTATGAGCTCTATTTCACGCTCAATTTGATCGATCATCCCGACTTCGGTTTCGCAATTCTCGCAGTCGGCCGCATGCATCCTCGAGTGCCGAAGGCGCACGCGAACAGACTCAAGGGGCACTGCTTGCGCCGGGCGTAGAGTCCAATCGCAGTTGTTCGGGTGGCGCAAGCTGGCATGTGAAGGGCGGCTTGAAGCGGTTGCCGATAATGGCTTTGCCGCGGCGATGATCGTGCCGGATGGGTCCGCGACGCATCTGATGGAGCGGTGTGTCGCGGCGTTTGGGGCAGAGCCCATCGCCACCACCGATCAAACACGCTGGCGCTCTCGCGCGCTCGTGCGCATAATTCTTCAAGGATCTCACGGGAGGGACAGCTATGGTAGAGGGACTGTCGGAGCTGGTCGCGGCGTGCGGCGTGCGCAGGCCGATCTCACCGGTTGAGCGGATCGCCGAGGGCGAAACCCACTGGTTCATCGGCTACGCCGCGGCTGCGCCAGAGGAAATGGTCGCACTTAGCCAGACTGAAACACTCAAGCTGGTCTTTCGTCAGGAGGATGTTCGCGAGGTGGCGCGCCACGGCGAGCGTTTTCTAGTGCGCGTCCGCGACGGTGCCAACATGCTCGTAAGTTTCGAGCAGGTGATCAAGGCGGCTCCGACCTGCGGCTGCGAGGATGGCAGGAGGGAGGGTAGCGGGCAACAGGCAAGGGCGAAGGATATTGACGTCCACCTTATAAACATAAGCAACTGCGTAATTCGCATCGATTGTTTCACCGTCACTGTCCCGTTACTTGGTTCCACGCGCGTGTGCATCCCCACAGGCTTTACGTGCACGCGGGAAACCAATGGGTCGCCGAGTTAGGCCCTTCCATTTGGCTACATCCCTTAAAATCCAGTCTGCATCCGCCTTCTCGCGCAATGCTGTTGACCGCGCGGTGGTCCGCAAAAACAATCACGCCGGAAAGTAGCGGAAACTCGGGGCTTTTCTGCGAGGTCGCGTAGATCATTTGGCAGAGCCAGACTGGGTGGTGGACCGCACAGAACACAAACTTGCGACAACAATCGATGCTGGCCAGGCGGGGCACCCACCTCCAAACCCTAGACTTGTTTCGGGGGGACAGCTAACGGCGTGCACGTCGCGAGCCGGCGCCCGCCCGGGCCCCGGTTTTCGAGCAGAACCAGCCGTTCGCCCGAACTATTGATTTCGTAATAGTAGGTGTCGCCTGGCAAGTGATAATTCGCTCATCAGCGATCGGATTGAGGATTTCGCAGCTCACAGGTTGTTGGCCACGAGCTTCTCGAACGTCGTACGTGATCGGGCCCGGTATCTATACCAGGCCAATCGTCTAGTTCTGCGGTCTCGAGCCGGTGGAAGGCGGAGCTGAATCATTAGCTCAGCGGCTAACCCGCCGCCGGCTGCTGGCGATGAAGGCCGGTTTTGGACCGGGACGCGGGGCGGTGGTATAGCGCCGCTGGTCAAGCAGGTCGAGACAGTCGAGTTCGTCGCCCTTGGCGGGCTTAAGTTTTCGGCCTGCCCGTCCGAGGGTCACGCCGGTTTCCGCCGCCGCCCTGGTGAACATCGCTTTGGTGATGGTGTCCAGATCGTCGCGGCCGTTTAGCGCGGCGACTAGTCGCGCGGCGCGCCGGTGCTTTGCCACATAGTCGGCGAGCGTCGGTGAAATCGAGGAACGTGACGGTGTCGCCGAGCGCAAGCGTCTTCTCCTCAGCGCGCACCGCCGCGTAGATTCGATCTCCGCGATGTGCTCGAAAGACGCTGGGTGAGGGAGCGGCATGCGTCCACTCAGTTGCCAGGCGCGCAGGGGCACTCCAGCGACAGGGAACCGGCGCAGCGATGACCGGCACCCAGCAATATCGGACCCATACCCCAAGACGCTGAAGTGAAGACCCTCGCCGAGCTGGGCCTCACCTAGAAGAACAGCTCATTCGCGGCGGTAGACGATCCTGCTCCCGGCGGCGATGTAGTTCCAAATGGTCGGCGCTATCAGCGGGTGACCCATCTCCAGGTCGACGTCCCGGTTAGTGATCTGGTCCAGCTGCTCTTTCCATCGGGCATAATTATCGTGCCAACAAAGCTGCTGTTCCATCAGGTCCTCCTGCACCCGGAGTCGAACGGCAACGTCGAGATCACTGTCGCGCCGGTAGTCATTGCTGAGGCGGCTGCCGAATAGCCAGACAGTGTCGATCAATGGCTCTGTGGTCGCCCACTCTGCAATCGCGCCTGTGATCGCACTCAGATCCGGGTCCAAGTTTGCCCTCCGAAGCGCTGGTCAGAGCAGCGGAGGGGATTATAGCCGATTGTCACCGGATCCTCCGGCTCAGCAGGCTTAGGCGACCGTGGCGACTTGGGTGAGTCAGTGGCGAGTCTCAGACCGCCGGGCGTGTAAGCTAGCCGCGCCGGAGCGCGAGTCCTGAGGCCCGGTGGCCCCGCGGGTGATCATCGAACGGCCAGAAGCAGACTAGTCGCTGTCCAGCGAGCGTTGGGCTGCGCCTAAGATCGGCGCGTTGTGGCGCTGAAATCGGCTAAATGAGCCCACTCGGGCCGGAGCCGGATTCGTTTTCATCACGATCAGGATCGATGCGCCTAAGCGCCTCAGCGGAGCTGCCCGTGAGCGGCTGTGGCGAGGCGAGAGCTGCCGCCGACTGAGGTTGGGTCGTTCCAACCGACGGGTGATGAAATCGCGACCTCCCGTTACCTTCAGCAGTAGCATTGAGAACGCGGAAATAATGCTCCGCATGCTGAGAGTAATTTTCCGCGGCGATGTGATCCCCGGCCGCCTGAGCGTCGCGGGCAAGCGCCAAGTACCTGTCAAGCAGATGACGCGCATTTCCCCGAACCCGCACCTCCGTCCCATTGCTGCCGAAGGCTTGGTTTGTTGAGGGCACGTGCGGCCGTCGCTGACGGTCGCGAAGGTGTCGTGAACCCGTTCCTGGTTTCATCACTATCTCGCTTCGTTGCTCGATTTCCGATTGCCGCCGGACCAGTCCACCCCATGATCACCACCTAATACGGCGGCATCATCTATTACGGTCGGGGGTGTGCGCCTTCAAAGCCGCCCAATTGGCGAAGCGCTTGCTTAGGCTAGTTGGATCGAGTGGTTCAACTCTTATCTCGCGTAGCGCTTGCTGCAGAGGAAAATTCAACACGATGGTTACCTGAGCGCCCGTGAGCTTTTGTTCACCCGCGCGCACGTCAAGTTGGCGACGGCACCCTCGATCAAGGATCGGATCTAAGATTCTGAGTGAAGAAGGTAAAGGGCTCATTTCTAGGTGATGGCGTGGGCCTTGCCTCGCGTTGGACGCGAAGGCCATTTTAACCGACAGGCATCCACGTATTTCGTCCGCCGTTCACCTATCGTTTTCTGCTCTCCTCATCGGGTTCTGCCTGCGGGCTGTTTCGGAGGAGCTTGACGGCTTCCTCAGGCGTGAGGATCACCGGCAAATCGAAGGTGGCCGGAGCACCTGATCTTCGTGGCCGCTCTGGGCGAGCGGAGGTTCGGGACTTTCTATTACGCAACAACGCTCTCCTCAGTGTTTGAGGGATGAGATCTCCGCGAGCAGCGGAAGACGCGGAAGAACTGAAAATATGTGAAGCACAATAGCACGGAGGACAGTCTCTCGTGCGTTCTAAGAATACAAGCCCACCTGCGCAAATGGCCCGATTGAAGCTCAGTGCTTCCGAGCGATTTCCGGCTTGGTCCAATGCTCAACTGCCCCCGTGTTCACGGAACGAGCCCTCAGAACCCAAAAGGCGCTGAGACGCCATTATCCGGGTCACAGGCAAACCGGCACGCCCTATCCCGCACTATTTCCTCTTCCCGCGATCGCCGGCGACTGCCTTCGTCTGAGCTGCTGACGAACTCGCCGGCGCAGTTTTCTGCTTGGGCCGCTTAGGTTTCTTGGGTTCGCGGTTGCTTCGCTTTTGTCCCTTGGCCATGACCTTTCCCTCGCTGTTGATGATGATCGAGACCGTTTTTTGCTGATGATCGCCGCAAGCTCGTTCCAAAGCGAGCAAAGAAATGGGTAGCTACACGGATTTGGTCCGTCCGCTTTGCACCAGCGCGCGGCGCCATCCCCCGTGACGCACCTCGACCGCTCACGCGATGCTGTTGACCGCGCAGCGGGCACACGGAGACTTTCTTCGTGTTGCGCCCGTACTGCCGCGTCGACAGCGTCTCTGCGCGGAACGCCTGAGCAAAAAAGCGCCGACAATCCGGCCGTTTTCCACGGCATTGTGTAGAACTGTCGAAACGCCCTGACTTGGTGGTGGGCCCGGCAGGATTCGAACCTGCGACTACACCGTTATGAGCGGCGCGTTCTACCGCTGAACTACAGGCCCATCGCCAGGTGGCAGGTATCAGGGATCAGGAACCAGGCACGCCGCCGCGCATCGGCAATCCCGACTCCTGGCTCCGGACTCCTGGCATCTGGATCAGGTATCCAGGAAGCTTCTCAGCTTGCGGCTGCGCGAGGGGTGCTTCAGCTTCCGGAGGGCCTTGGCCTCGATCTGACGTATGCGCTCGCGGGTGACGGAGAACTGCTGGCCGACCTCCTCGAGTGTGTGGTCGGTGTTCATGCCGATGCCGAAGCGCATCCGCAACACGCGCTCCTCGCGCGGGGTGAGGCTGGCGAGCACCCGCGTCGTCGTCTCGCGCAAGTTCGCCTGGATCGCCGCGTCGATCGGCAGGACTGCGTTCTTGTCCTCGATGAAGTCGCCCAAGTGGCTGTCCTCCTCGTCGCCGATCGGCGTCTCGAGGCTGATCGGCTCCTTGGCGATCTTCAGCACCTTGCGCACCTTCTCCAGCGGCATCATCAGCTTTTCCGCCAATTCCTCCGGCGTCGGCTCGCGGCCGATCTCGTGCAGCATCTGGCGGCTGGTGCGCACCAGCTTGTTGATCGTCTCGATCATGTGGACCGGGATACGGATCGTCCGCGCCTGGTCGGCGATCGAGCGGGTGATCGCCTGCCGGATCCACCACGTCGCGTAGGTCGAGAACTTGTAGCCGCGGCGGTACTCGAACTTGTCGACCGCCTTCATCAGGCCGATGTTGCCTTCCTGGATCAGGTCCAGGAACTGCAGGCCGCGGTTGGTGTATTTCTTGGCGATCGAGATCACCAGGCGCAAGTTGGCCTCGACCATCTCCTTCTTGGCCTGCCGCGCCTCGCGCTCGCCCTTCTGCACCATCTGCACGATCTTGCGGAACTCGCCGATCTCGAGCCCGGTCTCGCCGGCGAGCGCATGGATCTGGGAGCGGATTTCCTTGACCCGGTCCTTGTCCCTCGCGACCAGATTCTTCCAGCCCTTCGCGGACAGCTTGGAGACGCGGTTGATCCA
>DASPGI010000131.1:0-18627 GCA_035620695.1 Alphaproteobacteria bacterium
CCGGTTCGTTCGGGTGGCGTCCCTTAAAAAGGGCGGAGGATGAACGATTCCACACTGAATGGGATAATGCAAATTCCTGAGTAACCTCCGGATTGGGCAATGATCCGTGTGCATTCAGTTTAGGAAGGAGCTCTTGATTAAGCCAATTGCGGTGAGCACCGTAGAGAAATGTATGATTGTCACCCGTATTCAACACATAGACGAAGGCTGGAAAGGGTAAAGGGTGTAGAGGCCGATTCTCCTGCAACGACATTTGCCAGAACTCGCGGTGATCCTGAGAAGAGATATATCGATCAAAGCGGGACTGCGGACCGAACTGATTGGCGGCGAGGAAATCTTCTTCCTCAAAGCGGAAGATCGTACAACCGGCGAGCCGGTCAAAGGAAGCCGGGTATATCTTGGGCTGAGGGACGAGCGCCATCATCCATGATTCCTGATTGAAAATGTAGCCATGACGCGCGATGAAGCCATTTGGATTCGGGTTACAGAGTACGAATTGGACCAGTTGCGAAGAAACCAGATCATCGGCGTCAAGAGGCATGAACCAACGTCCGCCTAATTCACGAAAGCGGTTGCTTACTCGCCGCAGTTTTAACTCCTTGTCCGGAAAATTTGATCGCGGTTCTTTGTTCAAGTCCGGCGTCGTAGAGTCGACCTGAATGAACTCCAGCCTCTCATCCGTCGGGATCAACAGATCCGGGACGTCGTGGCACCCCACCAGGATCCGGAAGTTCGGGTTCGTCTGGTTGTAGATCGACGCCAGCGTCCGGTTGATGTCGCGCACGGTCCAGTCCCAGTTCTTGGCGGTCGCGCGCGCCTTCAATGGAATGCCGAAGAAGACGGTCTGAGCCGGGTCGGCGGTTGTCGGTCGGGGCCTTGGTCCGGTAGGCTCGGTCATGTTCGATATATCGTGTTGGAGCAAATTGCCTCTGTGCAGGCAACAATAGGATACATGTTTTGCCCAATCATTGCGCCGCGTGCAAGCGGCCTGATGCGGCGGGGCGAGGGGGCGCTCGCGCCCGTCCGCGTCCGCTTGCACCCGCTCCCAATCCCGCCTCGCCCGCCCTCCCGCCTTCATTGACTCCCCTCCGAGCCCCTCTGTATCGTCAGCGTTTGCTTCAAATTCGCGCCCGAAGCGGCCGTGCCGGCAGCTTCTACGACTCGGCGCTGCCTTGGTGAGCGATGACGCGGATCGAAACGGCGACGGATCGTCTGAATAAGGCCATCGGCCGTTTGGAGCGGGCGGTCGCCGCGCGCGGCGGACGCAAGGGCGAGGCCGAGCAGCCCCGCCTCGATTTCGCGCGCGCCTCGATCGAGGCCGATCAGGCGGCGTTGCGCAAAATGGCCGACGCCTTGTCCGGCCGGTTGGATAGCGCCATCGGCCGCCTGAAACTGATGTTGGAGGGCTGAGCCGCCCGGCTCGGTTGACCACGCCCATGTCCCAGGTCACCGTCACCGTCAACAGCCGCTCTTACGCCATCACCTGCGAGGACGGGCAGGAGCGCCATGTTCAAGGGCTCGCCGCGGAGCTCGACCGGCGCGTCGGGACGACCGCACGCGATCTTGGCCAGGTGGGCGAAGCCAGGCTCCTCTTGCTTACCGCGCTGATGATCCTCGATGAGCTCGTCGATGCCGATGTAAGGGCCGACGATCCCGCCGCGCGGGAAAGCTTGCGCCGGCTGGACCGATTAGAGGAGGAGGCCGCGCGCGCCATCGACGGATTGGCCCAGCGGGTCGAGGCGGTTGCCGCGCGGCTGGAAGCGCCCTGAGGGAAAGCCGCAATTCGAGTGGGTCGGCGGATCGAGCGGGGCGCCTCAGACCCCGGATAGAAGCGGCGCGGCGATCTTGCGGTCCCAGTCTTCGGGCGTCTCAAGGACCGGTTCCGCTCCATTCATGACGATCACGCGGTGATCCTTGCTTCTGCTGGCGGTGTATCGGAACCAGGCGCGATAGTGCTCCACCAGGCGCCGCGGATCGGCGTATTCCCCACGCAGTCGCGCCAGCCTTTTGCGCTGGCGGCCCGTAGCGGCGGCGATTGCGCCGTCGAGCCGATTCGCCAGCTGCTCCGGGGGCATCCAAATCGTCAAAATAATGGTCCGCTCGGCCGACGTAAGCACCTCCAATGCCGGATCGTGCTCGAATGTTCCCCCTCCAACTGTCGTCGGGCGCATGAAATCATACTCGAAAATCAGCCGATCCTGCTCCGGTTCCTGGGGCTCGTGATAGCGATCAGCGGATAATCTGGCCTTCCACGGGCCGGCGCCGGCCGATCCAAGCAACGGCTCGATGGCCGGCCGGTCTTGACCGAGCAGCCGCTGGAGCGCGGTGTCCGTTCCCGAGGCGGTGGGACCGGCAATCGCCAACAATCGCCCGATGCGCCGCTTATGTGCGAGGACCAGAAAGCGGTTTTTGAAGTCGGAGCGCAGGATCTCCACCTTGGCAAAGCAGCCGCGTCGGTAGCGCAACAGGTTTTCGATGGCGCTCGGCGTGAAATAGAACTGCTTTATGCCTTCCCCGGCGGTCCCCCGTCCGATCATCATCGCCGGCACGCCCGACAGGAAATTCATCGCAAGCCAATTGATCCCCAGTTGCCGACGGTCATGCCGCCCGAAGGTCGCCACCTCGAGGATCAGCCGCCGCTTGGCCGCGTCAATGAGGCGGTCGAGGCCGAGGATGGGATCGGCGAGGTGATGCAGGACATTCAGGCAGAGCACGTGATCGAACTGCTCGCCGAGCGGCCCACGGTCCAAGTCGGCGAGTATGAACTCGACCGGTTGCTCCAATATCTCCGACAGGATTTGTGCTTTGCGAAGATTGCTTGAATCGAAGTCCAGACCGACCACGCGCTGCGCGCCGCGTCGTCGCGCCTCGAAGCAGAAATACCCAAGGGAACAGCCGACATCGAGCACGCTCTGGCCTTCGAGCTGGCCCGGGAAAATCCGCCGCGCGGTCTCCGATCGGTCATGGCCGCTGGTGCTGAGGCCGTGCGGAAGCGGAACTGCCTGGTAGTCGAAGCGCTCGGAGCGAAGCAATTCCTCGATCCGTTGGCGCGTCCAGGTCTGCTCCGCGGTACGCGGCGGTTCGGTCATTCGACGAGTCCCTCTTCGAAATAGCAGTCCCGGCAGGATTGCGCCTGGCTTGCAGGCGTCCAGGGGATAAGCTTTCGCCTTCGCGTAATCTTGTTTGCTTCAGATAGTAATGTAATGATCCATACAGTTCTTGAAAAAAACCATGAACTCGTAATGGATTGGAAGCAAATTGTTGCGCCGCGCCGGCTTCGCTTGGGGTTGAAATGGTCGCGGCGGTTGCGGGCCGTGCTGTTCCGTCCGGCCCTGACCGGCTTGCTCGCTTTGGGGTTGCCGCGACCGATGGCGGCGTATCTGCGCGCGCGGGGGGCGCGCGGGCGAGTCGTGCTGTACAAACAAGGCATCCTCTCTGTGGCCGCGGGCCAACGATTCTTGCGCTATGCGAGCAGCCGTGGCGGAAACGCCAAGCTGCAGCGGGAGTTCAATATCTGGGGCCGAATGCGAGAGATGGGACTGGGTCCAATCCTGGCGCGCGACATTCTGCTGCGTCAATTCGGTCCCAATCTGCTGCTTGATGCCGAATTGCTGTATCCGATCGCGCTTGCAGAGCAGATGGCGATGTCGCTTCCGATCGTGCACGCGCTCGCCGGGGCGGCACGGCCCACCTCGCGCCAGCAGCTTCCCGCCAGCATCGATGCGGGCCTAAGGTTCGTCCGACTGGTATCCGGCGGAACGCTGCCGGGGAGCTTCGCTTCGGAAGAGGCCATTCGCGCGGCGTTCGGCCAGCCGCTGCGAACGGGCGTGTCGCATTGCGACCTGCACCACCTCAACGTCATGCGGGATTCCAGCGGCCGGCCCGTCTTGATCGACCTCAAATCCTGCGCCTACGAACAGGTCCTGGCTCTTGATCTGTTGAACTTCGCCTGCAGGTATCTGACGGCACGGAACAGGCAAAACCTGGTCGAGAATGCCTTTGCGCTGCAACGATGCGGCTGGCGATTGCCTGCGATCGAACCGCTCCTGACTTTGATCGACCTGCCGCGTGCGCTTTGGGGGCCGATCACCACCCTACACATCGTCGGGCGCTTTGCCTCGAAGGGCAAGAGTGGCGCCGCGCCCAATCCCATTCTCGGTGCGCTGCTGCAGCGGCTGTTCTCTCGCGATTGGCGCCCGGGAACGGCCGAAGGCTGTATCGGGGGCACCCAGCGGGTCGAGGCAGTTGCCGCGCGGCTGGAAGCTCCCTAGATTTCTCGGTGGGACGGGGGCTGCGCGGTTCGTCAGGCCGTACAATCCCTGGGGCCGATAGCTTCTCTGATCGGGAGCTGTCCCTGTCGTCGCCCCTTGGGCTTCGGCACACGGCGCCCACCTGCGTGATGCAGGCCGCAGAGGATGCACCAAGCCAACGGCCGAGGCGGCTTCCGTCCCACCCGCGGCGCCTCCGCCAAGCTTCGAGGCGCCGTCACTCCCGGGAGAGATGCGGCTGATGAACGAGGCGGCCCGGCCCGAGCTGGATGCCCGAAAGGCTGAGCTTCGCGCCGAGATGCAAAGAAAGCGCGCCGAGGCGCATGCCGCCCATGGGCCGGAGGCTGCGCTCGCCCTGCTTGAGCATTTCCTCGCCGGGCCGGGACGGATGATCGCGGCAAGCTGGCCGCGAGCGATTGTCTCCGGTTTCTGGCCGTTCGGCCCGGAGATTGATGTTCGCCCCGTCCTCCACCATCTGCATGAGGCAGGCCATCCGATCGCCCTTCCGGTCGTGATTCGGCGCGGCCTGCCGCTTCTGTTCCGCGCCTGGCGACCGGGACAGGGGCTGATCTCGGGCAGCTTCGGTGTTCCGCGCCCGGACAAGGATCAGCCCGAGCTCGTGCCCGGCGTGCTGATTGTGCCGCTGCTCGCCTTCGACCGCGCCGGCTATCGCCTGGGCTATGGCGGCGGCTTCTACGACCGCACCTTGGAGCAGGTGCGCGCGAAGGGCGCGGTCCTGGCGATCGGCGTCGGTTTCGCCGTGCAGGAGGTGCCGGCGGTTCCGCGCGATGCGACCGATCAGCGGCTCGACTGGATGGTCAGCGAGCGTGAGGCTTTTCGGGTAGAATAAGTGCAAGGCGTTTGAGGAGAAGTTTGGCGAGGTGAAGATACTGTTCTGCGGCGATGTGGTCGGACGTTCCGGCCGGGAGGCGATTCAGAAGCATCTTCCGGGCTTGCGAACGCGGCTCGCGATCGATTTCGTCATTGTCAACGGCGAGAACGCCGCCGGGGGCGTCGGCATTACCGACGAGATCGCCCGCGAATTCTACGAGGCAGGCGCCGACGCGGTCACGACCGGAAACCATGTCTGGGACCGTCGTGAGATCATCTCGACCATCGACCGCGATCCGCGCCTCCTCAGGCCGCAGAACTTTCCGAAGGGCACGCCTGGGCGCGGTGTGGGTCTCTATCAGGTCAAAGGCAAGCGGGTCATGGTGATGAACCTGATGGGCCGGCTGTTCATGGACCCGCTCGACGACCCCTTCGCCGTGGCGGAGCACGAACTCGCCAGCCAGCGGCTCGGCGGCACCGTCGATGCGATCCTCGTCGACTTTCATGCCGAGGCAACCAGCGAGAAGATGGCATTCGCCCATTGGCTGGACGGACGTGTCTCGCTGGTTGTCGGCACCCACACCCACGTTCCGACCGCCGATTGGCAGATCCTGCCGGGGGGCACCGGCTATCTCAGCGACGCCGGCATGTGCGGAGACTACGACTCGGTGATCGGGATGGAGAAATCCGCCCCCATCCAGCGCTTCTTGAAGAAGATGCCGACCGAGCGGTTGTCCGCCGCTTCCGGCGAGGCAACTTTATGCGGTCTTTATCTCGAAACCGATGATCGCACGGGGCTTGCCCGCAGGGTCGATCCCGTGCGGGTGGGAGGACGGCTTGCCCCGACGCTGCCGGATTGACGTCCCTGTTTTCGCCTTTCGTTTACGGTCATTTCCGGTTACTGACAAAGCCGCAATATTGCCATATTGATGGGCTAGCTCCACGGGCCCGAAGGGGAGCGGCCATCAAAGCAAAGACGGGTTCGGACAGGCTCATGGGCGCGCGGGTATGAGGCGCGCGGGGTCGAATGCAAATGGCTGGCCATTCCCAATTCAAGAACATCATGTATCGCAAGGGCGCGCAGGACGCGAAGCGCGCCAAGATATTCACCAAATTGATCCGCGAGCTGACCACGGCCGCGCGCTCGGGCCTGCCCGATCCAAACGCCAATCCGCGCCTCAGGGCCGCCATCATCGCCGCACGGACGGCCAACATGCCCAAGGACACGATCGAGCGGGCAATCAAGCGCGGCGCCGGCGGTGGCGATGATGCGAATTTCGAGGAGATGCGCTATGAAGGTTACGGACCCGGTGGGGTTGCGATCATCGTCGAGGCGCTGACGGACAATCGCAATCGCACCGCTTCGGAACTGCGCGCAGCCTTTGCCAAACATGGCGGCAGCCTTGGCGAAAGCGGAAGCGTGGCCTTCTTGTTCGATCGCGTCGGCCGCATCCTTTACGGACCCGAGGCGGCGGGCGCGGACGCGATGCTGGAAGCCGCGATCGAGGTCGGCGCTGATGATGTCGAAAGCGGACCGCAGGGGCACGAGATCGCCTGCCGGCCCGAGGCCTTCTCCGAGGTACGCGACGGGCTTGAATCGCGTTTCGGGCCCGCGCGCGAGGCACGGTTGGCTTGGCAGCCGATGACGACGGTCCCGGTCGGCCAGGATAAGGCGGAAACACTCTTCAAGCTGCTCGACCTGCTCGAGGATAGCGACGATGTGCAAACCGTCTCGGCCAATTTCGAGATCGGCGCGGATGTGATGGCCCGCCTCACCGCCTGATGGAGGTGAGATCCGCTCCGGGACGATGGGGGTTCCGGAGCGGGAATGGCATGAACGAGGGGTTCTAGACGGAAATGCGGCTCCTGGGATTGGATCCCGGCCTGCGCCACACGGGATGGGGCGTAATCGAGGCTGCCGGCAATCGGCTGCGCCACATCGCCGATGGAGCGGTGCACTCCACGGACGGGTGGCCCTTGGCCAGGCGGCTGGTGGAGCTGCATGACGGGCTGGCCAGAATCATTGCCGAGTATCGGCCGGAAGAGGCGGCGGTCGAGGAGACGTTCGTGAGCAAGAACCCGGCCTCGACGCTGAAGCTCGGCCTCGCCCGCGGTGTGGCGCTCCTGGTCCCGGCGTTGGCGGGAGTGGTGGTGCACGAATATCCCGCCAACCTCGTCAAGAAGTCGGTGGTCGGCGCCGGCCATGCCGCCAAGGAGCAGGTGCAGATGATGGTGCGGCGGCTCTTGCCGGGCGCGATGATCGGCAGCGCCGACGCCGCCGATGCGCTGGCGGTGGCGATCTGCCATGCGCATCATCAGGCGACCAATCGGCGCTGGCTGGCAGCGGCGGCTTCGGGGATCGGCCGGTGATTGCCAAGCTGCGCGGCATTCTCGATTCGACCGGCGAGGACTGGGCCGTCCTCGACGTCGGAGGGGTCGGCTATCTGGTCTATTGCTCCGCGCGCACCCTTGCCCGTCTGCCCGAACCCGGTGGACCCGTGACGCTTGAGATCGAGACCCATGTGCGCGAGGACCATATCCACCTCTACGGCTTTCTCGGCGCGGGCGAACGTGCCTGGTTCCGCCTGCTCACGACCGTGCAGGGCGTCGGTGCGCGCCTTGCCGTGGCGATCCAGGGCGTGCTCGGGCCGGAGGAGCTGGCCCGGGCCGTGGCCATGGGCGAGCGCGCCAGCCTCACGCGGGCCCCTGGCGTGGGACCCAAGCTGGCGCAGCGCATTCTCACCGAGCTCAAGGACAAGGTCGACGCCATCGCCGTGGCACCCGTCCCGGTACGGCTTGCCGCGATGAACGGCGATCATGCGAGCGACGCCGTTTCGGCCTTGGTCAATCTCGGCTATCGCCGTCCTGAAGCGGTCGGCGCGGTATCGGCCGCCGTGCGCAGCCTCGGGGCGGAGGCGGCGGTTGAGTCCTTGATCAAGGCCGGGCTAAAGGAGTTGGCGAGATGAGCGCCGAGACCGAGCGCTGCATCGCTCCCGACTTCGCCGCGGCGGACACGGCCGAGGGATCGCTGCGGCCGAGTCGGCTTGACGAATTCGTCGGCCAGCGCACCCTCCGCGACAATCTGAGGATCTTCATCGAGGCGGCGCGCGCGCGGGGCGAGGCCCTGGATCATGTGCTCTTTTACGGCCCTCCGGGCCTCGGCAAGACCACGCTTGCCCAGATCGTAGCCCGCGAGCTCGGCGTCGGCTTTCGCGCCACTTCCGGTCCCGTGATCCAGCGCGCCGGCGACCTGGCCGCGCTCCTGACCAATCTGCAGCCGCGCGATGTGCTGTTCATCGACGAGATCCATCGCCTGAATCCGGCCGTGGAGGAGATTCTTTACCCCGCCATGGAAGATTTTCAGCTCGATCTCATCATCGGCGAGGGCCCAGCGGCGCGATCAGTGCGAATCGACTTGCCTCAATTCACCCTGATCGGAGCCACCACGCGCTCCGGGCTCATCACCACACCCTTGCGCGAGCGATTCGGCATTCCCTTGCGCCTCTCCTTCTACGCGTCGGAGGAGTTGGAGCTGATCATCGGCCGGGCGGCCGCAATCCTCGGCCTCGATCTCGCGCCCGAAGGCGGCGCCGAGATCGCCCGCCGCGCCCGCGGCACGCCTCGCGTGGCCGGACGGCTTTTGCGCCGGGTGCGGGACTTTGCCGCCGTAAGCGGCCATGCCCGGATCGACGCCGAGACGGCCGACCAGGCGCTGATGCGCCTTGAGGTCGACAAGCTCGGCCTGGACGCGATGGATCGGCGCTATCTCGCATGCATCGCGGAAAAGTATCGCGGCGGCCCGGTCGGGGCCGAGACCCTCGCCGCCGTCCTGGCCGAGCAGCGCGACGTCATCGAGGAGGTGATCGAGCCCTTCCTTATGCAGCAGGGCATGGTCATGCGCACCCCGCGCGGGCGCATCCTGGCTGCGAACGGCTGGACCGTCCTTGGCCTCGCACCTCCCGCCGAGTTGCAGCAGCTCGATCTGCTTGCCCTCGGCGCCGACGGCGGGGAGGGGGAGGATGGATGACACGCACCCCGCCGAGCCAGGCACCCACAGCCTCCTCATCCGTGTTTACTACGAGGACACGGATGCGACGGGGTTGGTCTACCATGCGCGGTATCTACATTTCCTGGAGCGTGCGCGTACCGAAATGCTGCGCCGGATCGGCGGCACCCACTCCCGGTTGCTGTCCGAGGAGGGGCTGGCATTCGCGGTTCGTCGGCTGGCGATCGATTTCAATCGGTCGGCCCGTCTCGACGATTTGCTCACCGTGGAGACCGTCGTGACGAGCTCGACGGGGGCCCAGATCGGTCTTACCCAGCGCGTACTGCGCGGGGAAGATCATGTTGCGGAGTGTGCATTGACTCTGGTGTGCATCGACCGCGGCGGCCGGGCGAGACGGATTCCGACCTCGCTTCGCGCCGCCTTGGCTGGCGCACCGAGTTCCAACCAGACGGAAGGGGCGAATGGAAAGCCAAATTGACATCACTCAGCTCGCCGGCTCGATCTCGCCGGCCGACCTGTCGCTTTGGGGCCTGTTCATACAGGCCGACATCGTAGTCAAGATCGTGATGCTGATCCTGCTCCTGGCCTCATTCTGGAGCTGGGCCATCATCTTCGAGAAGGGGATGCGGCTGAAGCGACTCAATTCCCGTGCCCGCCAGTTCGAGGAGTCGTTCTGGTCCGGCGGGTCCTTGGAAGAGCTGTTCGACCGCATTAGCGCGCGGCCCGCCGATCCGATGGCCTCAATCTTCGTGGCCGCAATGCGCGAATGGCGCCGCTCGGCCTCCAAGGGCCTGCTCGGCTCCGACCAGCTTCGCGCCAGCCTCCAGCAGCGGGTCGAGCGCGTCATGCAGATCACGCTCGGCCGCGAAATGGAGCAGGTCGAGCGACAGATGGTGTTTCTCGCCTCGGTCGGCGCGGCGGCGCCCTTTGTCGGTCTGTTCGGTACCGTCTGGGGGATCATGAACAGCTTCGCCTCGATCGCGGCGTCGAAGAACACCAGCCTTGCGGTGGTGGCGCCCGGCATCGCCGAGGCGCTGTTTGCAACCGCGCTCGGCCTGATCGCGGCCATCCCGGCGGTGCTCGCCTTCAACAAGCTGACCAACGATCTCGGGCGCTACGCATTGAAGCTCGAGGCCTTCTCCGGCGAGTTCGGCGCGATCCTCTCACGCCAGCTCGAGGAGAAACGCTGATGGCGGTCTGGTTCAGCAACGGAGGGAGCGGCGCCTTGCGCAACCGCAGCCGCAGCTATCGCCCGATGAGCGAGATCAACGTGACGCCGATGGTCGACGTCATGCTGGTGCTGCTCATTATCTTCATGGTGGCGGCGCCCCTTTTGACCGTCGGCGTGCCGGTCGATCTGCCGAAGACCGCGGCGGCGACCATCAACGACCAGGACGAGCCCCTGGTCATCTCGATCGATAAGGAGGGCAAGCTCTTTCTGCAGGATACCGAGATACCCCTGGAAAGCCTGGTGCCGCGCCTGAATGCGATCACCAACAACAAGCCCGACACACGCGTCTATGTGCGCGGCGACCGGGCGATCGACTATGGCCGCATCATGGAGGTGATGGGCACGGTCAGCGCCGCAGGCTTCAGCAAGGTCGCGCTGATCGCCGAGCTTCCGCAAGAGACAGCGGCCAGGACCGGGGGCTGAGGGCGAGGGAGGGCATGCGCCGCAGCATCGTCCTTTCCGCGGTCCTTCACCTCGCCATCCTGGTGCTGGTGATCGTCGGCCTGCCGCGCTGGCAGAAGCCGATCGAGGTCGCGCCGGCGATTCCGGTGGAGGTGGTGACTCTCAGCGACAAGTCGGCGGCGCCGAAGGCGGAGCCCAAGCCCGAACCGGTCAAGCTGGAGCCGCCGAAAGCCGAACCTCCGCCGCCGGCTCCCGCGCCACCGCCTTCTCCGCCTCCGGCCGCCGAGCCCGTGCCCGAGCCCGAACCGGCGCCACAAGAGGTTGCCGCGCTGCCACCTGAGCCCGAGCCGGAGCCGGTACCCCTGCCCGAGCCTGAACCCAAGCCGAAACCGGAAGTGAAGGAACCGGAGCCGCCCAAGCCGGTCGTCAAGCCCAAGCCGCCGGCGCCAAAACCAAAACAGGTGGCGAAGAAGCCGGAGGAGAAGAAGCCCGAAGAGCCCCAGAAGCTCTCCTTCCTGAAAACAGTCGAGAAGCTGAGGCAGACGACCGAGACGGCCAAGGCCGAGCCGCAGGAGCCACAGCCGCAGCCGCAACCGGTGGCCCCGCCGAGCTCGGTCGAGGATCAACTGGCGCGCAACGAGCTTAGCGAGATGATCCGCCGTAAGGTGGAGGGCTGCTGGAACGTGCCTGCCGGCGCGCGCGAGGCGGAGGATCTTCTCGTCGAGATCAAGGTCGTTCTGAACCGCGACGGCTCGGTCATCCGCGCCGACATCGTCGATAGCGCGCGCGCCACGACCGATACATTCTACCGCGCCGCGGCGGAAAGCGCGCGCCGAGCCGTGCAGATCTGCAGCCCCTTCAGCGAGCTACCGGCGGATCGCTACGATATCTGGCAAACGCTGACGCTGCGATTCAACCCAAGGGAGTTGCTGGGAACATGATCAATCGCCTGGGCAGGAGGGACCTCATGGTCGGCGCCTTCGCCGCCGGAGCGACGGCGGCGATCGGCGGGCGCGCCTTTGCCGAACTGAGCATCGACATCACGCGCGGACAGGTGCAACCGCTCCCCATCGCGATCACCACTTTCTACAGTGCCGAACCGGCGGCCGCGAAGATCGGCTCCGATATCTCCGAGGTCGTCTCGAACAATCTCGAACGCTCTGGTCTGTTCAAGCCCATCGATCCGCGCGCCTTCATCCAGACGCCGGAGGCGCTTCAGGCCGGGCCGCGATTCGGCGACTGGCGGGTCATCAACGCGCAAGCGCTGGTCGGAGGAGCAGTCCACCAGATCCCCGATGGGCGGGTTCGAGCGGAGTTCCGGCTATGGGACGTAGCTGCCGAGCAGCAGCTCATCGGCGTCGCCTACACGTCGGACAATTGGCGGCGCATCGCCCATATCATCTCCGATGCGATCTACAAGCGGCTCACGGGAGAGGAAGGCTATTTCGACTCGCGCATCGTCTATGTCGCCGAAAGCGGCGCCACGACCCGGCGCGTCAAGCGCTTGGCGATCATGGACCAGGACGGAGCCAATCACCGGTTCCTGACCGACGGCTCCAACTTGGTGCTGACCCCCCGATTCTCTCCGACATTGCAGGAGATCACCTATTTCTCATATTTCAACAATCTGCCCCGGGTTTACCTGTTCAACATAGATACCGGGCAGCAGGAAGTCTTAGGCGAGTTTCCGGGAATGACCTTCGCCCCGCGATTCTCTCCTGACGGCAATCAGGTGATCATGAGCATGGCGCGCGGCGGCAACTCGGACGTGTTCGTCATGGACCTGCGGACTCGCCGGACCCGGCGGCTGACCGACGACGCCTCGATCGATACCTCGCCCTCTTTCTCGCCCGATTCGAGCGAGATCGTTTTCAATTCCGATCGTGGCGGCTCGCCGCAGATCTACAAAATGAACGCCGACGGCGGCGGCGTGCAGCGCATCAGTTTCGGCAAGGGTCGCTACAACACCCCGGTCTGGTCGCCGCGCGGCGATCTGATCGCCTTCACACGAAGCGATCAGGGGCGGTTTTATATCGGCGTCATGAAGAAGGACGGTTCTGGCGAGCGCCTCTTGGCGGAGGGCTTCCTGGTGGAGGGGCCAACCTGGGCGCCCAACGGTCGGGTGATTGCTTTTTTCAGACAAGATCCAAATGGTCGCACGCGCATCTACAGTATCGATCTCACTGGGTACAATGAGCGCGAAATTATAACGCCCTTGGATGCTTCCGATCCGGCCTGGTCGCCCTTGATTCCCTAGGTTTTGGGCACTATAGTCCCGCCCCGCAAGGGTCTCCCGGGGCTGCGCGTCGTGCCAGGAGACGATTTGTGCGCCGCAGCCATGGCAGCCAGGTGTTTTGGGGGCACCGGTTTTCCTTCCGCAATCAAGCGAAGGCATCAGAGGGGTTAAAATGCGGTTCAAATTCGTTTCAGTGCTGGCGGCCGGGTTGTTGCTCGCTGCCTGCTCGTCCACGCCGGAGGACACTCAGACCAGCACCGCAGGGGGCTCGACTACGACGGGCGCTGGCAGCACGGTTACAAGCGCCATCGCGCCAGGGTCCCAGGAAGACTTGGTCCAGAATGTGGGCGACCGGGTTTTCTTCGATTTCGACCGATATGATCTCACTCCGGAAGCGCAGGCAACGTTGGAGCGTCAGGCCGCCTGGATGCAGCAGCATCGTTCGGTGACCGTCACCGTCGAGGGTCACGCCGACGAGCGCGGCACGCGCGAATACAATCTCGCGCTCGGAGAGCGCCGGGCAAATTCGGTGAAAAACTACCTGGTTGCACTCGGAGTGGATCAGAATCGCGTGACCACCATCAGCTACGGCAAGGAGCGCCCGGCTGTTCCTGGTTCGAACGAGGAAGCCTGGGCGCAGAATCGCCGAGGCGTTACCGTCGTGACGGGCGGCGCGCCGGCTTCATAAAATTGCCCTTTCTTTCAGCATAGAAGCGCCCGCGCTCTGCCCAGCGCGGGCGTTTTTCTTTCCTATCTCGAGCAGGGTGAGTCGAAACTGGGTTAAAATGATTTAATGATGAAATCGCCAGCCATGGAAGGGGCCCGCCCAATGCCTATGCAGTCCCCTGCATTGCGACGAATTCTACGGCGCATGCTCATACCGCTGTTCCTCGCAATCCTCGCGAGCGCGCCGGTGACGGCCTCGGCTCAGGATTCGCAAATGCGCGGCCTCATCGAGCAGGTGGAGCGCCTCCAGCGCGAGGTGACCGACCTGCAGCGCACCGTCTATCGAGGTGCGCCACCGCCCCCCGGCAGTGTGGCGCCGGCCGACGGGGGGACGGCGCAGCTCTTGTTGCGCGTGCAGCAACTCGAGGAGCAGCTCAGGCAGCTGACCGGCCAGATCGAGGAGTTGAACCATCGGCATGCTCAGCTTGAGCAAGAGATGGATCGAATCAACGCCGACACCGATTTGCGCTTGCGCACTCTGGAGGGCGGAGCTGCGCCACTTGCGGTCGGACCGGATGCACAAACCGGAACCGCCGCAGGGAACGTTTCGCCGTCCACCGGCGGCACCGTCGCTCAGCCGAGCGCGCCGGCGCCCTCGACGGGCACTGCGCCGGCTTCGAGCTCTTCCCCCGGCATCCTCGGCACCATCTCCGAATCAGACCTCGCGGCCAGCCAGGCGCAGGGGCCGGATCGCACCGCTGCCGCGGCAGCCGCGGCAGCCACCGCAAGTAGTTCCGCGCCGCAGGCCGCCGATGGCACGGGCGCAGAGCTTGCAGCGTTGCCGCAAGGGCAGCTTCCCGCCGGTGCGCCGGAGGAGCAATACCAGTATGCGTGGGGTCTCCTGCGCGGACAGGACTATGCCGGCGCGGAGGCGGCGTTGCGGAGCTTCATCGCAGCCCATCCGCAGCACACGCTGGCCGGGAACGCTCAATACTGGCTTGGCGAGACCTACTATGTGCGCAAGGATTATCGCCAGGCTGCTGTCGCCTTTGCGGAGGGTTATCAAACCTATCCAAACAGCGCCAAGGCTCCGGACAATCTGCTGAAGCTCGGGCTTGCGCTGGCGCAGATCGGCGAGACGGCCGATGCCTGCGAGGCCTTCGCACAGCTCGCCCGTCAGTTTCCGACCGCCCCGCAGAGCCTAAAGGATCGTGCGCAGCGGGAGCGTCAGCGCCTCGCCTGCGGGTGAGCAGGCATCTGTCGCCTGTTCAGGCCGAAACCGACGGCGCGCTCGGCCCCGCCGAATTCCTGGCGATGATGGCGGCTCTCGGTGTGTGGGAGCCGCATCCACGACTGGCGGTCGCCGTTTCGGGCGGCTCCGATAGTCTGGCGCTTGCCGTGCTGGCGCAGGAATGGGTGCGCGGGCGGAGCGGGAGCCTTTTGTCGCTCATCGTCGATCATGGCCTGCGATCGAATTCCGCTGCCGAAGCCGAGCAGGTGCGCGGCTGGCTCGAGACGCGGGGTCTGGCCGCGGTTGTCCTCAGTGCTTCGGCGCGGGATCGCGCCGCCGAACGCGGCTCAATTCAAGAGCGTGCGCGACGCCTGCGCTATCGGCTGCTGATTGAGCGCTGCATCGACGCAGGCATCGCGCATCTGCTCCTCGCGCATCACCGGGACGATCAGGCCGAAACCGTGTTGATGCGGATGGTGCGCGGCAGCGGCCTTCGAGGAATGGCCGCAATCGCGCCGGTCTCGCTGGCGCCGGGCTCCGGGGGACGGGTGCGCCTTCTGCGGCCGCTGCTTGCCGTTTCCAAGGCTCGACTGCGAGCCACGCTCGAAGCGGTCGGCCAACCTTGGATCGAGGACCCAACAAATCTTGATCCGAGCCATGAGCGGGTCCGCTGGCGCGCCCTGATGCCGCTGCTCGCGGCCGCCGGCGCAGATCCCCAGACGATCGCTGCCGGCGCCGCACGAATGGCCGAGGAACGAGCGGCGCTGGACCGCGCCGCTGCATCCTGGTTGGCGGGGGCTGCATCCCCATCCCGACTCGGGCATGTAAGGGTTCGTCTGGATGATCTTGCGGAGCTGGCGCAGCCGGTCGCCGAGGCAGCCTTCGTGCACCTCTTGGGTGCTGTCGGAGGGGGAGCATATCCCCCACGCCGCGAAAGTCTGAGGGCTCTGATCGAAAGCCTGCGCCATCGCCCGGGGAGGTTGACCCGCACGCTGGCAGGCTGTGTGCTGTCAGCCGGCCAGAGCCGACTCCTGGCAACCCGCGAGCCGGCGGCAGTGGCCGAGCGGGTCACAGCGCGGCCGGGGCTCATTCTCTGGGACGGCCGTTTCGAGCTGTGCCTGGAGGGACCGCCCGCACGGCTTCGAGCAGTCACGATTGCGGGCCTCGGTCCGGGCGGTCTGGCCGAACTACGCCTTCGCCTGCGTCGCCTAGGGGCGCCACAGCCGGAGGCGCCGGCGCGCCAGCTGCAGGCGCTTCCCGCCCTTTGGCAGGGAAACCGGCTGATGGAAGTCCCGCATCTGCCTGAGTTGACTGACAAATCGGCCTTGGCGCGTGTGACCTGGGCGCCGCGGCAGCCGCTCACCGGATGATGGTGTTTACAGTTGCCTAGTTGTAAACGCACATTATCTAAGGTGCGAACCCGCGAGAGCCCCGATCCCCGGGGCGAGCGGCGGTTGCGATCGTAGAGGTTCCTTGCCGTGAATCTAGGCCGGAATGTCGTGCTGTGGCTCGTCATCGCGCTCCTGCTGGTGGCGATCTTCAACCTGTTTCAGAGCTCTTCCGGCCCAAGCCGTCAGAGCGCAATGGCATTTTCGGAGTTTCTGAGCCAAGTCGATCAGGGGCACGTTTCGGATATCACCATCCGGGGGAACACCATCGCCGGCACCACTTCGGAAGGCCGGTCCTTCTCGACCTACATGCCGGACAATACCGACATCGTCTCGGAACTGCGCGGCAAGGAAGTCACAATCAACGCCGCTCCGGACGAAGACAATGTGCCCTCGCTCTTCCACGTGCTGGTTTCATGGTTCCCGATGCTGCTGCTGATCGGCGTGTGGATCTTCTTCATGCGCCAGATGCAGTCCGGTGGTGGCAAGGCCATGGGCTTCGGCAAGAGCCGCGCTCGGCTTTTGACGGAGAAAGTCGGCCGCATCACCTTCGACGATGTCGCCGGCATCGACGAGGCCAAGCAGGAGCTGCAGGAGATCGTCGAGTTTCTGCGCGATCCGCAAAAGTTCCAGCGGCTGGGCGGCAAGATCCCCAAGGGTGTGCTTCTGGTCGGTCCTCCGGGCACCGGCAAGACCCTGCTCGCCCGCGCCATCGCCGGCGAAGCGAATGTTCCCTTCTTCACAATCTCGGGCTCGGACTTCGTCGAGATGTTCGTCGGCGTCGGCGCAAGCCGCGTGCGCGACATGTTCGAGCAGGGCAAGAAGAACGCGCCCTGCATCATCTTCATCGACGAGATCGATGCCGTCGGACGGCATCGCGGGGCTGGCCTCGGCGGCGGCAATGACGAGCGCGAGCAGACGCTGAATCAGCTTCTCGTCGAAATGGATGGGTTCGAGGCGAACGAAGGCGTGATCCTGATCGCCGCCACCAACCGTCCGGACGTGCTCGATCCGGCGCTCCTGCGTCCAGGCCGTTTCGACCGTCAGGTGGTGGTGCCCAATCCGGACGTGCTCGGGCGCGAGAAGATCCTCAAGGTCCATATGCGCAAGGTGCCGCTGGCGCCCGATGTCGATCCAAAGGTAATTGCGCGCGGCACGCCGGGCTTCTCGGGCGCCGACCTCGCCAATCTCGTCAACGAGGCTGCATTGCTCGCCGCGCGCGCGAGCAAGCGTCTCGTCACCATGCAGGATTTCGAGTCCGCGAAGGACAAGGTAATGATGGGCGCGGAGCGACGCTCCATGGTCATGACCGACGAGGAGAAGCAGGTCACCGCCTATCACGAGGGCGGGCACGCCCTGGTCGCCCTCTACGAGCCGCATCACGACCCACTTCACAAGGTCACCATCATCCCGCGCGGGCGCGCGTTGGGCGTGACCATGTCACTGCCGGAAAAAGACCGGTACGGCTATTCGAAGGTCGAGCTGACAGCGAAGCTTGCGATGATGTTCGGCGGCCGTGTCGCCGAGGAGTTGGTGTTCGGCACCGAGAACGTCACGACCGGCGCTTCTGATGATATCCGCCAGGCCACCAATCTCGCTCGCCGCATGGTCACCGAATTCGGCATGTCGGAGAAGCTTGGTCCCTTGCGCTACAGCGAGAACGAGGAGGAGGTGTTCCTCGGGCATTCGGTGACGCAACGCAAGAACATGTCGGATGCGACCGCGCGGCTCATCGACGAGGAGATTCGCCGGTTGGTCGAGTTCGGCGAGACGAGGGCGCGCCAGATCCTCACCGAGCGCATGGACGAGCTCAAGGCGCTGGCCAGGGCGCTGCTCGAATATGAAACGCTTTCGGCCGAGGAAGTGCGCCGGGTCATTCGCGGCGAGCCGATCACCCGCGTCGATGAGACGCCGGTCAAGCCGACCAAGCCGCGTTCCTCGGTTCCGACCAGCGGCAGCGCGCCCACACCGACCCGGCCGGGCGGGCTTGAGCCTGAGCCCCAGCCGGGCGCCTGAGCCACGCACTTCGCATTGGATGTGAAACCCTCCTCCTCGTGGGGGAGGGTTCCCTTTTCGCATCACTGCGCGCGTTACACCCTTCGCACGAGGGCGTCTAGGGAGGCTTGGATCGCCGGCATGATTGAAACGGGCGCCCCTTTGCTTCGGCCCGTAGGTTTGCTCGGCGGTGGGGCTGCCATGCGCGCCGTCGAAACCGGGCTGGCGCGGCAGCTCGTGGGAGGGCCCCTGGCATTCACCGCCGTTGAGGCGATCGGACGGCAGGGACGTGAGATTCACCCGCTGAATGCGCTGCCGCTCGATTGGGCAGAGCGGATCGATCGGTTAACGCAGCCGCGTCGTCCATTTGCGG
>DASPGI010000132.1:0-7497 GCA_035620695.1 Alphaproteobacteria bacterium
CATCGGCACGGTGAGTTTCGGCGGCAGCGCCGCAGCCTTCTTCTCGGCCTCGGCCATGCGCATGTCGCGGCTTTCCTTGGCAAGCACCCTGAGCGCCTGGCTGATCGCGGTGCCATAGCGCTCCGCCTGAATCAGACTGGTGCCGACGGCTCGCACCACGGGGAGCCCGGTGCGTTTGCCGAAATTCTCATAAGCTTGGCGACGCTCTTGCAAATAGGACAGCTCGGCCGTGGTCAGGCTGAACTCCTCGGCAAGCTCGAGCGACCGGGGACCGATTTCGCCGGCCACCTTGTTCATCGCCGATGCGATCGACATGCCGGCCTGGACGCTGATCAAGAGCAGATCGAGTCAGTCGGGGAATGATATAGCCGGTCATGCAATTGAGCAGAGTCGTCTTACCCGAACCGGTGCCCCCGGAGATGACAACGTTGCAGCGCACGCGGCCGATGATGGCGAGCAAGGTACGTCCTTCCGGCGTAATGGTGCCGAGCTTGACCAGCTGATCGAGGGTGAGCGGTCGCGCTTGAATTTACGGATGGTGAGGTGGGCCGTCGATGGCGAGCGGCGGGGCGATCACGTTGACACGGCTGCCGTCGGGAAGGCGCGCGTCGCAGATCGGACTCGACTCATCGACGCGGCGGCCGACCTGACTGACGATACGCTGGCAGATATTCATCAGCTGCGCATTGTCGGCGAAGCGGATCGATGCCGGCTCGACCTTGCCTTTCACCTCGATATAGACCGTCTCGGCGCCGTTCACCATGATGTCGGCGATGTCGTCGCGCGCCAAGAGCGGCTCAAGCGGCCCGTAGCCGAGCACGTCGTTGCAGATATCCTGGAGCAGCTCCCCTACTCGGCGATCGACATCACCACGTTCTTGATGGCGACGATCTCGCTGACAATATCGCGGATCTCCTCGCGCGCGGCTTCCGGGTCGAGCTTGGAGAGTTGGGTCAGGTCGATCGTGTCGATCAACGCGTTAAAGACCGTGGTCTTGACGTCGTAGTACTCCTCGGACCGGGAGCGTTCGAGAGTGGGCTTGCGCTCTTTCTGCTTTGCCGTCACAGGCGGCGCACGTTCAGGCTTAGGCTCCGATTTGGGCGGAGGCGGGGCCGCTGCGACGCTTGGCTGCGGTTGGGACGCAGGCGCTTCGGCCGGGGCGGGCCGCGGGTGAGGCGTATCCGCAGGCGTGCTTCTTCTTCCGAACATGGCTACGCGCGTGCCTTGGAGAGCCTGAGACGAGCCAGAATGGGAGCCAACAATGACTGGCGCTCGGCCTTCTGCTCGGAGCGGTCGGTGAGAATATCCGCGAGGTTGCGAAAAGTGTCGGCCGCCTTGGACTTGTCCGACACCTCTTCGATCATCTGTCCATTGTTGGCCGCCGTGCCGAACAGCTGGGCATCGAAGTCGATCACGATCCTGGGTTCCAGGTCGAGCGCGTGGCCGAAGTCCTTGACTGCGATCTCGGGTCGCTTGGGAACGCCGACCTGATTGAGCACCAGCAGCGGCGCCCGGTCGTTCGGGCGCGAGGCCTTGAGCTGATCGACCAGATTCTTCGAATTGCGCAGATTGGCGAGATCGGGCGCCGCGGTGATGACCACATGATCGGCCCTGAGCACCACCTGCTTGGCCCAGGCGGTCCAGAGATGCGGCACGTCCACGGCGATCCAGGCCACGTTTTCGCGCACGACGTCGATCACGGTGTCGCACGTCGCGGGGTCGAGGTCGTAGGGTCGGTCGAGCGTGCCGGGGGCAGCAAACAGGCTGAGATGGTCGGAGCAGCGCGACAAAAGCCTGTCGAGCAACATCTCGTCGAGGCGTTCCGGCGACGCCAAGGCGTCGGCGATCCCCTGCAACGGGTCTTGGTTGAAGTCGAGGCCGGCCGTGCCGAACGGAAGATCGAGATCGGCAATCACCACGTCGCTCTTTAGCCCCGAGGCGATGGCGAAAGCCGTGTTATGGCAGACCGTGCTCGAGCCGGCGCCGCCTTTCGCACCGACAAAGGCGATCACCTGGCCCACCGGCCCGGTCTGCGGATCGCTGTAGATCGAGGCAATGCTTTCGATGATCTGGAGCACGCTGACGGGCGCCACCACATATTCACTGACGCCACGGCGCAGTAGCTCGCGATAGAGCAGCACGTCGTTTACGTGGCCGATGACGATGACCTTGGTGCCGGGATCGCAGACCTCGGCGAAGCGATCGAGCTCGCCCAGCATGTCGGTTCGGTCGAGCAGCGATTCGATGACGATCAGGTTTGGCGTCGAGGCGTTCTTGTAAAAGGCGACCGCGGCTTCCACGCCGCCCATCTGCACCGTGACATGCGCCTTGGCCAGGCGGCGGTCTTGTGCCGCCTGCTCGATCGTCACGGCGGTGTTCTGATCCTCGCAGAAGGCCTGGATGTTGACGCGCGGCACCGAACGTGCCCGGGGCTGCTCCGCTGACGGTTCAGGCGCGCGCTCGAAGGCGACCTCGCTCTCGGCAGTGGAGAGCGAATATGCCGCTTCGCCAATCATCAATTGCCTCCTTGCAGAATGACGTCGCTGCTGGTTGCGTGCTCGGAAAGCGGCTTCTTGTCAGGCGCCCAATCGGACCCCGTGACTTGACCCCGCACGTAGTTGCCCCAGACGGTGTCGCGCCGCTCGCCCGAGCGTGGCGTCTCGCCGCGCGGATGCAGCAGATCTTCCGGATTGGCCACCATTGCCGCCAGGTTGCGCTGGCCGGCGCAGCCCATATTGGGCCACGGCATGTTTTTCGGATCGCGCCCAATATTCTCCGACCAGTCCGGACAATCCGGCGGCTCGGCGACAAATTGCAGATAGGAGAGGCGCATGGGGGCCGTTGGGTCGCCATTGGCGAAATAAGGCTCTAGCGTCACCGCAGCGGCACGGACGCCGGTCTCCCGCAGGGCCTTGCGCACGTCGTCATAGGCGCGCATCGCCACATTGGCTTCGCCGACTTGCTTGCCGATCAAATGCGCGCGGGTCGCGGTCTGCAGCACGGCATCGAGCTTTTCCGGGTTGGGCACCACGATCTCGCGCGCCGGCCGCGGCAACTCGATGATTGTCGCCTTGTTCAGGCCGAGCTTGATTTGCTTGGCATTCGCCGACGCGCCGACACGCAGATAAGAACGATGCTGCTGTTCGGCGGCCGCGGGCGCGGGCGCGACGGCACCGGCAAGACCGATTCCGACGGCACCGAGCGCGGCCAGCGTGACGACGGCCACGAGAGGAGAGCCACGCATCCGTTGGCCTTTGTTATTTATTGCCCCCAATTCTCGTCCCCTATCGTCAATTGACGCCAAAGGTGCGCGACTGCACCCCATATTTCAGGAACTTGACCACATTGCCGTAAGAGTCGCCGATCTTGGCGGTCGTTTCGGTTTGACCGGGCTGGGTGTCGGCCAGACTCCGCAAGGAAAGCGAGATCTCGCCCATCGACTACGCCAATGCGAGTAACTCAGCCTGGCGCGGCGTCAGTTCGAGCGTCGCCGTCTTGCCGGAGGCATATTTCTCGCCGTCCTTGGTCTCGATCTCCCGGCCGATAGCGAGCACGCGCACATTGCGTAGCACCGCCTCGCTCACCGGCTGTTCCTTGGAGCCGACCTTCATCCTGTGCGACAAAATGACATCGACGCGATCGTTGGGGAGGATGAAGCCGCCTGCGGCGGTCTCCTCTCTGATGGGGGTCGAGATCGCCCGCATGCCCGAGGGCAGAATGGCCGCCATCACACCGCCTTCGGAGATCTTGATGAGCTTCTGTTCCTTGATCGGCTCGCCGGCGATGAAAGGCGCGCGCGCCACAGCACCTGAAAGTTTGGTGGGCGCGTCCGGATCGGCGCTGCGGGTGATCAGGCCGGGGGTGACACCTTCCTCAGGCCATTGCTGCCATTTGAGGTCCTGAGCGCGCACCGAGTCGCCGAGGTTGATGCTGGTTGCGGCGACGAGGACATCGGTGGCGCCGACGGTCTTCTCGACCGTCTCCACAGGACGCGGACCGCCAACGATATTCTTGGCGATCCAGGCCGCGCCAAAGGCCGCGGTCGCGGCGATGGCGAGCACGGCGACTCTCGCTCTTTTCATGACGGACTCTTCCTTTCGAACGCCCCGCGTCCCGCGACGAATTGCGCTCACTGTGACGGCGAAATCTCAACGCGAAGTTAATGGCCGTGCCAAATTGGCCGCACTCGGCACGCAAAAAGCGCCGCGAGCTCGGTGGTTTAGGCGACCGTGCCCAGTGTTGAATCGAGCTTGGAAAGGAGGCGGCCGAAGCTCAGCCGCCGAGGGCGCCCATGAAGGGTGTGTTTGGATAGACGAGCAGACCCGCGGCCGCCAGGGCGATGCCGTAGGGAATGCCGGTCTTTGAGTCGTGCAGGCGCATCAGCCAGCCCTGCGAGGTCAGGAGCAGCGGCAGCGGCAACCCGCGCCAGAAAATCAGTAGCAGGGTGAGCGCGCCACCGATAGGCGCGGCATAGATGGCATAAGGACGGATCGCCCCAGGCCCGAGCCAGAGGCAGGTGGCGGCAAACAGCTTGGCGTCGCCGCCGCCGATCCAGCCAAACGAGAAGAAGCTTACCTCGGCAGGCGCAGAACCAGGGTTTCGATGCGGCGGCCTTCAAGAACGAGGTCTGCAAGCAGCTCAGCGAGATGCTGTCTTGCACGAAGTTAGCGCTCGATGTGCGCCGCTTCGACGATTTCAGCAGCTCCGAACTTACCAACCCGCTTGATGGCGAAGGCAATATGCAGAGCAACTTCACCTACGACCCTGGCGTCGGCGGCGAGGTGGTCGTAGTGCGGGCGTTTTACCCGTGGGACCTCCCCGGCTTGATGCCGGCCATCATCAGTCTCAGCAACATGAGCGACAATCAGCGGCTCCTGGTCGCCACGGTGGCGTTCCGCAACGAACCCTTCATGCCGCCGGAAGAGGAGCAATAGCTGCCATGCGTCCGGCGGGTTCGGGTTCTAGATCGAGGGCCTGGCACGTTTTGGCGCGCCTCCTCCGCGACCGGCACGGCATGTCTGCCGTCGAGTTCGCCTTGATCGCGCCAGTGCTGATCATGATCTATGTCGGCGTTGCCGAAATCAACAGCCTGCTCACCGTCTATCGCCGTACCGCGACCGTGGCGGCGACCGCGGCCGATTTGACCGCCCAAGTGAAAAGCGTCAGCACGAGCGACCTAAACGACATCACCGAGGCAGCGGGGGCCATCCTGACACCCTATTCGACCGAGCCGCTTAAGCTCGTGGTGTCGAGCGTCGTCGCCAACAACAACAATGATGGCAAGGTCGCGTGGAGCTACGCCAACAAAGGGGCAGGCCGGGCGTCAGGTTCCAATTACACCGTGCCGCCCGGGCTCACCGAGCCCGGCTCCAGCGTCATCGTGGCCGAGGTCACTTACGATTACGCGCCGCTGGTCGGGCTGTACGACTTCGCCGTTCCGGTCGAGCTTGAGCGGACCTTTTACGCCCGTCCGCGCCGAAGCCTGGTGGTCAACAAGGACTGAGCCTAGGCTGCGGTGAGGGGCGCCGGCGCGTCGTTACCGAGCGGCCGGGCGAACAGATCGTACGCGTTCGACGCCTCGATCCTCACCCGCAAGCGATCGCCGGGTCTAACGTCTCTCGTCTCGCGCAGCAGCACGGCGCCGTCGACCTCCGGCGCATCCCAGTGCGAGCGCGCAAGCGCGCCGCTCTCGTCCGCGGTATCGACCATCACTTCAATGGTCTCGCCGACCCTTGCCGCGAGCAGACCGGCACTGATCGCCTGCTGGTGCTGCATCAAACGGTCGTAGCGCTCCTGCTTCACCTCTTCCGACAGGTGGCCGGCAAGAGCGTTGGCCGCGGCACCGTCGACATTCTCATATTTGAAGCAGCCGACGCGAGCGAGTTGCGCTTGCGAAAGCCAATCGAGCAGGTGGTCGAAATCCTGCTCGGTCTCGCCGGGGAAGCCGACGATGAAGCTCGAGCGAATGGCAAGTCCAGGGCAGGTCGCGCGCCAGCGCGCAAGCCGCTCGAGCGTCCTCTCGCCATGCGCCGGGCGGCGCATCGCCTTCAGCACGGAAGGGCTCGCGTGCTGGAAGGGAATGTCGAGATAGGGCAGCACGCGTCCGTCGGCCATCAACGGGAGCACAAGATCGACATGCGGATAGGGATAGACGTAATGCAGCCGCACCCAAACGCCGAGCGTTCCGAGGTCTTCGGCAAGATCGATAAAACGCGTCTCGCGCTCTGGCCCGCGCCACGAACTCTTGGCGTAGCCGAGATCGAGGCCGTAGGCGCTCGTGTCCTGCGAGATGACGAGCAGCTCCTTGACGCCGGCGGCGACCAGCCGCTCCGCCTCACCCATGACGTCGGCCAACGGCCGGCTCACGAGCCGCCCGCGCAAAGAGGGGATAATGCAGAAGCTGCAGCGATTGTTGCAGCCCTCGGAGATCTTCAAATAAGCGTAATGGCGAGGCGTGAGCCTGACGCCCTGCGGCGGCACGAGATCGAGAAACGGATCGTGCGGGCGCGGCACCGCTTTATGCACTTCGGCGACCACCGCCTCA
Source organism: Alphaproteobacteria bacterium (assembly GCA_035620695.1). Classification (GTDB taxonomy): domain Bacteria; phylum Pseudomonadota; class Alphaproteobacteria; order JAREAF01; family JAREAF01; genus JAREAF01. Next base: position 6,545 of record DASPGI010000132.1, read on the forward strand.
TATTGCTGCGGACCGGTGATGGCCAGCACATTTGGGTGCGCCGCGCGAATGCGCTCCGCCTCGACACCAAGACAGCCGGTGACGATCACCTTGCCGTTCTCGGCGAGCGCCTCGCCGATCGCCGCAAGCGATTCCTCCTTGGCGCGGTTGAGAAAGCCGCAGGTGTTGACCACCACCGCGTCGGCGCCGGCATAGCTCGGCGACAGCTCATAGCCCTCGGCCCTGAGCTTGGTGATGATGCGCTCAGAATCGACCAGCGCCTTGGGGCAGCCGAGGCTGACGAAGCCGATCTTCGGCGCGGGGTGCTTTTGGGATGCTGAGGTCATGGGCGCGCCCTTATACGGCTCATCTCGCTGGGTCGCCAGCCTGTCTCAGGACAAGCGAACGCGTTACCGCGGCGCGTTCCGAAAGGCTATGGTGTCCGTCTCCGTTTTGAGGACACGGCGGGCGCCTTCCGGCGCGCCAACAAGCGCTCAAGCATCGAAAATGCGCTCAAGTAGGCCAGAGGCCGGTAGCACACAAAAATGCGCTCAAGTAGGCCAGAGGCCGGTAGCACACAAAAATGCGCTCAAGTAGGCCAGAGGCCGGTAGCGCATCGCTAAATTGCACTTGCTCATTTGCGGCGTCTTTCTACGGCATCGGGCCCCGCTTTCGATTGGCCTTACCGCGCTCGCGCGCGAGGCCAAGTCGTCAGGCAGCTCCTGCCGGGGACTCGGTCTTCTAGTGATCCCGGGGGGTGCCCCGATGCGGCCCGAGTGCCCATGTTGCGTCGGCATGAGCCCGCAGGCGCCGCGCCCCGTCCCGCCATCACAACACCTCGCGAAAGCGCCCTCAGAAGGACGAGGTGGCATCAGTCTAATCGCGGTTCGGAGCGCGGGGATAAGTGGAGCGCAAAAATTTTCGTCGCGCGTGTGCAGAGTTGTATCCCTCCGAAAGAGTGGACTGCCATGATG
>DASPGI010000133.1:0-9242 GCA_035620695.1 Alphaproteobacteria bacterium
ACGACCGGCGTTCCAGGAGCGAGGCCGGTGTGCCGCGCCGCCTCGGCCGTAATCCCTCCGACCAGCTCCTGGCTGGCACGAATCGGGGCCAGAAGCGCTGGGTCGATACCGGCCAGTTCGATCAGCTCCGGATCGTAGCGATCGGTCCTGATGTTCACGAATCCGGCCTCCAGCGCCCAATTATGCTCGACCTGAATGCTGCCGGTCAGGCGAGCGGTGATGAAGTCGGACGCGCCGACGACCTTTCGGGCCTTTGCGAAAGCCTGCGGCTCATGCGCGCGGAGCCAGGACAGTTTGGGACCGATCAGCTGCTGGCTATAGCCGGTGCCCGAAAGGGCGAGGAAGCGCTCCTCGGGCATGCCCTGGCGCAGTCGATACAGTTCGTCGGTGGCGCGAGCGTCGTTCTGCTGAATGCTGCGGCGGAGCGCGTTCAAGTCTTGGTCGACAAGAATCGTCGCCGGCAGCATGCCGGTCGCGCCCACGGCAACGATGTCCTTGCGCCCGACCCGGTCGGTTGCGACGAGCTCGCGGCAGATTTCACCGATATTGCGCCACCACTCCTCGGGGTCTTCCTCGGCCCAGTTGGGATGCTCGGAATGAAGGCTCGCCGGGCGGCTTGCGACGGCGAGAGTCCGGCCGGCGGTATCGATCAGCGTCCCTATGGTCGAGGTGGTGCCTATATCGAGGCCGAGAAGGAGCGGCATCTAGGTTCAACGGCCGCTGCGGTCGCGCAGCTTGCGGACCTTGTCCATGAATCGCTTCACCCTGCCGGGGTCGACGGGGTTCCAGGTATTGCCACCGAGCTTGAAATGGGTGCCGACCACGGCGCCGTCGCCGATGCGCAAAATATCGCCGACAGTATCGATGTTCACTCCGGTATTGGCGAAGACCGGCGTGCCGGGTACCGCATCCTTGACGAGCTTCAGTTCCGCCGTCTCGACCGGCTGCCCGGTCATCGGACCCGATACGAGCACAACGTCGGCAAGCGAGGAGAATACGGCGCTTCTTGCCCGGGCCGCGATCGTGCGGGTACCAAGGGGCGAGGCGAATTCGGCGTTCACGTTGAACAACAGCTTGAGATCGGGTCGGCCCAACTCGGCGCGAAGGCGCAGCGCCGTCGCCGCATCGGGCTGCCACAACCCCATGTCGGATTCATAAACCCCGGTGAAGATCTCGCGGGCAAATCCTGCGCCGCTGGCGACAGCGAGCGAGACGGTCGCAACCGAGTCCCACAGATAGTTCACCCCGAATGGCAGCTTGAGCAGGCGCTTCAGTTCGCCCACCGCGAATGCCATGGCCGCAAGCGATTGCGGCGAGGCCTTCAGGAGATAAGGGCGATCGCCTTCATTGCCGAACATCACCGCGTCGACTCCGCCTTTCTGCAACGCCTCGATATCGGCGGCGGCCAGGTCGAGAATTTTCTGCATGCCGCCATCCCGGTCATAGAGCGGTGCGCCGGGAAGCGGCGCCAGATGGACCATGGCGATGATGGGCTTGGCGCTTCCGAAGGTGCGTTCCAACATGGGCTCCCGCTCCATACGGGTTCAATCCAGGCGCGCGCCGCCGGTGACATTGAGCGCCTCGCCGGTAACATAGCGGGCAAGGTCGCTGGCGAGGAAGACGACGGTGTCGGCGACATCCTCCGGCTCCTCCAACCGGCCGAGCGGAGTGAGCGCCACATAGCCCTTCCTCACCTCATCCGGGGGTCTACCAGTCAGCTTCGATTCCCAACCGATTTCGCGCTCCTGCATGGCCGTGCGAACGAAGCCGGGACAGACGCAGTTCACCCGGATTCCGAGCGGCGCCATCTCCAGCGCCAGCGACTGGGTGAAGCCGACCACGGCGAATTTGCTCGCCGAGTAATGGGCGAGGAATGGAGCGCCGATCTTGCCCGCCATCGAAGCGGTATTGACAATGATGCCCTTGGTGCCGGTGCGCTTGAACAGCCGCACCGCCGCTTGGTCGGTCAGGAAAACGCCTTTGGCGTTGACGGCAAGGTTGAAGTCCCATTCTGTCTCGGTCAGATCCTCGACCCGGTTCATGGTCGACACACCGGCATTGGCGCAGACAATGTCGAGCCCGGCGAGCCGCCTTGCCGCCTCGTCCAGAACCGCCCGCGTTTCCTCCGCGTCTGTCACATCGAGTTTCAAAGCAAAGGACTGCCCGCCTATGGATCGGGCGACAGCGCTCGCGCGGCCAAGGTCAAGATCGGTGACACAGACCGCTCCGCCTTCGCGTGCCAACGCATGGGCGATGGCTGCGCCGATTCCGCTCCCGCCTCCAGTGACGAGGGCCTTGCGTCCGGCGAGGAGTCCGCCCGGTTTCTCCATATCCGAACTCCTATGCGCGCAGCGCCGATTTCAGGAACGCGCCGATTTCGGCGATATAGCCGCGCATCGGCTCCAGTTCGCGTGACATCTGGAACGCGCCGTGCACGAGGCCCGGCCAGAGCCGAAAGTGATGCGGTTGCCCCGCCGTTTGCAACCGTTCAACCAGTTGCAGTGAATCGTCCAGCAGCGGATCGAATTCCGCCGCGGCGACATAGAGCGGCGGCAGGCCGCCGAGCTCGGCTCGAAGCGGCGCGGCCCGTGGGTCGGTGCGTTCACGATCTTCGTTCAGATAGCACCGCCAGAACCACTCTGTCTCTTCAGTCGACAAGAAATAGCGACCGTCGCCGAACCGCAGTTGCGATCGCGTGCCCGGATCGGCGGCGAACATGCCGTAGACCAGCAGGCCGGCGCGGATGTCCGGACCCTTCTCATCGCGAAGGGCCGTCAGAGTCGCGAGCGCGAGATTACCGCCGGCCGAATCACCACCGACCGCCAGATGGGGGGGATCGATGCCGAGTGTTTTTCCCTTGGCCGCGATCCACCGTGTCCCGGCGATGCAATCGCGCAAGGGTATGGGGAACTTATGCTCGGGCGCGAGGCGATAGGCAATGCTGGCTACCAGCATGTTCCCGGCAAGGGCCAGCTCTCGGCAGACACGGTCGTGGGAATCGAGCCTCCCAAGCACCCAGCCCCCGCCATGGAAATAGACGAGGCAGGGCGCCGGTTTCGTCACGCCCGGATCGTAGAGCCGCATTGGGATCGATCCTTCGGAGCCGGCCACGAGGTGATCGGTCACGGAGGAAAGAACGGGAGCATCGGCGTTCCAATAGACGTCGAAATTCTCAGCATCCAGCTTGCGTGCCATGTTGGGCGTCAGGCTGGTGAGCGGCGGCTGCGACAGGCGAGCCACGCGATCAAGAATGATCTGCATCTGCGGGTGAATCTGCGTCATTCTCACCCGCCGCCCAAGACACGCTTTTTGCGCGCCCTGCCCTTGGCGCCGACGCCCCAGATCTCGCGGTGGAAGCGGGTGAACTGCTCCGGATAGTCGTGCTTGGGGATGTGGCAGTCGATCAGCACCGGATCGCCGCGTCGATTCGCCTTGAGCGCCGTGATCAAAGCCGGCTCGATCTCATCCGGTGACTGCACGGTCAATCCAATGCAACCCTGCGCCTCGGCTAGCTTGGCGAAATCGGGCGAAACCTCGAAGTCGGTAACACCGTCGCGACGGCCTTCCAGGGTCAAGAAATATTGCGGCCAGTCCAGCGCACGGTTGTTCAGCACGATCCAGGTAATGCCGCAATGCTGCTCGGCCGCGGTGGCAAGCTCCATCATCGCCATCTGCAGCGCTCCGTCACCGGTCACGCAAACCACTTTCTTGCGGGGCTTGGCGAGCTTGGCGCCGATGGCGCCGATCACACCCATGCCCATCGCCGTCTGCTCGGCCATCGGAACACAATCTCCGACGTCGAGCACGCGGTAATAGGGCCAGTAGTAGGACCATAGATCGGCACCGCCATTCTCATTCACCAGGACCGTGTCCCGGCCGAAGATTCGGTTGAGCGCGTGAAGTATCTGCGGGGTTCGCAGCCGACCATCGCGCGACCTTCCCTCGGTAGCCACCTTGCGCAGGTAACGTCCCTTTGCCCGCTCCAGCGCAGCGAACCGACGCCGCGCTGCGGCCCTATCAATTCCGCGCAGGGAGGCGTGTAAATCCTCCAGCGTCAATGCCGCGTCGCCGACCAGTGCGATGTCGGGCCGCCAATTCATCCCGATCGTATCGGCATCTATGTCGAGCTGGATGAAGCGCGCACTCTCGGGGAAGTAGCGCCAGGCGCCGGTCGAAAATTCCTCGAGCCGCGAGCCGACCGAGAACAAGAGATCCGCCCGGTCGTAATAGGCTTTGCCGAGCTCGCTGAAATAAAGCCCTACCTGGCCCAGCGACAGCGGCTCATCCTCGGAGATGATGCCGCGTCCTCCGGGCGTGGTGAAGACCGGTATGCTGAGGCTCTCAGCCAGGGCGGCGACCTGCTTTGCGGCTCCCGCCGCGACCGCTCCGGAGCCGCAGATCATCAAGGGTCGGCGCGCGGCTGCGAGCGCGCGCGCGGCGGCTTTCACATTCAACTGCGCCGCACGGCTGCGGTGACGGAGTTGAGTGGGATGATAGGGAGGAATATTCACCTCGGTCAGGCCGAGATCGGAGGGGATGTCGATGAAGACGGCGCCGGGCTTGCCGTTTCTCGCGATCGAAAAGGCCCGCTCCAGGAGCCAGGGCACGCGCTCCGGCAGGGTCGCGCGCACCGCCCATTTGGTGACCGGGCGCATCAGCGCGACCGAATCCAATTCCTGGAACGCGCCCTTGCCGTCATTGGCTGCGGCGACGCCGTTGGCGATGCAGATTACCGGCAGGCATCCCGATGTTGCCTCCAAGAGGCCGGTGGCCATGTTGGTGATGCCGGGTCCGGGATTGCCGAAACAGACCGCGGGGCCGCCTGTCAACCGCGCATAAGCATATGCGCATGCAACGCCGCTATGCTCGTGGCGGACCAGCACCAGCTTGATGTCAGTGTGTCTCTGGATGTCCGAAACCAGATGCAGCGCGTTGCCGGTGATTCCGAAAAGATGCGTCACGCCTTCGGCAGCGAGGGCCTCCGCAACGGCTCGCCAGACAGTCTTGCGAGGCACGGGTGGATCCTCCCACTTTGATCTCCCGCGCGAGAATAGTCGCAAAAGCGGACCACGATAAAGCTATCGCTGCTTCCGCCTTTGGAGACATTGGCGCGTCTTGACCCCGATTCTATGATCGCACCTTGATGCGTCACGAGGCCGGTCGCCTTTCTTGCCGGCTGTTCGTTCGAGGCGGCCGCTGGAAGGAGGATGACCTTGGACCCGCGGGTGTTCGGCAGGGCTGCGTCCAAGTCTGCGCCGCACCTCGTCCTGATTGCGTTCACCGCCTCCATACTTCTGCCGCTGGTCTGGTTGGCGCGGGTCGCGCTCACCGATAAGCTGACCGCCTACAAGATCCCGCCGGAATGGGCGCCGCTCAGGCTCGGCAATTTCATCGAGATCTTCACCCGCTACAATTTCGAGAGCTACTTCCTCAACAGCCTCATCGCCGCTATCGGCTCGACCGCGGTGTCGCTGCCGTTGGCCACCGCCATGGCTTACGCCTTCGCCCGCTGCAATACGGGCGGGGCTCCCTTGCGATTGTTCGTGCTGGCAAGCCAGATGCTGCCGCCGGTGATCCTGGTCCTGCCCATGTATTCGCTTTTCCTGATGGCGGGGCTCGGCAATACCTGGATCGGCATAATCGCCGCGCATATGAGCATCAACATCCCGTTTCTCGCCTGGATGCTGGTGGCGTTCTTCCAGGGCGATGTCGCACAGCTTGAACAGGCGGCGCGCATCGATGGCGCGACCCGGTTCCAGGCCTTTGTGAAGATCGCGGTACCGGTCGCGGCGCCGGGGCTTCTCGCGGCGGGTCTCCTCGCCTTCATTCTCAGCTGGAACGAGTTTCTGTTTGCGCTCATCCTCACCGGCAAGGCGACGAACACGCTGCCCGTGGGGCTTGCCGGCTTTCAGACGCAGCGCGGTGTCGAAATCGCGCTGCTCGCCGCCGCCACCATGGTGGCTATCCTGCCCGTGCTGGTGCTGTTGCCCTTCATGCGACGTTACCTGATCAAAGGCTTGTCGCTGGGGGCCCTCAAGTGAGCTGAGGTGATCGAAGGACCCGAAAATGCTTCGACCAGGGAGGAAGGAATGAAAAGACTGCTACTTGCCGCCGGCTTGAGCTTGACGCTCGGATCAGCCTCCGCTCAAGCCCAGACTATTCACATCCTGATGGAGACGGTGCCGGACACCCGCTACATCCAGGACCTACTGCCTGAGTTCAAGGCCGCGACCGGGATCGATGTCGAGATGGAGGCAATCAGCTACATCGACATGCATTCCAAGCTGGTGCCGCAGCTCTCCTCGCCGAGCGGCAGCTACGATGCCATCGTCGTCGATTTCTACTGGGTGGCGGAGTTCACGCAAGCCGGCTGGCTGATGCCGCTCGACGATCTCATCAAGAAGGACGGCCTCGACACCAGCGTCTATCTACCGGCCTTGATGAATCTCGTCGGCCAGGTGGACGGCACGACCTACATGCTGCCTTTCTATAACTATTCGATGGGCATCATCTACCGGAAGGACCTGCTGAACGATCCGAAGGCCCAGGCCGAATTCAAGGCCAAATACGGCGCCGATCTGGCTCTGCCGCAAACCTGGGAGGACTATGCCAGGCAGGTCGAGTTCTTCTCGCGTGACGAGAATGGCGACGGCAAGCCCGATTTCTACGGCACCGTGAACCAGGGGCAACGCGGCGACTGCATCTGCATGCAGTGGTCAAACTATCTTTACGGGCAGGGCGGCAAGTACCGCGACGAGAATTGGAAAGCGACCTTCAACGACGAAGCGGGTGTCAAGGCGGTGGAAGCCTACAGAAATGACATAGCCAAGCACGGGCCGACCGGCGCGGAGAGCTTCTGCTTCGATGAAGCCGCCAATGTGTTCGGGCAGGGCAAGGCGTACAGCTTCGTTACCTTCAACATCCTGCTGGCGGGCTTCAACGATCCGGCCTCCTCGCAGGTTGTTGGCAACGCCGACATCACGTCCAACCCGGGCGGCGGCCTCAACGGGGGTTGGGGCTGGGCGATCCCCAACTCGAGCCCGAACAAGGAAGCAGCCTGGACCTTCCTGAAATGGGTGGAGTCCAAGGACGTTGTGAAGAAGCGCACCCTGGCCGGCGGCGCGCCGACCCAAGCCTGGGTGTTCGATGACCCCGAAGTGGTCGCGAAGAGGCCGGAGATGCCGCGTCTCAAGGACTTGGTGGCCACGGCCCAAGAGTTCCCGACCTTTACCTATACGGTCGAGTTCGTGGAGGTTCTCGGGCGCGAGCTGAATCTCGCGGTCACCGGACAAAAGGACGCCAAGGAGGCACTCGATCTCGCTGCCGCGGAGTTCGACAAGCTGACGCAGAAGGCCGGCTTGCAGAAGTAGGCGTCAGCGCAACGCGAGCCAGCGAAGAGGGGAGGCGCGGCAGGGTTCCGCAGCGCCTCCCCTCCGGCCCATCGACATGACCCTGATTCTCACCCGCGACCGTCTGCAACGGGACGACCACCGCTTCGGCTGGGTCATGACTCTGCCCGGGCTTCTGGCGCTGTCGCTGATCGTGTTGTTTCCCCTTCTCTTCACGATCTTCACGAGTCTTTTCGATTACACGCTGCTGCACCGGCGCCACGACACCTTCATCGGGCTGGAGAATTACCGGGAGGCCATTTTCGCCAACTATTTTGCCGAATCTCTGTGGGTCACCGTAAAGTTCGTGACGGCGGTCGTGATCCTGGAGTTCCTGCTGGGATTCACGGTTGCGCTGATGCTGAACAACATCACGCGGTTCAAGGACATATACTATCTGATCCTCCTGATGCCGCTCTTGATCAATCCGGTCGTGGTGGCCTTGATCTGGCGGATGTTCCTGCATCCCGAGCTGGGGATCGTCAACTACCTTCTCAGTCTCGTCGGAATCGGCCCGGTGAACTGGCTGGGGGATGTGAGGATCGCGTTCTGGACCGTGGTGCTGGTCGATATCTGGCACCAGGTCTCATTCATGATCGTGCTGCTGCTGGCCGGGCTTTCGGCGTTGCCGCGCGAGCCCTACGAGGCGGCGCGGATGGACGGTGCCTCGACGCTGCAGGCATTCGTCCACATCACCTTGCCGCTGATGCGCCCAGTCATCATGGTCACGCTTCTCATCCGGCTCATATTCGCCGTGAAGACCTTCGACCTCGTCTTCATCATGACCCGCGGAGGACCGGGCACATCGACCGATCTTATCAGCTACTTCATCTATCGCTCGGCGTTCTTCGGCCTCAATATAGGTCAGGCTTCGGCAATATCGGTGCTGCTGCTGGTCATCGTGCTGGTTCTGACCGCCTATCTCTACCGCTACATGCGCTCCTTGGCGTGACAGCGATGACCGAGATCCGCCTCGAGCAGGTGACTAAGGTCTTTCCTCCCGACGTCAAGGCGGTTGAGGAGGTGAGCCTGGCTATCCGCGACGGCGAATTCATGATCCTCTTGGGCCCGTCCGGCTGCGGAAAATCGACCACGCTGCGGATGATCGCCGGACTGGAAACTATCACCTCGGGCGACCTCTATCTCGGCGAAAAACGTGCCAACGACATCGACCCGCGTGATCGCAATCTTGCCTTCGTCTTCCAGAACTACGCCCTCTACCCGCATATGAGCGTACGCGACAATCTGGGTTTCGGCTTGCGTCTTCGGCGGCGGCCCGCGCGAGAAGTCGAGGCACGGGTCAATGAGGTCGCGGATCTCTTGGGAATCGGAGCCTTGCTCGAACGCAAGCCGGGCGCACTCTCCGGCGGTCAGCGTCAACGGGTTGCGCTGGGGCGAGCCCTGGTGCGAGAGCCGGTTGCCTTCCTGCTCGATGAACCCCTGTCAAATCTCGACGCGAAGTTGCGCGCCGGCATGCGCACCGAACTGATCAAGCTTCATCGTCAGCTCGGTCGAACCATCGTGCATGTCACGCACGACCAGGTCGAGGCGATGACCATGGGCGAGCGGATCTGCATCATGAAGGAGGGGCGCGTCATCCAGATTGGTCCACCGCTTGAGGTGTACCGCAATCCCGCGAACACGTTCGTTGCCGGATTCCTGGCAAGCCCGCCAATGAACCTCCTGTCGGCGCGGCTGGTGGCGGACGATTCGGGCGCCCTCAAGGCGGTGCATGGAAGTGTGCGGTTGCCGCTGCCGCCGTTTGGCGAGGCCGCCGCCTACCGCGACCGGCCGATCGTGCTCGGTATCCGGCCTGAGGATCTCTACGAGCGGCCGGTTGGTGACGGGGTATCC
>DASPGI010000134.1:0-5197 GCA_035620695.1 Alphaproteobacteria bacterium
AGCTCATGATGATTTCCTTTCAATCATGGAGATTACGGGCGAGTATTCGCCCAATTTGATCGATATTTGAAAGGAGATCTGGCGAAGCGCTTCGGCGCGTAGACAAAGGTCACAAACAATGTTCGACGGATGATATATAGACGCTGCTTCGACATATGCAATGGACAGGCTAAATTTATTTCCGCAGCAGACCCCTGAAATTGAAAACACAAAGGAATAATCTTCAAAAGATCATCCGGCTTTCGCGCAGTTATCCTCTCTCCACGTTACCCCTTTGCCGCCACCGGCGGTTTCCAGACTCGGTTCAACAAGCCACCGACATCGGTGTGGGATGGTCACGGTTTGCAGCTAGGGAGGACTTAATATAAGCTCGGCAGCGAGAGGGTGGTGGTCCTCGACACGATTCTCCGGCACACCTCCTTGGATATCCACCGGCATCGGTTCGAATGGTGCCCCTAGGCATTATTCGGTTGGATTCTCGGGCTGGGACCGTTGCTGCGCTGCTGGGGCGACTTCATAACCGCTGAAAATCACAGGCGGCGGGCGAAACGTCCAAACCAGCGCGATGCTCATCGCGACGAGTAATAAAGAGAAAACAAGACGATTTGACATGGCGCTATTCTCCCATTTTCGGAGCGCTTTGAATGCAGAAGCCAGCATTCGTCGCCATTGTCAGGTCAGTTATTTCTGGCAAGGAAACGGGCAAGCGCCTTCTGTCAGGCCTCGCCGGCTGTGTGGCACTTTCGACTGTCCCGTCATTGCTCGGCAACAAAGCACCCCTCTCAGCAGCGCATTTTGCCGGATGATCACATCCGCCTCCTTTTCGATTTCCTCCCTCTCAACAATCGAGAGGCAGCTCCAGTTCGTCCGGTTGTCGACGGTCCCGAGAGGATCGAGATGCGCCCGGACACGCTCGAAAGCGAAGTTGCGCTAAGCAGCTCGGCTGACACCCAGCCGGCGCATTTCGCGATACACGGTCGAACGACCAAGGCCGAGCTGTTTGGCGGCCTCAACTGGTGGCATTCCGGTGCTGACGAGCTTCATGGCTGCCTCAACTTTTTTCATGTCCAGGGGCTGACGGCCTGGCCGTTTGCCTTGCACCCTTGCGGCGGCGATGCCATCCTTCGTCCGCTCCGAGATCAGCCGCCGCTCAAAATGTGCTATGGCGCCGAATACGTGGAATACGAGTTCGCCGGCTGCCGATGACGTATCAATCTTCTCTTCGAGGCTAAGAAGGTCGATTTTCCGCTCGCGTAGCATCTTCACCGTTTCGAGTAACTCTGCCAGCGATCGCCCGAGGCGATCGAGCCGCACGACCGCTAGAGTGTCGCCCATGCGGGCATAGGCAAGCAATTCGGCCAGGCCAGGCCGATCCATGCTTTTCCCGGATTTGACGTCGGTGAAGACCTTGATGGCGCCGGCCTGTTCAAGGCGCATGGTCTGACCGGCGACGTCCTGATCGCCGGTGGACACACGCGCGTAACCCAGAATATCCCCCATTTTTCCTGTCTCCGAAACGGCCGTTCTGTGGACAACCGACATTACGTATGTCGCGCGGCTTCGATTCCGTCCACAGAATATGTCTCTTTATTCCAGTCTGTCCATGAACTTGTGAAGCCTTTTATGGACGCCGGAGGACCGCCAATGCGCAAGCACGAACTGCTGAGCGAAGCCGAGCGGGAACAACTGCTGGGGATCCCGATCGACCGTGATGACCTGGTCCGGCTTTACACGCTTGAGCCGAACGACATCAACCAGGTCCGGCTACGGCGGGAAGACCGCAATCGCCTCGGCGTTGCCCTTCAGCTTGCGCTGTTTCGCCACCCTGGCATGACCCTCGCTCAAATTCTTCACGGTTCCGCCGGGCTCCCCGACGAACTGGTGTCCTTCATCGCCGAGCAGCTCGACATACCGGCGACCGCTCTCGCAGATTATGCGGGTCGGGAACAAACGATGACGGATCATGCCCGTGAGCTCGCGGCAGCGTATGGGCTTCGCGGGGCGGCCCGGACGGATATCCCGTTCATGATCGAGGCGGCCGCCAAGGCTGCCTGGGGGACGGACAAGGGTATCGTGATCGCCGCCGGCATCATTGACGCGCTGCGCCAGGCCAAAATTCTCCTCCCTGCGGTCTCGACCATCGAGCGCGCCGGCATTGCCGGCCGGGCGCGGGCCAGGAAACAGGCGGCTCATGCGCTCCTGTCCGGTCTTCGGCCGGAGCAACTGGACGCGCTCGATGCCCTTCTGGTCCCCGAGGCCAGCAAGGGTGCCATGCCGCTCACGTGGCTCAAGACGATCCCGACGGCTGCAAAGCCCGATCACGTCCGCGATGTTCTCGAGCGCCTGCGAATGGTGAGGGAAATCGGGATTCCGGCGAAACTCAGCACCGTTGTGCATCCCGAGCGTTACCGGCAGTTCGTGCGTGAGGGTCGCGCGTCTCCTGCCTATCTGCTCGAACGCTACACAGCATCACGCCGACGCGCGACACTGGTCGCTTGCCTGATCGATCTGGAAGAGCGTCTGACAGACGCGGCCATTGGCTTGGCCGACAAGCTGATCGGCAACGCCTTCAGCCGTGCCCAGAACAAGCAAACCCGGCGCTACGCTGCCACCGCCAAGGATGTCGGCCGACTGATGCGCTTGTTTCACGGGACGATCGACGCACTTTCCACCGCTCTCAACAACGATTCCGACCCGATCGAGGTGATCGACGAGACCGTCGGCTGGGCGAACTTGCTCAAGGCAAGACCCGAAGTCGCAGCACTCGCTGAGATCGCGGATGTCGATCCGCTCATGGTGGCGGTGGACCGCTATGCGACACTGAGAAAGTTCGCCCCGGCGCTGATCGAAGCGCTCGATTTCAAGGCCGGACGAGGAAGCGCCCGGACGATCGCCGGCATTCATTTGCTTCGCGATCTCAACAGATCGGGCAGACGCGATGTGCCAACCGATGCTCCTATGCCATTCAAAAAAGAGTGGCGCAAACTGGTGATCGGACCGGACGGCAAGATCAATCGCCGGCTCTACGAGACGGCGATGCTGGCTCACCTGCGCAACAAGCTGCGTTCGGGCGACGTCTGGGTCGAGCGATCTTCCGCCTATCGTCGTTTCGACAGCTATCTCCTGCCGGAGCGAGCGGCCGCGCCGATCGCCGCGGAACTCGGGCTGCCAGCGGCCGCCGACGAGTGGCTGCAACAGCGTGGCCGCGAGCTCGACTGGCGGCTGAAGAAGTTTGCGCAGCGCCTCAAAAGGGGTCAGCTCGAAGGCGTGCGCTTTGTCGAGGATCGGCTGCAGATCTCGCCGGTCAAGACCGCGGTCCCCGCCGAAGCGGAAGCCCTCGCCGATCGGCTCGATGCGTTGATGCCGCGCATTCGCATCACCGAACTGCTGCACGAAGTCGCCCGCGAAACCGGCTTCATGGCGGCCTTCACAAACCTGCGCACCGGCGAACGCTGCTCCAACGAGAGCGCTCTTCTCGCAGCCATCCTGGCCGATGCCACCAATCTTGGCCTTTCCCGGATGGCCGCCGCCAGTCAGGGGGTGACGCGCGATCAGCTGATCTGGACGCAGGATGCCTATGTCCGCGAGGATACCTATCGGGGAGCGCTCGCTGCTATCATCAACGCTCAACATCGCCTGCCGATCGCACGGATCTGGGGCGATGGCACGACGTCAAGCTCGGACGGACAGTTTTTCCGCGGCGCAAAGCGCGGCGCCTCGGGCGGCGACATCAACGCCCGCTACGGCGTTGATCCTGGTTTCAGCTTCTATACCCACGCCTCCGACCAGCACGGCCCTTATCACGTCAAGGTAATTTCGGCGGCGACACACGAGGCGCCTTATGTCCTCGACGGCGTGCTTCACCACGGGAGCAATCTTTCAATCATCGAGCATTACACCGACACTGGCGGCGCGACCGATCATGTGTTTGCGCTCTGCGCCATGCTCGGCTTCCGCTTTTGCCCGAGGCTGCGCGACTTCCCGGATCGACGGCTGATCCCGATCGACCACCCTGCGAGCTACCAGACGATCACGCCGCTTCTCGGAAAACGCATCCGTGCCGACGTCATCCGCGAACATTGGGATGACGTCATGCGGCTCGTCGCCTCGCTCAAGGCCGGCCATGTCGCGCCCTCGGTGATGTTGCGGAAGCTTGCCGCCTATGAGCGTCAGAACCAGATGGATATCGCCCTCCAGGAAATCGGCAAGGTCGAGCGGACCCTGTTCATGCTCGACTGGTTGGAGAATCCGGCACTGCGCCGCCGATGCCACGCCGGGCTCAACAAAGGCGAACAACGCCATGCCCTAGCGCAGGCGATCTATACGTTCCGGCAGGGGCGCGTCATCGATCGCAGTCATGAGGCCCAACAATACCGGGCGTCGGGCTTGAACCTCGTCACCGCGGCGATCGTCCATTGGAATTCCATCTATATCACCGATGCCGTCGCGCATCTGCGCTCAGAAGGCAAAATCGTCCCAGATGATCTCTTGGCCCATACTTCGCCGGTCGGATGGGAACACATCGCCTTCTCCGGGGATTTCCTCTGGGATCGTGCCGCGACCGCGACCGGCCGGAAACCACTCAACCTGACCGGAAAACAGCGAGCAGCGTGAGGGCGTTCAGGCTCCGTTCTCCCTTATCGTTGTTTAGCGGGAAACCAACGCTATGCCCTCTTGACGGCATCACCCTCGTCGACGCGGAGTTCGGCGATGCGCCCGTTGACGCGGAAGCCGAGCGACACCTGCCGGATGTCGACATTGCCGTAGAGAGCCGTGTTCCGGTTTGCCGCCGTCCACCCCAGCCGTGCCGGCGCGTCGAGCCACCAGCCGCCAATCAGCGCTATTGCGAGGAGCAGGACGATGGCAGCAGCTTTCTTCATGACCGGCAGCCCTTCTCGGCTCCGAGCACGGCCACGAGTTCGGCCGCATGGCGCTGCAGGATATCGAGCTCGCGCGGCCCGACCGCGTGCCATTCGAGCTGTGCGAAGACGGCGGCATGCGCCGTGCGGAAGACGAGGACGCTGCCCACGAAGGAGAGCGTCCTCAGCCTTACATGCTCGGAGGCGGGATCGTCTTCCAGAATGGCGCCGATCAACCGGCGCACCATCTCGATCATCGGTCGCATGATGCTGCCATAGATGCGCCGGAAGGCTTCGGTCGGCTCCATCTGTTCGCGAATAATGAACCGGGCCCAGCT
>DASPGI010000135.1:0-2110 GCA_035620695.1 Alphaproteobacteria bacterium
GAGCGCTCGCCAGCCGCCTCACCTATGTCGCGGGCAACGCGGTCAAGAACGCATCGGCGGCTGCGGCCAAGCAGCTTCTCGACGCCGCCGCCGAACAACTCAAGCGGCCCCCGGAAGAATTGATGATCGTGAATGGCCAGATCGGACCGCGCAACGGCCCCGAGATCGATTTCAAATCGGTCGCGGCGGTTGTCCGGGCGAGCATCTACAAGCGTGGCGGGCAGCCCATCATCGGTGTGGGCACATTCGATAATCCGTCCGATTTTCCCGACCATAGCCGTTACGGCAACGAGTCGGGCGCCTATAACTTTGCCGCGCAGGCCGCCGAAGTCGAGGTGGACAGAGGGACGGGCGAGGTAAAACTCCTCGAAATCGCCGCCACGGTCGATTGCGGCACGGTTATCCACCCGGCGGCTGCCGAGGGCCAGGTTCAGGGAGCGGTCACGCAGGGCATCGGCCTCGCGATGATCGAGTACTTCGACTGGTGGAACGGGATGCCGACTGATCCGCAGTTGAAGGACTACCCGATTCCGGCCGCCGGCAACATGCCCAAGCTCCATGTAGCGTTCGCCGATTCGTACGAGCCATCGGGGCCCTTCGGCGCGAAAGGCTTGGGCGAGATCGGGCTTGATGCGATCCCGGCAGCCATCGCCAACGCCGTCGCCGATGCGGTTGGCGTGCGGATACACGAACTGCCGATCACTGCCGAGAAGATTCACCGAGCGCTGCATCCTAAGCTTTACGCTGACGAGAAATCAACCCCGCCTCTAGCGCCCAAAGGCGCCACCTGGAGCCGCATTAGCTCGGGCACGCCCTCGGGCTCGCGCCCGGCACCGGCTGAGATGCTGTTTCCCTCGACGGTCGAAGAGGCGCTTGCCGAAATGGCGCGTGGCGATGCGACGCTTGTCGCCGGCGGCATGTCGCACGCGCTGCGCCGGGAGCGCACCGGCCAGCCGTTTGCAAAGCGCCTCGTCTCGATCATGCGCATCCCCGAGCTGAAGGCATTCTCGATCACCGGCCGCGGCATCCTGCGCGCCGGCGCCGCTGTGCGGCAGCAGGTGTTCTACGACGACGCGCGTGTCAAGAAGAGCTGGCAGGCGATCGACGATGCGATGGAATCGGTGGGACATACGCGCATCCGCCATATGTTGACGGTTGGCGGGAGCCTTGGTCCTCTCATCGGCGGTTTCGATCTTCCGCTCGCTCTCCTTGCCCTGAAGGCACGGCTTGCGCTTGCCGGGCCCAACGGGCGGCGCACTGCTGCGCTCGAAGAGCTCTTTCAGAAAAGCTTCGAAAAGGGCGAAATGGTCACCGCCATCGAGGTCGATCCGCAGCCGGTGCGCTCCGGCTCGAGTTTCTACAAGTACATGGCGCGCGGCGTGCTCGAGATTCCGACCGTGAATACCGCTGCATTCGTGCATCTCGCCGCCAACGGGCGTTGCGAGAGTGCGCGCGTGGTGGTGGGGGCGGTGAGCTGGAAGCCCATCGTCCTCGAGCCCAAGGAACTGGTCGGCAAGACGCTGGATGAGAATGCGCTGCGCGGGGCGGTGCAGGATGTGCGGAAGCTGGCGCAGCCGATGTCGGATGTGAGGGGGTCGGCGGCGTACAAGCGGGAGATGGCAGTGGAGTTCGCTTTCCGTGCGTTGAACAAATCGTGGCAGCGTGCGCTCGCGAGTAAAAAGTAAAATTAACCGCCGATGAACGCCGATTTACTCTCCCACCACCCCCGCCGCTTCGCGGCGACCCCTCCTCGGGCAGGAGGGGATTCATTTTGTTAGGCGCTCTGACGTTACGGCGGCTAGAACACAAGATCAACGGGGAGAAAACCATGAGAAGTATCTATCAACGCCTGGCGGTGTCGGTTAGCGCGCTGCTGTTCGCTCTCGGCGCCGGCCAAGCCTTCGCGCAGGGGTATCCGACCGGCCCGATTCGTGTCGTCGTGCCCTTCCCCGCCGGCGGCGGCGTGGACGGGATGGGCCGCATCCTCGCGCAGAAGCTGACCGAGCGGCTCGGCAAGCAGTTCATCGTCGACAACCGCGGCGGCGCGAACGGCATGATCGGCAGCACGATCGTTGCCAAGAGTCCCAACAACGGCTACACGTTGCTCGTC
>DASPGI010000136.1:0-23057 GCA_035620695.1 Alphaproteobacteria bacterium
ACCCCGGCCGCCACCTTGCCATGCGTCAAGGGCGCGATGGTGTCGCCGATATCGTGGAGGAGCGCTGCCGCCACGGTTTCCTCATCGGCGCCGGCGCGCTCAGCCCGCGTGGCGGTCTGCAGCGAGTGCTGGTAGCGGTCGGTCTTGTAGCCGCCGTAGCTCTCCTTCAGCAGGAGAAGGTGGTCGAGCACACGCTCGACAAGTCCGGCCATGTATTGCCGCTCCAGCCGTTCCAGCAGCTCATAGTCCTCCGCCGTGCCATCGGCCATTACGGTGAAGTTGACCAATTCCATGTTCGTTTCTCTCCTCCGCTGTCGCGGCGTTATACACACTGTGACAGAGCATCGACCCTGACGGCAAGCTCAGGCCTGGAGCGCAGCGGCGATGCGGCGCACCGCTTGCGAGAGCCGATTTGCCTCGTATGGCTCCATCGCGGGCTTCACACCCCAGATCGGACGCGGCCAGGCCGGGTCGCTCTTGAACCGCGCGATCACGTGAACATGCAGCTGCGAGACCTGATTGCCGAGCGCGGCCACGTTGAGCTTGTCGGGCCGATAGAGGCGACGGAGCGCATTGGCCGCGCTTGTGATCTCCTCCATCAACGTGCCCCGGTCGGCGGGCTCTAGATCCACGATCTCGACTAGACCCGGATGGCGGGGCACCAGGATCAACCAGGGCCAACTCCGCTCGTTCATCAACCGCACCGTCGAAAGCGCCAGATCTGTGATCGGTACGCTGTCGCCGGCGAGGCGATGGTCCAGTTCGAATATCGTCATGATCCTCCCCACGGAGCTCGCAGGCGCTCGCCGCCCGGAACACGGGCGAAACTGAAAGGCGGATCGGCTGCGGGGTCGACTGTGATCGAGACACCCTCGACAAGCTTGGCTCCGGGCACCACCAGCCGTATCAGGTTGCGGACGATTTCATTGTCGGGGGTCCTCAAAGGCCGGTCCAGCGCCAGCTTGTGGCTATCGCCATGCACGATCAGCACCGGTTTACCAAACGCAACGACCTCCCGTTCCAGCGCGGCGATGAAGTCATTGAACCCGGTACGGAAAGGGAAGGGCGCCTGGAAAAGGGGATCGGCCTGAAAGAACAGCACTACCGCGCCGGCGCCGTTGCGGGCTGCCTCGGCGAAAGCGGAGTCCATCCAGGCGAAGACCGCCTTAATACGCTGCTTGTGCTCTGCATTTCCGGCTGCGTCATGACCCCAATTGTTGTTACTGCCGACCACATGGAGGGTGGCGAAGACGATTTCGCCGATGCGCCAGCGCCGGTTCTCGACGTAGGAGGCGAAGCCCGGCTCATCCGACTGCAGGTCGAGCAGAATCGGATTCCTTCCAAGGCTGTGGGCGGATGGAAAGAAGATGCGGCGCAGCAGGGAGAGGCGCTCCTGTGGATCGTAAGACCCGGCCGATTTGAGCCGGCAATCGGTCCATTCGTTGTCACCCGGAGTGTAGATGAGAGGCGTCTCGGAACGCTGCAGCAGATCGAGAACTGTAAGATACGACTCCTCCGTGCACGGCGCACCGCCCGCCTTGATGTCGCCCACATGCACCATGAAATCAGGCTTCAGATCGTTGCCCGCCTCGATCAAGTCGGCGAAGCGGACAAGATCCCTGGGCAAGTCATACGGCATGTCGCCGAAGACGACAAACCGCACCGCTTCCGCCATGCTCGGGTCGCAATCAAGGATGATGGCGCCCGCCAACGCCAGAATCATTCGCCGGATGCGCATATGCAGCTTGGGACCGCCTCTCGCGAATAGTGTTGGCGAGGCTATACAACGGCAGAAATAGATTCTACCGGATCCGGAGAGCGACGGCTTCTATGTGGATCCGGTACGGGCAGGGCAGGGCGCAGAACACACGCACGCCCTTCTGGCCGAATAAGCGGTCGGACTACTTGTATCCACCGGCCTCTGCAGATTTATTCTATCCGGACTCCGCTTTCAAACCTCTCTTGCCGGTAATTCAGAAGTGTTTGAGCGGCAAGTTGCCGAACTTGCCGATCGCGGTGCTCTGAGGTCATTCAATGATCCTGTACAAGTGATACAGGACGCCATGCACTCTCATAGAGATTCAGATCATCGCGGATTCAGCCCATTTGGCTAATGGCGATCTCCTTTTGGCGAGTCTCACACTTTAATTATATTCGAAATCTTATAAAGTACTATGCTTCGTGATTTCCGGCATTTAAATCAGGTGATCGAAAAGATTCCAGATCGCTCAACTGAGCATTTAAACAGCTCTCTGCTTCCGACCTTGACGCTTTGATCGAGCATGCGTTCCGTCGGTACTATGATACCAGTGGCCTTTTTGGAACCCCCGAAGGCTGCCTGGCGCTCGTCAATCGGTTGGAAAAGATTGGCGTAGATGAAGTTGCTTGTTTGATCGACTTTGGGATCGAGCCCGATTTAGTGCTTGCTCACCTGTCCGATCTCAACCGCATGCAGATTAAGTTCAATGGACATCGGATTGAGGTAGGAGAAATTGAGGCGAGACTGGACCGGCATCCGAGAGTCGATCGCTCGGTGATCAAGCTCATCGAGGTGGAGAACCAGAATCGAGAGCTCGTTGCATTTTTAACTTCAAAGGATTCAGGAAGCGTGGACGCCGAGGAGCTGCGGCGATACCTGCGTGGCTGGCTGCCCGAGATTATGATCCCGTCCAAGTTCGTGCATTTAGAGAGCTTCCCACTCACCCCGAACGGGAAAATTGACCACAAGATGTTGCTGGTTCCAAAGCCTGCCGATTCCAAGTTAGCGAGTGACGCGGAACCGCAGAACGAACTTCAGGCGGCCGTAGCTCGAATCTGGTGCAAGGTGTTGAAAGTGGATCGGATAGGAATCTATGCCAATTTCCTTGCTTCCGGTGGTGATTCGCTTTCTGCAATCGATCTAGTGCTCGAGATCCAGCAGCAATTCGGAATCGATTTTCCACTTCATCATGTCTTTGAGGGTCCTACCATTGCCGAGATTGCACTTCGGTTGGATGCTATCATGGCTATGGCCCCGAGGTCGGGGGATGCGTTGAAGGAGCCCGGCCTGATCATCGAGAGGGCCGTTGATGTGTCGCCCGCGGAGATGATGGAACGCTTCGAAGAGCATTCCTGACGCGCCATAATTGCAACTGAGGCGCCAGGTCCGAGTTGAAGGATCATCGCAATGCAAGTGCGTTCGCGGCTCGCAAGTATCACTGCGGCAATCCGTTTCGCAAACAGCATTCCATGGGGTAAAATACGGTGATCTCGGCACCCGCAGCCAGGAAACTTCATGGCTGAATCCAACTTGCTCAATTCAGTGAGCATAGTGTCAGCTGCTCGAATAAACACGGTAAGGGATGCTTTGATAAAGCAAACATGCTCATGGATGATTGAAGCTGGGCGTCCTTACTACAATCTTCTGTTCAATGGGCTTGACAATACTGAGCAGACAATAAGGAAGTGGATGTCGCATCGGGGGCTATATCGCTTTGAGCGCGGCGGAACTGGTAAAGTGCCGCCAGGACGATCTGTCGGATCTGGCCGGCACCGTTTCTCTGACCCATCTTCGGAATGTCCTCGCAGAAACGCGAGGCTTGTTTTCTGTGCCTGCGCCGGGTGATTATTATTTGAGCAAGATCGGCCTTTTATCTGCGTACCGAGGCAAGGGACTGGGTCGCGTCCTCGTTTCGGACTGGATAGCGGCGGCTCGGCAGCGTAGTGCATCACGGCTCACACTTGATGTTTGGGCCGGCAATAATCGGGCCATTGAGCTTTACCTCAGTTTCGGCCTTGTAGAGACCAGGGTTAGCAGTTCCAGCCATGGGTTCTGCTACAAGACCTTCGCATTGTCTTTGCGCGAATCGACGCCTCCGTCACTGGTCTCGACACCGTAAGCGTTTAGCCGCAGTCCTGGGCTGTCAGAAACACGAAAAGCCATGATCGCGATGGTGGCCGAAGGCCACTCCGACAGGCTCGATCGATGGGGCGGTGGATTATGGTGTACACGCCGATATGGCTGGCCCGCTTCGGCCTGTCTTTCTCAAATCATGTAGGCGGGACTATATGATGGGAATGGCTCATTCCATCGCATCCAAGAATCCGGTGTCCTGGCTCGGGATTGGGACTGAAGGTCTTTATTGCGCCTCAGGCGGATTCCATATCGATCCGGTGCGGCCGGTCGAGCGGGCGGTGATCACGCACGGCCATTCCGACCATGCCCGCCCTGGCCATGGCGCGGCATTGGCGACACCGGAGACCATCGCCATCATGCAGGCGCGTCATGGTACGGAGTTTCCCACGCGTTATCAGCCGCTGGCCTATGGTCAGACGATCCGCCTTGGCGATGTAACGGTATCTCTGGCTCCGGCGGGACATGTGCTGGGCAGCGCGCAGGTGGTGCTGGAACATGCCGGCGCGCGTGTCGTCGTATCCGGCGACTATAAGCGCCGGCCGGATCCAACCTGCCAGCCCTTCCTGCCGGTGCCCTGCGATGTCTTCGTGACCGAGGCAACGTTCGGATTGCCTGTATTCCGCCATCCCGACGATGCGCACGAGATCGAGCGGCTGCTGCATTCGCTGGCGGTTTTCCCGGAGCGAGCGCACCTGGTCGGAACCTATGCGCTCGGCAAATGCCAGCGCGTGATCAGGCTGCTCCGCAAGGCTGGGTACGACCGGCCGATCTTCGTGCATGGCGCGCTTCTGGGGCTCTGCGAGCTCTATGAGCGGCTCGGCGTGCCGCTAGGCCCTCTGGTTCATGTCACTGGGGCGAACAAGGCCGCGCTTAGGGGCCAGATCGTGCTAGCTCCTCCCTCCGCCGCCGCCGAACGCTGGTCGCGGGCGTTGCCCGATCCGGTGGTGGCGATGGCCTCGGGATGGATGCGCATCAAGCAGCGCGCCAAGGCTGGAGGCGTCGAGCTGCCGCTCGTCATCTCCGATCATGCCGATTGGGACGAGCTGGACCGAACCGTCGAGGAAGTAGGCGCGCCGGAGATCTGGATCACGCACGGCCGCGAGGAGGCGCTTCTTCATCATTTCCGCAAGAAAGGTTACCGCGCCCGGGCGCTCGCTCTCGCTGGATTCGAGGAGGAGGGGCAGTGAGTCAAGTTCGATTCCGTCCGGGACGTGAGGACGATGTATTGGCGCTGGCCGAAATTCTCCACGACATCTGGCGGGATGGCTATTGGCGGTTGGTTGGGCTCTCGGTCGAAAGCCGCAGTCTTGACTGGTATTGCAAGCAGATCCAGCCGATTGCACCCGGCGCGGTAGTCGCCGCCGACAGCGCCGACGCGCCGGTGGGCTTCTGCGCCACCGTCGGCGATCTCTTGGACGATCTTTGGGTGGCGCGCGGCCATCAGCGGCGTGGCATCGGCCAACTCCTCCTCGCCGCCGGCGAGGAGAGGATTGCGGCGGCGGGTCATGCGGAGGGGTGGCTGGAATGCATCGCCGCCAATACGCCCGCATGCCGCTTCTACGAGCGCGCTGGCTGGCGGGCGGTGCGCAGCTATGAGTTCGAAGGCATTCCCGGCCTGCCCATGGTGGAGTATCGCAAACCGCTCGCAGGCGCGACATAAAAACCATGCGGCGCTTCGCGGAGCTTCTTGAAGGACTGGTCTTCCAGCCCGCCCGCAACGGCAAGCTGAGGCTGATCGAAACCTATTTCCGCGAGACGCCTGATCCCGATCGCGGCTATGGGCTTGCCGCCCTCACCAACAGCCTCGCCTTCACCCAGGCCAAGCCTGCGCTTATTCGTGGACTGGTGGAAGCGCGCGTCGATCCGGTGCTGTTCGGTTGGTCCTGGGATTTCGTAGGCGATCTGGCGGAGACCGCGGCGCTTATCTGGCCGGAGCGGGCATCAGTCGCTCCGATTCCGCCATTGACCGAGGTGATCGAAGCTTTGGCCGCCACCGGCAAGGTGGAGCTGCCGGGGGTGCTGGCGCGCTGGCTGGATGCCTTGGACGCCACGCAAAGATGGGCTCTGCTCAAGCTCATCACGGGCGAGCTCAGGGTCGGCGTCTCGGCGCGTCTGGCCAAGACCGCCCTAGCGAACTATGGCCGGGTCGAGCCGAACGAGATCGAGGAGCTTTGGCACGGGCTGGCGCCGCCCTATCTCGAACTGTTCGCCTGGCTGGAGAAGCGTGGGGGAAAGCCGGTGGTGAAGGACGAAGCCTCCTTCCGGCCGCTGATGCTGGCGACCGCCTTGGACGAGACGGAGCTGACCGCGCTCGCTCCAACCGACTATTTGGCCGAGTGGAAGTGGGACGGAATCCGCGTGCAGCTCGCAGCGCGCGCCGGCGCCGAGCGGCGCATCTTCTCGCGGACCGGCGACGAGGTCAGCGGCGCCTTTCCGGACATGCTGGAGGAGATGGAGTTCGATGCGGTCCTCGACGGCGAGCTTCTGGTCGTTCGGGATGGCGAAGTCGCGCCCTTCAACCATTTGCAGCAGCGGCTCAACCGCAAGCTCGTTACCCGCGCCATGCTTGCCGACTATCCGGCGCATGTGCGGCTCTACGATATCTTGCGTGAGGGCGAAGAGGATCTGCGCGGGCTTGGGTTCGAGGAGCGTCGTCGTCGTCTCGAAGCTTGGCATGACCGGGTCCGGCCGGTGCGCATGGATCTCTCGCCGCTGGTCCGCTTCGGAAGCTGGGAGGAGCTCAGGGCTTTGCGCGAGGGTGCGCGCGAGAACGGCATCGAGGGATTGATGCTGAAGCGGCGCGACAGCCCATATCTTACCGGCCGGCCAAAAGGGCCGTGGTTCAAATGGAAGCGGGGCGCGCTTACCGCCGATGCGGTGCTGATGTATGCCCAGCGCGGCCATGGCAAACGTTCCTCCTATTACTCCGACTATACGTTCGGCGCCTGGCGCGATGGAGTTCTGGTGCCGGTGGGCAAGGCCTATTTCGGCTTCACCGACGAGGAGTTGCGCCGACTCGACAACTGGGTGCGCAACCATACGGTCAACCGCTTCGGACCGGTGCGTGAGGTCGAACCGAAGCTGGTGCTTGAGGTGGCGTTCGACAGTCTGCACCGCTCCACCCGACACAAGTCCGGAATCGCCATGCGCTTCCCGCGAATCCATCGCATCCGGTGGGACAAGCCGGCCGAGGAGGCAGACCGGCTCGAGACGCTGGAGAGGATGATCGTGAAGTAAATCCTTACCCGGCTCGGGCCTTTGGCCTCGCCGACCACTCCGGCGCGCGGGAGCGTACGGCGTAAATCATCACAGTCGCTCCAACTCGGAGGAAGCAGTCGGGCCCATGTCGCAAACACCCCTGCCCATGACGGAGGCGGAATTGTCGATGCCGAGCGGCGCTGATTTAGTCGAGGTCGGCTGCGGCTTTCTAATTCGGTGAAACGACATGCTTCAGGCCTTGCCTGCGGTTGCCTCCCTACTCGTCGGCGTTGCTCTCCTCATGTTGGGCTCGGGCCTGCTGGGCCTGGTGTTGCCGATCCGCCTTTCGACGGAGGCGGTGGCGACCTCGATTACCGGCCTCGTCATGTCCGGCTACTATGCGGGTTTGGTTCTGGGCGCGCTTTACGGCAAGCTTTTCATCGCCAGGGTCGGCCATATCCGCGCCTTCGCCGCCTTCGCAGCGCTCGTCTCTTCCGGTTCGCTTGCCCATGCGCTTTGGTTCGATCCTTGGGTCTGGATGGGTTTGCGGGTCCTCTCCGGTTTCTGCATGGCGACCCTGTTCGCGGCGATCGAGAGCTGGCTCAACGAGAAGAGCGGCAATGAGAGCCGGGGCCAAGTGCTCTCGCTCTACATGATCACCAGCTACGTCGCGATGGGCTCGGGGCAGCTTCTGGTCAATCTCTGGGATGTCGATGGTTTCGAATCCTACTGCCTCATCGCAATCCTGATCACTCTGTCGCTGGTGCCTGTGACGTTGACGCGCGTTGCCGGCCCGGAGATCGCGACGGCAAAGCCGCTCAGCTTTGCACAGCTCTATGAGATCTCCCCCGTCGGCGTGCTCGGCTCCTTCTCCTCGGGGCTCATCCAGGGCGGGTTCTACGCTCTTGCCGCCATTTTCGGCCGCGCTATCGGGATGAGTATCTTCGAGGTCTCGCTCTTTGTCGGCAGCGCTGTTTTCGGAGGGCTCCTGCTGCAATGGCCGATCGGCCGCCTTTCCGATCGGTTCGATCGTCGCACGGTCCTGTTCTGGGTGCTGGTCGGAACGACCCTCATCGCCGCGGCACAGATCGGGCTGACCAGATTCGGCGGCGATTTCTATCAGCTTCTGCTGCTGACCGCGCTCTATGGCGGTGCCGCGACCGCCGTCTATCCGATCAGCGTCAGTCACGCCTATGATTATGTCGAGCGTGACCGGCTCGTCTCCGCCTCCAGCGGTCTGCTGCTGAGCTACGCGATTGGCGCGACGGCGGGGCCGCTCATCGCCGCGGCGCTCATGCAAGCGCTGCAACCCACGGCGCTCTTCGCCTTCATCGGCGTGGTCACGGGAACTTTCTCGATCTTCGTTCTCTACCGCCAGCGTCATCGCGCCGCACTTCCTTCGGCCGAGCAGGCCACCTTCGTGCCTCTGCCGACCACCACTCCGGTGGTGACAGAGCTCGATCCGCGCTGCCTGCCCGCAGAAGCGGGGACCGGCAGCCAAGAGGCGTGAGGCCGGGGTCAGGCGGCGGCGGTCGCGGGTTCCAGAAGCGGGCGCTCGGCGGGGCATTGCCTGGTCGGCCCTTTGAAGAGCGTGACGGGCACCATTTCGGCGGGCAAGGGCGTGCGGGCTCGGATGATGTCGCTAGCTTTCTCCGCCATCATGATGGTTGGCGCGTTCAGATTGCCGCTGACGACCGAGGGCATGATCGAGGCGTCGACGACGCGTAGCCCCTCCAGCCCCCGCACCCGGCATTCGGGATCGACGACGGCCATCGCACCCTCGCCCATCTTGCAAGTGCAGGAGGGGTGATAGGCGCTGTCCGCCTTCCGCCGCACCCAAGCGTCGATCTCGGAATCGCTGCGGACTTCCCCTCCCGGCTGCAGCTCCTGGCCGCGATAAGGGTCGAAGGCGCGCTGAGCGAAGATCTCGCGGGTCAGCTTTACTCCCGCGCGCATCTCGGAGCGGTCGAGCTCGGTTTCCAGATAATTCGGCTGTAGCAGTGGATGTGTTCTTGGATCGGATGATTTCAGCTTGATCCATCCGACGCTGGTTGGCCGCATCGGTCCGACATGGGCTTGGAACGCGTGGCGGTCCGGGCGAACGCGGCCATGATCGATCACCAGCGAGGGCAGGAAGTGGTACTGGATGTTCGGGTGCTCCGCCTCCTCGTTGGTGCGGATGAAGGCGCCGGCCTCCAGATGCGCCGAGGCGCCAAGCCCGCGCCGGAACAGGAGCCACTCGATGCCCACGCGCGCCATGTTCAACGGATTGAAGGTGCTGTAGAGCGTGATCGGCTTGGTCGATTCGTACTGAACATACATTTCGATATGATCCTGCAGGTTCTGACCAACGCCGGGTAGATCCTGCAGTACGGGAACGCCGATCTCCCGCAGATGGTCGGCCGGGCCGACGCCGGACAGCATCAGAAGCTGGGGAGAATTGATCGCGCCGCCGGCAAGGATCACCTCGCGATCGGCGCGCACGCGTTTGATCCGGCCCTGATGGGCATACTCGATGCCGACGGCCCGTCGTCCCTCGAAGAGGATGCGAGAGGCCAAGGCGCGGGTCTCGACTCGCAAGTTTGGGCGCTTCATCGCCGGTCTCAAATAGGCCATGGCGGCACTCCATCGCCGGCCCTTGTAGATGGTCATGTCCATCCGGCCGAAGCCTTCCTGCTGACGGCCGTTGAGGTCGGAAGTGAACGGGTAGCCTGCCTGCTGGCCCGCCTCTATGAAGGCCTCGAACAATGGGTTGGGCTGCGAGCCGGTGGAGACGTAGAGCGGTCCCTTGGAGCCCCGATAGGCATCGCCGCCCAGAAGGCGTGTCTCGGCGCGCTTGAAATAGGGCAGGACCTCGAAGTAACTCCACCCCGGTGCGCCCTCCTTTTTTGCCCAGCGGTCGTAGTCAAGTGCGTGCCCGCGGATATAGACCATTGCGTTGAGCGAGGAGGAGCCTCCCAACACCCGCCCGCGCGGCCAATACATCACCCGGCCATCCATGTGGGGCTGCGGCTCGGTGTGGTAGAACCAATTGAACTTGTCGTGGCAGAGATTGTAGGTCAGCGCCGCGGGCATGTGGATCCAGAGATTGTTGTCCCTGGGTCCCGCCTCGAGCACCAGGACCTTGACCTCCGCATCCTCGGTCAGCCGGTTGGCCAGCACGCACCCGGCCGAGCCGGCGCCGACAATTACGTAATCGAAGCTTTCAGAAGGTGCCACGGGGTGTGTTCCTCGAACGGACCAGAGCCTTGGTCAAGCGGAGTATGGAAGCTTCTTGCGCCGACCCTCCACCCATCCGCTCCCGCCATGACGGCGGGAGGGGCCGGACGTTGCCGATTTGTCCCTTTTCCAAAGGGACGGCGCCGACCTACGAACCGGCCCCTTGCCAATCAAGCTAGCACGGAGCCTTCAACGGTTGCATCGAGCGAGCCGGGCGGGGCTGGTTTGCTGATCCGAAGCTGCGCAACGGGGGTGGTTGCCATGAGGCGGTCAAATGCGACACACTTGTATTCGAGGCGGCGGCCGAAGCTTCGGAAGGGCTCCGAACCGGTCGCTTGATGCCTGCCGGCCCAGGCGCGAACTCGAAAACTCCTGTCGGAGGCGCTGCGGGCTGCAAGCCTCGACCTGTTCGGGCCGGGGCGTTCGGGAGGACAAGAGGAAAACGACATGCTGATGAAGAAAATCGCGGCGGCGGGTGCGCTCACGCTGGCGCTCCTGGCCGGCCAAGCCGAGGCCGCCGATCCTGAATCCTGCAAGGCCGTGCGGTTCTCGGATGTCGGCTGGACCGATATCACAGCGACCACGGGGGCGACTACGGTCATGCTGAAGGCGCTCGGCTATGCGCCCAAGGTAGAGGTGCTGGCGGTGCCGGTTACTTATGCCAGCATGAAGAACAAGGACATAGACGTCTTCCTCGGCAACTGGATGCCGAGCATGGCGGCCGACAGCGATCCATATACCCAGGACGGATCGGTCGAGGTCGTTCGCGCCAATCTCGAGGGCGCGAAATACACCCTCGCCGTTCCGAAATATGTGCAAGACGCGGGCGTCAAGGATTTCGCCGACATCGCCAAGCACAAGGACAAGCTCCAAGGCAAAATCTACGGGATCGAGCCGGGCAACGACGGCAATCGGCTGGTCCAATCGATGATCGACAAGGACGCCTTCGGTCTCAAGGGCTTCGAGCTTGTGGAATCGAGCGAGCAAGGCATGCTCTCGCAAGTCGCGCGGGCGGTAAAGGACAAGGATTGGATCGTGTTCCTCGGCTGGGAACCTCATCCGATGAACGCGAATTTCGAGATGGCCTATCTGACGGGCGGGGATGACTATTTCGGGCCGAACTTCGGTGGGGCCACCGTCTTCACCCAGGTGCGCCAGGGTTATCTCGCCGAATGCCCGAACGTCGCCAAGCTGCTCCAGAACCTCGAATTCTCCCTGCAAATGGAGAACGAGATCATGGGTCTCATACTCGACGGCGGCATGGAGGGCGAGAAGGCGGCCGAGAAGTGGCTGAAGGAGCATCCGGAGGTGCTCGACAAATGGCTCTCCGGAGTGACCACAATCGACGGCAACGACGGCCTGGCCGCGGTGAAGCAGGGGCTCGGCGCCTAGCCGTTCCGTGAAGGGGGGCGGTCGGACACGATGCTCCACCGTCCCCGCTTCCGCCAGGCGCCGTAAGAAGTGCCGGCGCACCTTTGAGAGGGGCGGCCAGTGAACGAGATCGAGCAATTCATCGCCGACAACAAGGTGCCGATCGGGCGCTGGGGAAAATCCGGCGTCGATTGGATCACCGAGAATCTCGACTGGTTCTTCGACGGCATCACCGAAGGTTTGCGCATCCCGATCGAAGGCGTGGTCGACCTGTTGCTGGCGGTACCGCCGTTCCTGTTCATCATCTTGGCCGCCGCCCTCGCGTTTCTACTGCAGCGCAGCTGGGCCTTGGTGCTGTTCACGGTGCTCGGCCTCGCCTTTATCCTCAATCAAGGCCTGTGGGAGGCGATGATCGAGACGGTGGTGCTGATCGTCTTTGCGACCACGATATCGCTGGCCATCGGCGTCCCGATCGGCATCCTCGCCACCCAGCGCCCCTGGGTCTATCCGGCGCTGAGCCCCGTGCTGGACATGATGCAGACCATCCCCACCTTCGTCTATCTGGTGCCGACGCTGATTCTCTTCGGCCTCGGCCTAGTGCCGGGGCTCATCGCCACCGTGATTTTCGCCGTTCCGGCGCCGATCCGGCTGACCTATCTGGGCATTTCCGAAGTGCCGAAGGCGCTGGTCGAGGCCGGGGAGGCATTCGGCGCCACGCGCTGGCAGCTTCTGCGCAAGGTCAAGTTGCCGGCGGCGCTGCCGACCATCATGGCTGGGGTCAACCAGTGCATCATGCTCTCTCTGTCGATGGTGGTGATCGCCGCTTTGGTCGGCGCCAGCGGGCTCGGCAAGCCGGTGGTCCGCTCGCTGAACCAGGTGAATGTGCCGCTTGGCATAGAGAGCGGTTTGGCAATCGTGGTGGTTGCAATCATCCTGGACCGCATGCTGCGCCAGCAACGCCGCACCGGCCCTGGCGCCGCGCGCCGTACGTAAGAGGCCGTGGAAGCAATGACCTCCGCGATCCGTTTCGATCATGTGGATGTCATCTTCGGGCGCGAGGCGCAGACCGCGCTCTCTCTGCTCGATGGCGGCGAGGGGCGGGACGCGATCTTCCAGAGAACGGGGGCGCTGGTCGCGGTGCATGACGCCAACCTGTCGATCGAGCCGGGCGAGATCTATGTGCTGATGGGCTTGTCGGGGTCCGGCAAATCCTCGCTCCTGCGCTGCGTCAACGGCCTCAACCGCGCCAGCCGTGGGCACGTCCTGGTCCATGACGGGGAGAGCGAGATCGATATCGCCGCGTGCGATTCGGCGACGCTGCGGCGTCTGCGCATGCGGCGCATCTCGATGGTGTTCCAGCAATTTGCCCTGATGCCTTGGCGGACCATCCGCGAGAATGTCGGGTTCGGGCTGGAGATACGTGGAACACCGAAGGCCGAAAACCATCGCATTGTTGAGGAAAAGCTGCAGCTCGTCCGCCTGCAGCAATGGGCGGATAAATATCCGCACGAGCTTTCAGGAGGAATGCAGCAAAGGGTGGGCTTGGCGCGCGCCTTCGCCACCGACGCCGACATCCTTTTGATGGACGAGCCCTTCTCGGCGCTCGACCCGTTGATCCGCGAGCATTTGCAGGACGAGCTTCTGGAGTTGCAGCGCTCCTTGCGCAAGACCATCGTCTTCGTCAGTCACGATCTCGACGAAGCGCTGAAGATCGGCAGCCGTATTGCCATCATGGAAGCGGGTCGCATCGTGCAGGCGGGCTCGCCCGAGGAGATCGTCACGCGCCCCGCCTCGGACTATGTGCGCCAGTTCGTTGCCTCGATGAATCCCTTGAACGTGCTCAAGGCGAACTCGTTGATGCGTCCGGTCGTAGAGCTTTGGCGCGATCCTTCGGACGGCGCACTGGTCCTCGATCGCCAGGACCGGGTGCGGCTCAGGGTGGATGGCGGCGGTCGGTTGCTCTCTATCCGCGTCGACGGTGCGGAAGCGCGTATCCTCCAGTTTCAGGAGGATATGGAGGTGGATCGACTTCCCTCGGCGACCGTGATCGCTATTGCGCCTGATGCCTCCATGCGCACCGCGATTTTGGCGCGCGGATTGACCGGCCGGCCGCTGCTGGTGGTGGAAGGAGACGGGACCATCGTCGGCGTCATCGACGAGGGAGAGCTCTATCGCGGCATGCTGCGCGAAGCCGTGGTGCAGACGCCGCATGGCGATGCTGAGCCGCAAGAGCCCGTGGCCGCTGAAGCGTGAGCTCTGAACCCCGGCTGATGAGCGCCCCCATGCCTGCTTCTCGTCGAAGCGGGCGCCGCGTTCCTGGGTGTTGCCGTTGGCGCGTCGTCTAGGCGATATCCGCGGCATACTTTTCGACAAGGACGGCACGCTGACCGACTTCCGCAGCCAGTGGCTGCCGGCCTATCGGGCGGCCCTCGACCTGCTGACGGGTGGAGACGAGGCGGAGATCAGGCGCCTCTTGAAGCTCGGCGGCTATGATCCGACCTCGGACCATATTGATCCCGCCTCGCCGCTTGCGTGCGGCACCAACCTTCAGATCGTGGAGGTCTGGGCAAGGGGGCTGGGCATGCCGGTCACGGCTGAACTGACGAATCGGGTCGAACTGGTGTTCCACGAAACCGCGAGCGTGAATGCAAGGCCGGTGACCGACCTTCGGGCCCTGTTCAGCCGGCTCAAGGCGCGCGGGATCGTGCTTGGTGTCGCCACCATGGATT
Organism: Alphaproteobacteria bacterium; assembly: GCA_035620695.1. Classification (GTDB taxonomy): domain Bacteria; phylum Pseudomonadota; class Alphaproteobacteria; order JAREAF01; family JAREAF01; genus JAREAF01. The sequence goes on from DASPGI010000136.1 coordinate 14,413, forward strand.
CGACCGCGACGGCGCGGGCGAATATCGACAGATTTGGCGTTGCCGACTTGGTTGACTTCACTGTCGGCGCCGATGCCGGTCATGAGGTGAAACCTGCTCCGGGAATGTTGCTCGCCTTCTGTGCCGCCATGGGTCTGACGCCGGGCGCGGCCGCGATGGTCGGTGATTCGGTGGTCGATCTGATGATGGGTCGCCGCGCCAAGGCAGGTCTGGTCGTCGGCGTTGCCTCCGGCGTGACCCCACGCGCGACGCTCGCGCCTTATGCCGACATCGTCCTGGATACCGTCGCCGAGATCGAAACGGCGTTAGGGCCCTGAAGCGGACCGATCAGCTCTTCGCGACACTCAGAGCGACGGTAGGGCGCGGGGCGTCAACGCGGCCAGGACCTCCTCATCGAGGATCGACTGTGTTCGGCGATACAAAGCATCCGCCTCTGCCGCCGAATCTTCAATCGCCACCAGCCCTATGCGGCCATTTTCCGCAAGGGACGCCAGCATATGGAACACGACGCCCGTCTGTCGGGTCTGGTCGAAGTGAAGTCCGCGACGGACAGCCATGTCGAACAGATCGTCCGGCGAGAACGCTCGATAGCTGCCCGATTCCAGATGATCGGTGGCGACAAAATGCTTCTCTCGGCCATTCGGTGCGACGAAAACGGCCCGCTCCGTGTCATAAGAACCGTCGGTAAGGAATTGAAGCGTCAGGAACGGGTGCGTCGTCCCGCCCTTCCTTAAATTAACTTCGATGGCATAGACCCGCCAGGAGGCCTTGGGGTTTCGAACGACAACGAAATCGACGGCGAAACGGCCGATAACCCCTTCCTTGGCAAGGCGTAGTCCAATCTTCTCAGCCTCACGCGATATCAATGCCGCGTAGTCCGGATCGGCCGGGAATCGGCAGCCGAGATAACTCTGATTGCTTGCGCCGCCCAAGAGCTGATCGTGCGTAGACAAGAGCTCGGCTTCGCCCAGGGGCGTGACGCGGAGCTGCACGCTCGGGCTCCGGAACTCCTCGCCCACGATCCGCTCCTCGACCACTCCGCCATGCCTCTCCAGCTTTCGACAAAAAACGTCGTAGGTCATTCCGGCAAGCTCGCACTGCATGGCGCGCAGACGCATCTCGATCTCGCGCCTCTCTTCCCCGGCCCCGGCGAGAGGGAGATTCTGCAGGTCCACCACGGCATTGCCTTCGCCGGAGAGCGCCTCATTGAGTTTGACCAGCACCTGCTGGATCGACGGCTTTTGTCCACGCATCTCTTGAATGGCGGCTACCGCTGCGGGAGCGGATTGAATGTCGCCGTAACCCAGGGGGTGAGGAACACCCGCCTCGGCGAACAGGCGGCGAGATCCGGTTTTTGTTCCGAATGGAAAGAACTTCGGATCGGCGCCGTACATCGGGATCCCGAGCCGAAGCGCCAGATCGCGCTCCAGATACGTGGTGTTGTAGGGCACGAGATGCGCCCTGTTTCGATCCGGAATCAACGAGATGATCCGGTCGATCAAGTGCGGACGCTCGAGCAGTTTGACCGTGAGGGGGCGGGGGCTGCGATCTTGCGGAGAAACGAGGAAAAGACGCGCGCGAGCATGGCTCACGATGACGCCCGGCAAGAGGCCGAGATAGTAATCAATAATGCTTGGCAGAATGGATTGGGACGTGACGTAGATCATCCGCGCACGCGGCTGCCGCAGCAGCAGCAAGAGGAACAGGAAGCGCTCCTCGTAAGCCTGCATCTCAGCGCCTTTGATGTCGAATTCGGCGGTCATGGACGGCACGACCACGATGGTTTGCTCGTCCTGACTGAGGGTGCGGATGGACTTCCACAGCGGCACAAGCTTCTGCTGCAGCAGTTCGAATCGACGCGCCGCCTCCTCCGGATCCAGCCCGAGCTGCGGAAGCGGCAGTGTGTGGGGATCGGACATACGTCACCTCGGCAAATGGCGGCGATGCAGCGCGAAAGGTATCATCGGGTGAATGCTTCCGCATCGCGATGAAGGGGACCTGATCCGATCGGGGTAGGCCGGCCCGGCAGAAGCGCCTTGTTGAGGCGCGCCAACGAACGGGTGTCTCAAATCTCTCGCCTCACAAAGGTCCGGTTCAAACGATCATGATGGCTCTCATCATGGCCGCGATCACCGCGCTTATTGGCTCGCGCGATCTCGGTCAGGAGATTTACAAGGCGCTGCCCGGCGCCGATACCGGACGCGGCCTTCTCGCTGGGCTTGGGATTGCCTTCATCGGAATCATCACCGACAGCCCTCATTGGCGCATGGGCCGCAAAGAGGAACAAGAGCTTGGCATAACTTGAGCCCGATGCTGCCGGCCGCACATGCGATCAACTTGAGCGACTGTGCGATCTGCGTAATGTGCCCTTAAGCCCGTCTTACCCCCGCAGTCCTGCCTTATGCAGCCCCTCGATCAAGTGCTCAAGGTCAGCCTGATTTCTGAACGGCTCGTTCGACGCATATACCAGCAGAGAGCCTTGTGGCCGCAAATCGCGGCATTCCGCGAGTTGTGCCCGTGCTTCTGCGAAGCGGTTCAATTGGGCGTAGCTGGCCGCCAAGTACATTCGGTCCCAGGGGAAATGGCCCATCATTGGATTCAGGCTTGCAACGGCATCGGCATAGTCGTGGGCGACATACTGCGCCATTCCTAGGAAGCTCCGATACCAATCCGGTGGGTAAGGGTTGAGGCGAAGTGCTTTGTTGAGCCAACCAATGGCGTCTCGTGCCCTTCCCAGATAGGCCGAGAGCAGGCCCATATGGGCAAGAATGTGAGCGTAGTTTGGGTTGAGGGTCATGGCCCGCAATTGATGAAACTCCGCCTCGTCTAGTTGCTTGGCCCATAGATAGACGTAACCCATGATGACGTGACACAGAGCGTCATCCTCGTCGAGCGAGACCGCCCTTTGGGCGTTCTGTATTGCTCGATCAAGCAAGGCGGGCGAACCATCAAAATCCCATTCGCCCTGATCAACCAAAGCCAGGTAGGCATAGGCCGCCGCACAATCCGGGTCGATTTCTATCGCCTTTTGGAGCATGGCTCTCGCTCGGCCAAGGTCTTCTCTGGTTTGCCGCTGTTGGAATTCGATGCCGCGGAGCAGGTAGTCATAGACTGCGTGGTTTTCCGGACGCTGACGCTTGGCCCGCTGCGCGCCGGCATCCTCAATCCGACCAAACAGCGCCGCCACGATATTTTGGGTGATATCGTCTTGGACAGCGAAGATGTCCTTCAGATTCCGATCATAGCGTTCTGCCCACAAGTGATTGCCCGTTGCACTGTCGACCAACTGGGCAGTGACACGGACTCGGTCCACCGACTTACGCACGCTGCCTTCGACGACATACTGCACACCGAGCTTCCTCCCCACTTCTGTAACGTCGATCGGGCGATCGCGAAAGGCAAAGGAGGAATTCCGGGCGATGACGAACAACTGCCGAAAGCGTGTCAGCTCGGTAATGATGTCTTCGGTGATGCCGTCGCTGAAATATTGCTGCTCGGAATCACCCGACATGTTGACGAACGGCAGGACGGCGATTGAGGGCTTTGCAGCGGTCGAAATCCGCATTGCGATAGGCGCACCCGGCGTGCTGTTCACCCGGTAGACGCGCACCGGCTCGGCGATGTTCTTCAAGGGTCTAACACCGAGATCCTCGAAGCTCGCCTTGATCTTGTTCCTGACGTGCTCATAAGTTGTCCCGGACAGTGCGATCCCGCCCGGATCGGCAATACCTTCCAGACGTGCGGCGATGTTGATACCCTCGCCATAGAGATCGCTACCCTCGACTATGACGTCACCTAAGTTGACGCCGATACGCAACACGATACGGAGATCCCCGGGCGGACCAGCGCTGGCCGTCGCCATGTCGTGTTGAAGTGCGATCGCGCATTCGACGGCTTCGACCGCACTGCCGAACTCAGCCAGGATACCGTCGCCCGTTAGCTTGAAGATACGCCCCTCGTAGCGGGCAATCAGCGGCTCCAGCACGTCCTTTTGCCTGGTTTTGAGCGCAGCCAGCGTACCGGCCTCGTCTTGCTCCATGAGACCGCTGTAGCCGACCACATCAGCGGCGAGAATAGCCGCAAGGCGGCGTTTGCACCGTTCTTCGGGCATAAAGTCCATGGGTGTAGCAAACGCTCTCAAAGATTCTATGGGTGATCTTGTCGAGAGTCTATCCGGTCGCATCAGTGCAATGGATCATTCCGAGACAGCTCCGCCAGATTCCCGGATCTCATGCTTCCGCGTTCAATCAAGGCGCTTCTGGGTTATATTGGGCATCTATCGCTATTTGCGCGGTGCCGATATACTGAACCGTTCGCTGCTGCCCTTACATCAGACGGCTTTTCCATACGGATTTGGCCCTTGAAGGGAGCATGCCATGGCATCGGCGTCATCCATATCCCAGGCAGTTATTGATCTCGCTCCAACCTTTGGCGGCAGGCTTCTCCAGCCAACTGATTCGGACTATGAGGAGGCGAGGAGAGTCCATAACGGTTTAGTGGACAGACGGCCCGCGTTGATCGCGCGTTGCGCGGGCACGGCGGACATCGTCGATGCGGTGACCCTGGCCCGCAAGCTGGGCCTAGAAGTGGCGATACGTGGTGGCGGCCACAATGTCGCTGGTCGTGGAACCGTCGATGACGGGTTGATGATCGACTTGTCGCAGATGAAGGGTATCCACGTCGATGCGAGCGCCCGCATTGCTCATGCCCAAGGCGGCGTGACCTGGGCTCTATTCAATCGCGAAACGCAACTCCACGGCTTGGCCTGCACCGGCGGCGTCGTTTCCTCCACGGGCATCGCCGGCCTTACGCTGGGTGGAGGGCTCGGTTGGCTGTTGGGCAAATACGGACTTGCGCTGGATAACCTGTTGTCGGTGGACATTGTGACCGCCGAAGGCAAGATCCTGAAAGCGAGCGGGAGCGCGAACTCCGATCTGTTTTGGGCGATACGCGGCGGCGGCGGTAATTTCGGCGTGGTGGCCTCTTTCGAGTATCGCCTCCATCCTGTCGGCCCAATTGTTACGGGTGGGCTTGTCGCCTATCCTTTCGATCGCGCCCGCGAGGTACTGCAGTGCTACCGCGAATTAACCGCGGCGGCTCCCGATGAGCTGATGGCCGTGGGTGGCCTTATCCATGCCGCCGACGGATCGGGCACGAAGCTTGTGGGGATGGTGGTCTGTCATTGCGGTCCTCTGGACGCCGGCGAGGCGGCGGTTCGCCCGATTAAGCGGCTCGGCGCGCCGGTGCTGGATGTAATCGGCCCGATGCCTTACTGCCAGCTGAACACGATGCTGGATGCGGCTTATCCAAGGGGTGCGCTCAATCACTGGAAATCGAGCTTCCTCTCCCGATTGAGCGACGATGCCATCGACAAGATGATCGAGTGTTTCGCCAACTGTCCGACTCCGATGGGGCAGCTGCTGCTGGAGCATTTCCACGGCGCTGTGAGCCGGGTCGGCGTCGGTGACACGGCCTTCCCGCACCGCGCGCCCGGGTACAATCTGGTCATCTTGTCGGAATGGACCGATCCGACCATCACCGATCGATGCGTCGCCTGGGCGCGCGAATCCTTTGCGGCGATGACACCCTTCATGGGTTCAGGCCGCTATGTGAATTACCTTGACGCCAGCGACGAGGCGGGGGATCCCCTTGCCGCAGCCTACGGCTCCAACTACAAGCGGCTCCGAGAGCTCAAGACGAAATACGATCCGGGCAACTTCTTTCACGTGAACCAGAATATCCGCCCATTGACTTGAACCGTCGCTGACCTGTTCCGTCTGATGCGCTGTCTCGGGCCGAGGCAGCGCGGCTTGTCTTGCCTCAGGTGTGCCGGAGTGTGCCGACGGTGCAGTATGCGTCGTTCACGAGCCTGAACGATCCATCCGCGGTCCGAAACCGATCGAGTGCTGTTGCGACTGCCTCGAGCGCTTGCTTCTGCGCTGCGGGGCTCACAGGGCCGACAGCGGAGAATAGCGGCCCGCTGCAATCGGCCCGAAATTGGATATAGGTTTCTTCCGAGGGAAACTCGTAAGTGAGGGGAATCCGCTCCTGCTGGACCGTGGGGAACCCCGCGGCCCGAAAGGTCGCGAGCAAAACTTCGCCGTCGGAAAGTGCGAAAGCCGTCTTCAGTCCGTATCGGGGCGGCTCCTGACCGAAATGATCGTGGATCACCGCCCGCGCGAGGCTCAAGGCCGGCACGCAAGCGGGAGGCCCCCAGGTGGCCGCAACCAGGCGCCCGCTTGGCCGAAGGAGACGCCGAAGGCCGCCGAGAGCCGCAGGCACATCGTCCACAAACATCAACGACCAACGGCACAGGATGGCGTCCATGCTATGGAGTGGAAGCCTCAGTTCCTCCACTCTTTGCGCCAGGAATGTCACATTGCGGAGATTTTCAAGAGCCGCGCGCTCGCGAGCGAGTTCGATCATCTCCGGATCGGGGTCGATGGCGATCACCTCTCCACGAGGCACGGCGCGCGCAGCCGTTATTGCCGGCTCCCCAATCCCGGTCCCGATATCAAGCACGCGGTGGTGCTCTTCCAACGCCGCAAGGGCGATCATGCGCACACTGAGCGGTGCTGCTGCACGCTCTATCACTGGAAACCATTGCTGCCACGCTCTTGCGTAACTGGTCACCGGCACATCCCCCATTGCGTGGAAGCCTGCTCCCGCTTCCCCAATCGCACCATTGCCCGAGTGTGGTAGCGTCACCCCCTGGCGCTGCCCGCATGTCGCTAGCGAGACCCCGCTCAGGGGCGACGCGGGGCATCGTTCGTGCGATCGATGAAGTTGGCCCAGTTCGGTCAGCAGCCGCCTCGCCTGTCCACCCCGGCTTGATCCGAGTTAGTCTGGGCACCTGGGATAAGGGAAGCGTTTGGAGGACGAGGGCCATGGCGAGGCCGCGCACGAGATATGCCAAGAGCGGAGATGTCAGCATCGCCTATCAGGTAACCGGCGAGGGACCGCTCGATCTCGTCTATGTGCCGGGTTGGGTTTCAAACCTCGAGATGGTGTGGGAGGAGCCGACTGTCTCGCGTTTCTTCGAACGCTTGGCCTCGTTCTCGCGAGTGATTCTCTTCGACAAGCGTGGCACCGGACTGTCGGATCGTGATGTCGGCTTTCCGACGTTGGAAGATCGGATGGATGATGTGCGGGCAGTCTTGGATGCGGTGGGCTGCGAGCGCGCCGCGCTCCTGGGTATGTCGGAAGGCGGCAGCATGAGCATGCTGTTCGCGGCTACCTATCCGGATCGCACGACCGCACTCATTCTCTTTGGTTGCTTTGCCAAGCGCGCTTGGGCGCCCGATTACCCCTGGGCTCCAACATCCGAGCAACGGCGCGCATGGTATCGACAGATAGAGGCGGAGTGGGGTGGGCCGTTCGATGTGAGTCTTCTTGCTCCGAGCCGCGCCGACGACGCTTTTTTCAAGAACTGGTTCGGCACGTATCTGCGAATGGGCGCAAGTCCTAAAGCGGCCGCGACCCTGGCTCGGACGAATACCGAGATAGATGTTCGCGGTATCCTGCCGACGATTCGCGTGCCCACGCTCGTATTGCATCGCCGTGATGATCACGACTCCAATATCGAGGAAAGCCGGTATATTGCGGAGCGGATCCCGGGATCAAAGTTCGTGCCTCTCGAAGGAGAGGATCACCTCATTTGGGTAGGCGATCAGGACTCGGTCCTGGGTGAGATTGAGGAGTTTCTGACCGGCGCACGCCAAGGCCCGGACGCCGATCGTGTCCTGACAACGATCCTGTTCACGGACATCGTAGGCTCGACCGAGCGCGCCGCCGCTCTGGGCGATAGAGTGTGGTCCGAACTGCTCGCTCGCCATCATTCGGTCATCCGGAGCGAATTACAGCGCTATCGTGGGCGGCAGGCCAAGAGCACGGGCGATGGTTTCCTGGCTTGCTTCGATGGTCCGGCTCGCGCCATTCGCTGTGCGCTCGCCCTCAAGGAGGCCGTGCGTCCCCTCGGGCTGGAGATCCGAGCGGGCCTGCATACCGGCGAATGCCATCGAGCCAAGGACGAGGTCTCCGGCATCGCCGTGCACATTGCTGCCCGCATCGCGGCCCTGTCAGGGCCTGGAGAGGTGCTGGTCTCTGGTACGGTGAAGGACCTGGTGGCCGGCGCCGGCCTCCTCTTCGAAGACCGCGGAGTGCAATCGCTCAAAGGGTTGGCGGACCCGTGGCACATCTTTTCGGCACACCTGGCCACTAGCTAGAGCTATTTCCGGAAACGCGATTTTGAGAAACGGCGTCGCTGCCGCGTCGTTGCGTGAAACGGCTCCGGCTAGATCTCGACCGGCTCGTAGGGGACATCGCCCGGGCGACCGCCGGCGAAGAGGAAGACCGGCTTGTGTGACGGCGCCTGGGCAGCGGGAAGGGCTATCAACGCGCTCGACACGGTGCCGAAGCCGCTGTCGAGAGAGATCGACATGGCGCCCCCCGGGCTCTCCCCGGGCCCGTGCTCGCGGTTGGCAAGAAGCGCAGTCCAATGACGCCAGTCTCCGCGCGCGGGATCGGGCGGCGGGGCGGCCTCGAAGCGGGGCAGGAAACGGCGAATGCGTGGGCTCGTCAGGTCATTTCGATCGTGCGCGGTGATCATCGAGAGCCCGGATGGCAGCGGTTTCACCTCCACCACG
>DASPGI010000137.1:0-14299 GCA_035620695.1 Alphaproteobacteria bacterium
GGCTTCAGCTTTATGCGGCGCCGGCCGGGCTCGCCATGGATGCCCACCCCCATCTCGATCTCGTCCGCGCCGAGCTCGAAGGTCGGGCGGCCGGCGGCCGGGACCGTGCAGCTGGTCAGGGCCACGCCCATCGAGCGGGTGGCGGCGTTGACCCGATCGCCAAGCTCCTTGAGGCGCGCCAGGTCCCATTTCTGCTCGGCGGCGGCGCCGACGATCTTCTCGACCACCAGGGTGCCGGCCACGCCTCGGCGCCCGGTCGAGTAGGTCGAGGTTTCGACGGCGACATCGTCATCAGTGACGACCGTGGCGGCGTCCATGCCCACCATCTCGCGCGCCATGTCGAAATTCATGACGTCGCCCTCATAGTTCTTGACAATGAACAGCACACCCGCGCCGGTATCGACCGCCTCGGCCGCCGCCAGCATCTGGTCCGGCGTCGGCGAGGTGAATATCTGACCTGGACAGGCGGCATCGAGCATGCCGCGCCCAACGAAGCCGGCATGAAGCGGCTCATGGCCCGATCCGCCGCCGGAGATCAAGGCCACCTTGCCCTTGGTCAGCGCCGCGCGGCGAACGAACTTCCCCTCCTCGCCTAGCGCCACGATTCCGGCGTGAGCGGCGCAGAACCCGGCCAGGCTATCGCTCAGAACGGTATCCGGACGATTGATCAGCTTCTTCATCTGCCTTCCTCCAACTCCGGACGGCTCGGCTCAGGCGTCGCGCAACAGCTTTGCGGCCAGCTCGGCGAACTCGCTCACCAGCGCATCCAGCTTGCGGTTCTTGCGCGCATCGCCCAGATCGGGCAGCGTCATCGTCATTCGCCTCACCGGTTCGGCATCTCCCCCGTCATTCGCCTGCAGGCGCCGCGGGTGGGCGCGCCGGTAGGCCGCCAGGAACAGCTTCCGCTCCTCCTTGGAGAAGTGGCAGATCTCGAAGATCCGCTCGACATGCTGGGCGGGAATCGGCGTCGGATAGACGGGGTTGGAGATCTGCGAGATGAAGCTGCGGTTCTTGCCGAGCGCTTCGGCCAGGCGTTGACGCATCCCCGACGGCCGCTTGTCCAGCACCTGCTGGAGTACCCGCTTATAGGCTGCGACCGGCAGGGTGCTTGAATCGATGCCGCTGTCGGCGCTCATCGTCCTGCCCGATAGCGGGACACGGCGGCCTTGACCGAGGCCAGAGCGGCCGGGGCGACGGAAAGCTTGCGCAACCCGCAATCAAGCAGAGCCGGCACCATTTTCGGATCGCCGGCGAGATCGCCGCAGAGGCTGACCTCGCGGCCGGTGCGCCGTCCATGTTCGACAATGTCGCGCACGAGCCGCCACAGCCCGGGCGGACACGCCGCCAGGGGCGCCAGCTCAGGCTCGTCCCGGCTCGCCGCCGTCAGATACTGGATCAGGTCGTTGCTGCCGATCGAGGTGAAATCGGCATCGAATTCATCGAGCGCCAAGGCCGCCGCCGGCACCTCGACCATCATCCCAAGTTCAGGGTCCCGCGCCGGCAAGCCGGCCGCCTGCAGCCCGGCAACCGCCTCGCCCAGGAGCGCGCGGCAGCGAATGAGCTCCTCCGGCAGGGTCACCATCGGAATCATGATCTTGAGCGGACCCTCAGCCGCGGCCCGCGCCAGCGCGCGAAGTTGAATCCGAAAAACCTCGGGATGACGCAAGGAGAGCCGCACACCCCGGACACCCAGGAACGGGTTGCTCTCACCTGTCCGGGTCAAGCCGGGAATCGGCTTATCGCCGCCGGCATCCAGGGTGCGGATGATCACGGGCCGTCCACCCGCCCAGTCGAGGATGCGCCGATAGGCGGCGAGCTGCTCTTCTTCGCCTGGAAGTTGCTCGCGGCCTTGGAACAGGAACTCGGTGCGAACCAGGCCGACACCATCCGTATGCGCAGGTTCGATCATGCCAAGCTCGATGAGGCTTCCGAGATTGACCATGACCGTAACCGTCTCTCCCGCCTGCGTCCTCGCCGGCCTTGCGAGATGCACCCTCTCTGCGTCATCACGCGATTGTCGCTCGGCCAGCTTGCGCTCGAAGGCGCGTCGCGTCTCATCGTCAGGATCGAGGATGATGCTGCCCGCTTCCCCATCCAGGAGCGCGTAGGAATGACCGTTGCAGCACGTGGTGTCGATGCCGACAACCACCGGAATTCCTCGAGCGCGGGCGAGAATGGCGAGGTGGCTGGTTGGGCTGCCGCGGGAAAGCACAATGCCGCCGCCGCGCCAGTCCGGGGCGAGGAAGCGCGAGGGGGCCAGATCCTCGGCGCTGACGATGGCGCCGGGCGGAATCTCCGACGTCGTCGCGCCCGAAAGCCGATCCAGGACGCGTTCGCGCAGATCCTTGAGATCGGCTGCCCGGCCGCGAAAATAGGCGTCGACGGCGTTTTCATAGTCGGCGATCTGCGCATCGAGCGCCGCGCGCCACGCGAATTCCGCTGCTTGACCGCGATCGATCGCGGCCTGCGCCGGCTGGCTCAGCGCCTCGTCCTCCAAGAGCGCGATCTGGAACTGAAGGATCGCCGCTGCCTCGCCGTCAGCGCACAGAGCGGCAAGCCGGGTCAGCTCTGCATGAGCCTCCGCCAAAGCGCGCGCCAGCGCCGCGCCTTCCTCGGCCGGCGCGCCGGCGGTCCGCAGGGAGCGTGGCCCGCCGGCGAGGCGAAACAGCGGCCCCTCGGCAAGACCCGGCGCCGCCACCGTGCCATCGATCCGCACCATAGGGCGCTTGGACTCAATGCCCATTCTCGAAATCCCGCTCCACCAACCTGATCAGGGCGGCAACGGCGACTGCCGCATCAGTGCCTTGGGCTCGAAAATACAGAATCGAATTCTTCGGCGCCTTGGTCGCCATCACTTTGACGATGCTCTTGGCGTCGATCCAGGGACCGTGTTCGGACAGGCCCAGCTCGATGCAGGAGGCAAAGCTCTTGGCGAGCTGGGTCAGCTTGACCGAGGGCCGCGCGTGCAGCCCCACCGCATGATCGAGCAGGACCGAGCCTTCGGCCAGTTCTGATGTCATGAAATCGGAGCTCACGCGGGCCTCATTTCCTCGGCGGTCCGGCGCACCTCGTCCAGAGAGGAGCCCGCCGACGCTTCCGTGGCCGCCATCACCGCCCCCTCGACGATCGGCGCATTGCACACCACCACCCGGCCGCGGCGATTGTCGGGAAGCATCTCCACAGCCACCTCGCTGTTGGTCTCGGCGCCGCCGAGATCGACCAGGATGGCCACGCCCTTTTCCGACCAGGCAGTCTGGATAGCGGCGATGATCGCCTCGACGTTGGTGCCGAGCCCGCCGCCCGGATCGCCGCCGCACCAGGCCAGAGGCACCTTCTCGCCGACCATCTGCCGCACCATGTCCGCCGTACCGCGTGCGATATCGGGCGAGTGTGAGACGATCACGATTCCGACATTGCGCTTCACGCCTTGCCCTCCATCACATCGGCGATCGCCTCGACCATCACCGCCGCCGAACGCGCGCCCGGGTCCATATGCCCGATGCTGCGCTCGCCCAGGAATGAAGCGCGGCCTCGAATGGCTTTCATCGGCACCGTCGCTTCGGCGGCCGCCGATGCGGTCGCCCGCAGCCGTTGGGGCAGATCGCGAGCTTCCTCCCGCAACGCGTTCACGACCGGCGCCAAAACGTCCAACAGCGTTTTCTGGCCCACATCCGATTTGCCGCGCGCCTTGACCGCCGCCAGCGCCGCCGCCATCGCTTCGGCAATGGCCGCTTGCGACACGGTTGCCGGCATGGCACGGCCCAGGCTCATGAACAGCGTGCCGTAGAGCGGGCCTGAGGCGCCGCCCACCGTCATCACCAGCTTCGTGCCGACCGCCTTCACCGCCTCCGGCAGGGTCTTCTCCGAGAGCACAGGCAGCTCGGCCAGAACCGCCTCGCAGCCTCGCTTCATGTTGATGCCGTGATCGCCATCGCCAATCGCCTGGTCCAGCCGGGTCAATTCATCGGCATGCTCGATCACGCGCCTTGCAACCACCTCGATTAGCCGAGTGTGAAGCTCGGGACCGGTCGTCATGGCGCGGCCTCGATACGCCGACCTTCGCCGTCGAAATAGATCGGATTCACCAGATCGATGGAAACCGCGTCGCCCGCCGCGAGCGGCGCATGCGGATCGGCAAGGGTCACCAGGGCCCGCCCATCGATCTCGACATGGACGTGGCTCTGGTCGCCGAGATGCTCGACCCGGCGCACGCGCGCCCTGGCGCCGCCATTTGCCGGACGGATACGCAGATGCTCAGTACGGGCGCCGATGGTCCGCGTGCCGGCGGGGGCCCCGGGCGCGACTATGAGCTCGGCGGGAAAGAGGTTGATCGCGGGTGTGCCCAACCGACTGGCGACATAGGCGCTGTGCGGGCGCTCATAGATCTCGCGCGGCGTGCCGATCTGCACCAGACGCCCCTCGGACATGATGCCGATGCGGCTGGCCATGGTCATCGCCTCAACCTGGTCATGGGTAACGTAGAGAATGGTGGCGCCCAACTCCGACTGGATGCGCTTCAGCTCCAGCCTGAGCTCGGCGCGCAGCTTGGCATCGAGCGAGGACAGAGGCTCGTCCATCAAATAGATCGCTGGCCTGCGGACCAATGCTCGGCCGATCGCCACCCGCTGCATCTCGCCGCCCGATAACCGGGTCGCCCGGTTCTGCAGCTTGTCCTCGATTCTCAGAAGCGCCGCGATCTCTCGCACCCGCTTGGCGATCTCGGCCTCCGGCCGTCGCCGCGCAGGCGCACGCAAAGGAAAGGCCAGATTGTCGTAGACGGTCAGATGCGGATAGAGCGAATACTGCTGAAAGACGAAGGCGATGTCGCGTGCCGCCGGCGGCATACGGGTGACGTCGTGCCCGTCGATCCGAACCATGCCGGCATCCGCCTGCTCCAGCCCTGCGATCAATCTGAGAGTCGTGGTCTTACCCGCTCCGGTTGGGCCGAGGAGAACGACAAGCTCGCCATCGGCGATGTCGAGGCTGAGCCGATCAACCGCCGTCACCGTTTGGAATCGCTTGGTAACCGAAACGAGCGAGACTTCAGCCATGGAAGCCTCCACCCCGCGTCGCAGCGATCGAGCGCCGGGTGGCGCCGTCAAAGAGCACCAGCGCTTCGGTCCGGAAGCGGAGCCCGACAATTTCGCCGATCTGCGCCTTCACGCCGGAGGATATCCGTGCCTTCACCGGACCATAGGCGGTCGAGACAGTCACGACCTGCGTGGTGCCGAGATATTCAATGCCGAACACGGTCCCCCGCAACGCCGATGAATCGTCAAAGGCGACATGCTCCGGGCGCACCCCCAAGGCCAACGCCGCCCCGCTGGAGCGCTCGCACGGCTCGGGAATTGCGACATCGATGTCGCCCAGCCTGACCCGGCAATCGCCCGGCCTGGCCTCGCCCTCGAAGGCAAGAAAGTTCATCGGTGGCGAGCCGATGAAATCGGCAACGAACATGCTAGTCGGACGGTCGTAGATCTCCTGCGGTGTGCCGACCTGCTCGACCCGGCCTTGGTTCATGATGGCGATGCGGTCGGCCATGGCCATGGCCTCGAGCTGGTCGTGCGTGACATAGACCGTGGTCGCATCGATGCGGTCATGGAGCTCGCGCAGTTCGCCGCACATCAGGCGCCGGAACTCGGCGTCGAGCGCGCCCAAGGGCTCGTCCATGAGGAACGCTTTCGGCCGACGCACGATGGCGCGACCCAAGGCAACCCGCTGTCGGTCGCCGCCCGAGAGGCCGGAGACGCGACGGCCCAGCAGATGATCGATGCGCAACAGGCGGGCCGCCTCCTCCACCCGAGGCCGGATCTCGGCCCGTGGCATGCCCTGGCACTTCAGCGGAAAGGCGATGTTCTGGCGCACATTCATATGTGGATAAAGCGCGAAGAGCTGGAAGACGAAGGCGATGTCGCGCTCGGCCGCCCGGCGCAAGGTGATGTCCTCGCCATCGAGAAGGATACGTCCGCCGGTCGGCAGCTCCAGGCCCGCGATCATTCGCAAGGTCGTGGTTTTGCCACAGCCCGACGGTCCAAGCATGACAAAGAAAGAACCATCCTCGATGGTGAAGCTGGACCCTTCGACCGCCACGAAATCGCCGAAGCGCCGGCTCAACTGCTCGATGCGGATCTCGGCCATGGGCTATTCCGGGAAGTGACTGACGAGGACGAAGCCGAAGGTGCCGACAAGGATCACCAGAAAGGACCAGCCGTAAAGCGTGAGCGAGAAAGGCTGCATCAGCATGACGACGCCAAGTGCGATCAGCGCAGTGGCGCCGGCCTCCCATGGCCCCCGCCGGAACAAGCGCGAGGCACTCCCCCGGGTACGCGTCTGCGGAAGTTGCACGGTCATTTGCGCAAGGCCCCGAAGGTGATGCCGCGCAAAAGATGTCGGCGCAGCAGCACGGTGAATACCACGATCGGGATGAGAAACAGCGTCGTCCCCGCCGCCACCGCCGGCCAGTCCTGCCCGCCCTCGCCAATGATGATCGGGATGAAGGGCGGCGCGGTTTGCGCCTCGCCCGAGGTCAGGAGCACGGCGAAGGCATATTCGTTCCAAGCGAAGATCAAGCAGAAGATGGCGGTGGCGGCGATGCCGGTGGTGGCCTGCGGCAGCACCACCTTCCAGAAGGCCTGGAAGCGGGTATATCCATCGATCATCGCCGCTTCCTCGTATTCCCGCGGGATCTCGTCGATAAACCCCTTGAGCAGCCAGACGGCCAGCGACACGTTGACCGCCGTATAGAGAAGGATCATGCCAAGCCGCGTATCGGAAAGCCCCAGCTCGCGATACATGAGGTAGATGGGAATCGCGACGGCAATCGGCGGCATCATCCTGGTCGATAAGATGAAGAACAGGAGATCGTCCTTGAGAGGCACGCGGAAACGCGAGAAGGCATAGGCGGCCAGCGTACCCAGCGTGACCGCCAGGAAGGTCGAGCCGAAGCCGATCACCAGCGAGTTCATGTAGCGCTCGCCGAACTTGGAGGGTCCGGCGATGACCATCCCGCGCGAGCGTACCAGCCTGTCCCACCAAGACTGCGCTGGCGGCAGGCTCTGGATGTATTCGGCCGTCTGGCGACTGCGGGTGGTGAAAAGGTTGACATATCCTTCGAGCGAGGGTTGGAACACCACCTTTGGCGGATAGGAGATCGAATCGGGCGGCGTCTTGAAACCGGTCATTCCGATCCACAAGAGCGGGACCATCGAGATCAGCGCATAGATCACCACGGCCGCGCCGGCCAGCCGCCGCGTCCAGCGCGCCGGCTGGGTCGTCGAGAAAGCAATGGACTGTGCTTGCGCGCTCATCGGTTCTTCAACGCATTTAGGGTCTTTACATAGATGTTGGCCGCGCCGAACACCGTCACGAAGAGGATGATCGCGAAGGCCGAAGAGTAGCCCGTGCGCCATTTCTCGAAGGCCTCGCGCTTCAGGGTGATCGAGGCGACCTCCGTGGTCGAGCCCGGACCGCCCGAGGTCAAGAGATTGACCATGTCGAACATCTTGAAATTCTCGATGCCGCGGAACAGAACCGCCAGCATCAGGAAAGGCAGCACCATCGGCACGGTGATCGACCAGAACTGCCGCCAGGCCGAGGCGCGGTCGACCTCGGCCGCTTCGTAGATATAGTCCGGGATCGAGCGCAGGCCGGCCAGACAGATCAGCATCACGTAAGGCGTCCACATCCAGGTATCGACCAGCACGATCGCCCAGGGCGCCAGTGGCACATCGCCGATCATCTGAAAGGAGCTGGGATCGATGCCGGTGAAGAAACCGACGATGGTGTTGAAAAGGCCGATCTGCGGCTGGAAGAGGAAGCTCCAGAACGTGCCCACGACGGCGGGCGACAGCATCATCGGCAGCAGGATCACAGTGGTCCAGAAGCCGTGGCCGCGAAAGCGCTTGTCGAGCAGAAGCGCAAGGCCGAAGCCCATCACCACTTGCAGCAGGATCGACCAGAACACGAAATGGGCGGTCACCTGCATCGCTGCCCAGATGTCGGGATCGGAGAGAATGCGGCGATAATTCTCGATCCCGACCCAGTCGATGCCGCGATTTGCGCGGTTGGCCTTGAAGTTCGTGAAGGAGAGATAGATCGTCCAAATAAGCGGGAAAATGTTGATGGCGAGCAACAGCAGGATGGTCGGGCCGATGAACCACCAGGCGAGAATCCGATCGGAGACGCCGCCGAGCCGGCCGCGCAGCCCCGCGGCCTCCGCCGGCGCGGCCCGCAAGATCCCTGGAGCTTCGACGATCTCGCTCATCTCTGCTTGACCCGAGGAAGACGCCACATCCAAAGAGCCCGCGCGGCCCCGCTCTCGCCGGACCGCGCGGTCCGACACTCAGATCTTACCCTCGTCTTCGAAGACCTCGGTCCAGTCCTCGATCAACTTGTCGAGGGCGTCCTCCGCGGTCCCCTGATCGGCCACGACATAGTCATGCACACGTTTCTGCATCGCCAGGAGCAACTCGGCATAAGCGGGCTCCTGCCAGAAGTCCTGCACGCCCGACATCGCCTTGAGGAAGTCAGCGGCAAAGGGCGCCGACTGCGCGAAATTCGGGTCGAGCAACACCGATTTGTGGCAGGAATAACCGCCCAGCGCCCACCACTTCTTCTGCACGTCAGGCTGGGCAAACCACTTGATGTATTGCAGCGCCTCATCCTGCTTGTCGGAATAGGCGACCACCGAAATCCCTTGCCCGCCCAAGGTCGAGCCTTCGACCTTCTGCTTCGGATTCACGAAGAAGCCGATCTTCTCGCCGCCGACATTGGGATCCTTGTAGAGGCCAGGGAAGAAGGCGAACCAGTTCATCATCATCGCCACCTGGCCGGACTTGAAGGCGTCAAGCCCCTCCTGCATGTAGGAATTGGTATAGCCCGGAGGGGTGCAGCACTTATAGAGCTCCTTGTAGAACTCCAGGCCCGCCACCGCATCCGGTGAATCGACCACCCCTTCCATCTGGTAGGGATGGGCAGGATCCTCGTAGTGGAAGCCGAAGGGATAGAGCGCGGAGGTCACGCCCATGGTGATGCCTTCCGATCCTCGTTCGGTGAAGATGGCGGCGCCATAAATCTTCTTGCCGTCGATCTCACGGCCCTGGAAAAACTCGGCAACTTCCTTGAGTTCGGTCCAGGTCTGCGGAGCGGCCAAGTCGCGCCCATACTTCGACTTGAATTCCGCTTGCAATTCCGGACGCGAGAACCAGTCCTTGCGGTAGACCCAGCCATTGGCGTCGCCCATCGCCGGTAGCGCCCAATAGTTCTCGGAGCCCTTGGGCCAAGTCGAATAGGCATAGACCGTGGCCGGAAGGAAATCCTCCATCGAGATTCCTTCCTTCGCGAAGAAATCGTTGAGCTTGACGTAGTGTCCCTGCGTCGCGCCACCCCCGATCCACTGGCTATCTCCGATCATCAGATCGCAAAGTTTGCCCTTGGAGTTCAGTTCATTGATGAAGCGGTCGGCGAAGCTGGTCCAAGGTACGAACTCGAACTTCATTTGGATGCCGCTCTGGGCCGTGAAATCCTTGGAAAGCTCGACCAGAGCGTTGGCCGGGTCCCAAGCCGCCCAGCACAGCGTCAGCGGATCCGACTGGGCGCCCGCGGGCCCACTCCAGGCTGCGGCAAGACCCAGCGCTGCCGCCCCCACTCCCATCGTCGACGAAATGCGCATGCCCTTTTTCCTCCGTACTGGGCGGCTTGATGCCAGCCGCCGGCATCGCCTAGCTGGACCAACCGGTTCGGTCAGCACCGAACGGGTGGGCTTTGCTACCTCGCACAGGTTTGGGAAGGATTCGGGTGCCGGCGCCTGCCGGCCACCAAGATCGCGTCACCCACCCTGAGACTATGTTTAGTAATTTAGTTCGATAAACATTTTCACTAAACATTGAGGCTGTCAACAGGGAATTTTCCACAGCGCTTGGCAGGCTGATCGTCGTCTCACGATATAAGTGAAATGCCGGCCGCCGCCCGGCACCATCCGGCCGTGCCGGGCTAAGATTGCCGCTCTACTCAAACTATGGCATAATTCACTTTGCGCCGATTTGAAGCTCAGCTTGCGGGCGCGTAAGAAATGCGGCTAAAGCGAGGGTGCCCCCGCCCAGCTCCTGCTGCGGCGGGTTTTCTTGTCAAGGCGGCGGCACATGGTTTGCGTCTATGTCCTGCATGAAAGTGTCGACTGGTACGGCCCGCTCGACCAAGCCCTGACCCGGCGTGGGATCCCCCATCAGGAGATCTTCCTCGGCACGGGCTCGGTGGACCTGACGCGGCGGCCGCCCGAGGGCGTCTTCTTCAATCGCCTGAGCGCCACCGCCCATACCCGTGGACATGTGCTGGCTGTCGAATACGCCAGAGCGCTTCTGCACTGGCTGGAGAGCAACGGGCGCAGGATCGTGAACTCCCGTGAGGCGTTGGAGCTGGCGATGAGCAAGGCGGCGCTTTGCGCCGCTCTTGACGGCTTCGGCATCCTAACGCCACGGACGGTGGCGGCCATCGGTCTCAACCGCCTGATCGAGGCGGGCCGGCTCATGAACGGCCCCTTTCTGGTCAAGCCCAACCGCAGCGGCAAGGGAATCGGCATCCAGCTGTTCGGCTCGGCCGACGAGCTGACCGTGATGATCGATTCCGGCGAGCTCGGCGAATCGAGCGACGGCGTATTCGTGGTCCAGGAGTATATCCGCGCGCGCGACCCATTCATCACGCGTTGCGAGTTTGTCGGCCGGGAACTGGTCTATGCGCTCCGTTCGACGATCGGGGGTGGTTTCAATCTCTGCCCTACCGATGCCTGCGCGCTTCCGGAAGCGCTCAATGCCGATCTGCCGCGTTTTTCGGTACAGCGGGGCTTCAAGGATCCGATTTTGCAGCAGTATCAGGCCTTCATGCAGCATCACGGGATCGAGATCGCGGCGATCGAATTCATCGTTGACGCGCAGGGGCGCAAATTTACCTACGATCTGAACATCAACACCAACTACAATCAGGAGGCCGAGCAGCGGGCCGGCATCTCAGGCATGGACGCCATGGCTCGCTATCTCGGCCGCGAGCTTGCTCAACTCCAATCCCCGCCGCGACTGGCGGTCGGACGTAAATCCGCGGGCCAGGATTAAAGCATGCTGCCGCGGGTCTGGAGACCCATCCGCTCCTCGTAGGTGAGAAAGGCGGTCTTTTCCACCGCTTCCCAGTCGGTGCGGATGCCGAGACCCGCTCCGGCGGGAGCATGGACGTAGCCATCCGCATCGGTGCGGATCACATCCAAGGATCCAAACTCGAAAGGCTCATAAGGGACAGGCTGCTCGAAGAAATCGCAGTTTTTGTGGGCCAGCATCACGTGCAGATTGGCGGCCTGGGTCAGCGTGTATCCCCAGCTCTGGATCTCGACATTCATGCCATGCGCCTCGGCGAGCCCCATGATCTTCTGCATCGGTGTGACTCCGCCGGCCACCGTCGTGTCGACGCGCACATGCGTCCAGCAGTCGGATTTGATCAGATGCTCGATCAACCTTAGATCGAGAATCCAATTGCCGTTTGCGATGATCGGAATGCTTACCCGCCGCTTGAGATCGCGATACCCCTCGACGTCGAAGTCCGGCAGCGGCGCTTCGAACCAAGTATAGCCCAATTCCTCGAGCTCGCGGGCGGCCTTCAGAGCCTGCTCACGGGTGTAGCGTTGCTCGACGTCGAGCATGAAGCGGACGCCGGAACCGCCGAACTTGGAATGCACGGCGCGCACCATCTCCATGTCGCGCTCATATTCACAGTAGCAGTGGAACTTGATGGCGCGGAAACCCTGCTCGAGCAGTTGAGCGACGAACTCGATATAGGCGGCGGGCGACGGCAGCATCGGTGTGCTGGCGTAGGACATGATCTTCGAGCGCGGGCCGCCGAGAACCTGATAGAGGGGCAGGCCCGCATGCTTGGCCAGCAGGTCCCAGAGCGCGATATCGATGATCGACTGGGCCTGGGGGGCCATCGGCAGATCGAGCGGCTGCAGCCGATACCAAAGCCGCTCCCGATCGAAGGGCGTCGCCCCGATGATGAGCGGCAGCATCCGCCGCACGGTTTCGGCGACCGCGGCGGTGAAACCGAACTCGGTCACGAACATCGCTCCGGCGACCCCCTCAAGCCCGCCTCTCGTGGTGATGCGGGCTATCGTGTTGGTGACATACTGGGACGTGTGACCGGTGGCCCAGGTGAAGCGTTCCGTTTCGGGACCCACGGCGTAAACCTGAACGCGATCGATCTCCAATTCCTTCATCGGTTCACATGCCTCAAGCTAAGGTGGGTTGAACTGTAGTCGGTGAAACGATCTCCTCCAGGAACCCGTCATCGGCTCAGCTCCCGCGGTTCGAGATATGACCGGGAGCGCGCCGTCCGTCCTTCTGGGCGCCTTCATAGATGGCCTCGGAGAATGGGCGCATCGCCTCGTCGTGGGCCGCCAGTCCCGCGGGATCGAGGTCGATTGCTGGCCTTACGGTCTCGAGGTCGAAATGCCCTCGCGTATCGCTGCCCCGCACCAACGTTGCACCCGTGCGCGGCCCGCGCATGACGGTGGCAGGGCACATATAGGTGATAACAAAGCCGATCCGCGGACGGCCGGAGCGGTTCGGGCGAGAGCCATGCACCGTACATGTGTGGTGCAAGGACATCTCACCAGGTTGGAGCACCATATCCTTGGCCAGCCGTTCGTCGATGCGACTTGAATCGATCTGCTGTCCCCGCGAGAGGATGTTGTCCTCGCCAAACGTATCCTTATGAGGAAGGATGCCCCAGGCGTGAGACCCGGGGATTACCCGGACGCAGCCGTTCTCCGGCGTGCTCTCGGCAAGCGCGATCCAGGCGCCGACCACATGGTCGGGATGGTTGCCCCAGTAGTAGACGTCCTGATGCCAGCTGACGAAGTCGCGGGTATGCGGACCCTTGATCAGCACCGCCGTGTTCCAGACCAGGATGTCCGGACCGATCAGCGCCTCGACCGCATCTAGTGCGCCCGAGTGGTGGATGAGCTTGTCCGCCCAGGGAAAGACCATGTGGACTTTGAACTGGAGCAGCGGGTCGTTTTTGGTATCGCGCGCATCGCGGCTCGTCCGGCCGAGATAGCTTTCGACCCGCCCGCGGATCGCCGCCGTCTCTTCGCCGCTCAACACCGGGACGGGGCATATATAGCCATCCCGGTCGTAACCTTCCTTGAGCTCACTCAGCGACCGGGGCAAGGACCTATCCGCCATGGCCTTCCTCCGAATTTCATCTGAACAGCAGATTTGGAAGCGTCAGCGTCAGCGCCGGCACGAATGTGATCAGCAGCAGGACCGCAATGAGCGCCGTGAAGAGAGGCAGCGCTTGTCTGCTGAAGGCTTCGACCGAGACGCCCGTGGTCGAGATGGCAGTATACATGACGATACCAAGTGGCGGCGTGACCGCACCGATCTCGAGATTCAGCATGAAGACGATCCCGAAATGAACCGGATCAATGTCGAACGAGTGGATGACCGGGATAAGGAGGGGGGTCAGCAGGACCAGCATCATGGCGCCGTCCAGGAACATGCCGGCGATCAGCAAAAATAGGTTGAGCAGAAGCAGAAAAATCATCGCATTCCCGCTTGCCTCCAGCACCGCGTCGGCAAGTCTGGTCGGCACCTGCTCCCAAGCAAGATAGAATCCGAACGCGTTGGCGGCGCTGATCACCATCATGACGATGCCGGTGAGCAGCACCGTCTCGCCGATCGCCTGGCCAAGGACGCGCCACGTGATTTCGCGGTAGATGAAGGCCCCGACAAGAGTTGCGTAGATGGCGGCCACGGCTCCGGCCTCGGTCGGCGTGAACACGCCGGATCGCAGCCCAAGGACAATTCCGATCGGAATGAGCAGCGCCCAGGTGGCATCGCGGATCGCCATCATGCGCTCGCCCCACGAGGCGCGGTGAATCCGCGAGGGTCGATAACCCCGCCCTATCGAGATGAACCTGACGATCAGCATCAAAGTGGCGCCCATAAGGAGCCCCGGCACAATGCCGGCGATGAACAGGCGGCCGATCGATACGTTGGCGAGAACGCCATAGAGGATGAGGCCGATGCTCGGCGGAATCATCGTGGCGATCAGCGCCGAGCAGGCGGTCACGGCGGTCGAAAAAGCCTTGTCATAGCCCTTCCGGGTCATCTCCGGAACGAGCATCCTGCTCTGCATCGCGGCCTCGGCCGTCGAGGAGCCGGTCATGCCCGCCATCATCGTCGCCAAAAGCACGTTCACCTGTGCGAGCCCGCCGACCATGTGCCCGACGAGGGCGTCCGCGAGATTCATGATCCTTCGA
>DASPGI010000138.1:0-3872 GCA_035620695.1 Alphaproteobacteria bacterium
GCCGCCGGCCCTCAAGTCCATCAGTCGGTCGGCGCCTATCAGCTCGACGGGCTCGGAATACAGCTGTTCGATCGTATTGAAGGTGACTACTTCGCGATCCTCGGACTGCCGCTCCTACTCTTGTGTGCACGCCTTCGCGAAAACCGCATCCTGGCCTCATGATAGTGAGGAAGCGGCCTGGTTTCTTGCGGCCTCCGCTCCAAGTTCATTCAAGAGTCCATGGGTGACGAGACCGGGGCCTAGTGGTGACCCTCCTTCCTGGCTGCTCGGTACGGCTGAGGCCATCGCCGTTCCACATTACAGTACTGCCGTCAAACCGGCCTCGCCCTGCTTCCGGCGGTCGAGAAGACGCGTTGCCGGCTTCTCGGCGCGGGCGCAACGCTTGACAGCTTCCTTGCTGCGCCGGATCGGCGCAGACTGGGCCTTCAGCGAACGGTGTCTCTAGAAAGGTCGGTTCATGTTCAAGCGGTCCTTGGTCGTTGGCGCACTCGCCCTTGCGTTGATCCTGTCCAACCTTCCGGCGAGCGCGCAAAGCGATCGACGGTCGGCAGCAGAAGCCTATGCCCGCGTCGTCGATTATCGCCTGCTGATAGAGAAGGCTGCGACCAAGAGCGCCGCCGAGTTCCCGGCATCAGAGCGAGAGGCGTTCATCGAGTTCATCACCGAGGAGGTGGATTTCGATATGACCCGTTTCTACGCCATCAGCGCCATGGTCGACCTCTTCGAGGCGAGCGAGCTGCAGGCGCTCGCGTCCTTCGCCGCCACGCCGACAGGGCGCTCGGCCCTTGCCAAGCTGCCTGCCCTCGGCGCCATCCTCACCCCTCTCATCGAGCGCCAGATTGCGGATGCCGAGCGCAGTTTCCGGGAGCGCTAACCGAACCTCGAAATGTGCGCGCGCGCAACGAACCCCGCCTCTGAACTGCGTCGCCGACGACTACGCGAAGCAGATCAAGATCCTCGCTCCCTACAAAAAAGCGCTCCGGACGCTTGGCAGCGGCGATGGTAAGATTGGCCCTGGGGAGTTCGATCTCCCCAGAGGGATCGCAATCCGAGTCGGCGACCTCTGCATCATGGGAGCGTCTTGCGCCATCCGCGACCGGCAATGCTCGAGACGATGAGGCCGAGATGCTTGCCGGGGCACCTCCGCGGCTTCTCAGGTGACGAACTGGGGGGAGCTGCTTGGCTGATTCGGAGCGGCGGTGAGCATCGCTTTCTGCAGCTTCCCGAATGCCCGAACCTCGATCTGGCGCACGCGCTCACGCGACACACCGTAGATATGGCCCAGCTCGGCGAGCGTCATGGCTTCGTCTCTGAGCCGCCGCCCCTTCACAATGTGCCGCTCGCGCTCGTTGAGGGTCTCAAGACCTTTGGCCAGAAGATCGCGCCGCCATTCAAGCTCGCTCGCCTCGACAATCAAGCTCTCCTGGTCCGCACCGTCGGCCACCAGCATGTCCTGCCATTCACCCTCGCCATCAGCCCGCATTGGCGCGGACAGCGACTGGTCAGTGGCGGCGAGGCGACGGTTCATTTCGATCACCTCGTCCTCGCTCACCTCGAGGTCCTCCGCGATCCTCGTGACCGTGGCCGGCGCGAGATCGCCCTGGCCGAGCTCGCCGAGCTGGCTCTTCAGCCGGCGCAAGTTGAAGAACAGTTTCTTGCGCCCGGGGGTGGCGCCCATCTTCACCAGCGAGCGGTTATTGAGGACGTACGCCTGGATCGCTGCCCGGATCCACCACATGGCGTAGGTGGCGAAGCGGAACCCACGCTCGGGCTCGAACCTGGCAAGCGCCTGCATCAAACCGACGTTGCCCTCGGCGACCAGATCGGCCAGCGGCATGCCGTAGCCGCCAAACCCTCGGGCGATCTTGACCACCTGCCGCAGGTGGCTGCCGAGCAACTGCCGGGCGGCCTCGGGATCCTTGGCGTCGCGCCAATCTCGGGCAAGACGCCGCTCTTCGTCCACGTCGAGAATCGGGAACTTGCGGGTCTGCTCGAGGTACCATTCAAGATGCGGCTTCATCATTCTGGTGCTTGAACACCTTACCTTCTCTCTGTTGTGAATTTATTGGCGATTCGCGAGCCGCTGCTGGCAGTATCCGCCACGCAAGCTCCCGGAGATCATTTTGCGCGTCCGCACGGAGGACATCGCACTGAAATAATATATGGGGATCAAGTCAGGATTTTCCATCAGTCCTGGAAGTAGAAAACCTATGCTCCAACGTGCCCCTGTGGATCTGAAGGGCGGACCCGAAAGTAAGTTTGTGGTCCTTCAGCGGCCAGACGCCTTTTGAGGCCGCATTCACGGTCACCAGACGGCGCTACGTTGTTGCAGGGATGATTGCCGCAGCGATCGCCGTCCTTTGCTCTCTTGCCATTGCCCTTGGTGCTTACCTACATGGGTGACTCGAATTAGGACGTCGCTCCCATGTCAGCGTAATCCAGATCGTTCGCGTCCGTCCGATGGTACCGGCGGGTGCTGACGCTTCGCCTGGGCTATCGCATCATTCAGGTTGGTGTAGCGATATTCCTTATAGTGAAAATAGTCGGTAGGAACTCGCGTGATGCCATACTTGGCCATTTCTTCAGCGGGGTCGGGCCCAACGGTCGGGCTTGCTCCGCTGCGGTTTGCCGGTGTCATGTGTCGCTCTCCTATCTAGGCCCGGAACCAAGGCCGCACGGCGTCTTCGTGCCCGGCCTGATCGACGCGTAGTTGCTGGCTCCAGAGGGGCATGGTCGAGCCCTCCGCAAAAACGGCGGCCAATCAAGTTGGTGCTGCCTGGCGTGCTGTGCGCGGCGACACCGCCTATTGCGCGATGGCCGCGTCGTCTTTGGTCAGCTCGGCCTTCTCGGCCGCGGGCATCTCGCGCTTGGCAAGCTCCGCGGCGCACAGCTCGGCCGCCTTGCTGTCATCGGTACGCGTTGTGTAGTCAGTGGGGCTGCTGGCCGGCACGATGATCGCCCAGCCGCCGTCAGCGACGAACTTGCTCTGCTCATAGGGGCGCTCGATGTCCTTCAGCGCGGTCAGCTGGTCGCCCGCGTCCGGCGCCGCCATGAAGCGGTCCACGCACACCACCGCGGCCAACTGCTGACGCGCCTGTGCGGCCGAATCCTCCGCCATTTCCTGGGCAGTGCCGCCGGTCACCCAGCCGCCCCAGGAGAAGCCGACGATGGTGGCGACAACTACGGATCCCGCGCAGGCCCAGAACAGCACCGCCTTGCTTGCCCGGTACTGATGGAAGCGCTGCGATAGAGTTTGGCTTTGATCCCGTTGCATGGCAACCTCTCTGGATTGGTCCGCCTCGCACTGAAGCAGACTTGTCTTCAGTCCGCTCCACCCCTGCGGCGTAGCGCAGGCGTCAAACAGAGCGGCGGATCTGAGGGTTTCCTCGGCGCTGGATGCGCCAGGTGCGCAACCAGCGTCCTTGACCACTACTCTTAACCGAGTCGGCGATCCGCTCTGCTAATCTGCATCAGCGACGCGGACGATTTGTTGGACGGCATCGCTGGCGCTCTCGTGAGCCGCGTTCCAAGCCTGCGATGGGCCCCGCGCAAGTGGGTGGACCGCGGCCGTTGAGCCGGCGGCCCCGAGGGACGCCGATGACGAAGCGCGAATCGGGTCGTTGCGAGATCCCGACACCAGCTGCGCCCGGCAGGGCATCGGTCGGCCGACCGATGCTACGCCTGGTCGTCGCGGGTCGAGGGGAGCGACCGGCGCCGCTTCTTTGCTGTGCTCCACACGCCGCCGATTGCCTCGCCTGCTGATGCAGTGCGCGCGACGATCCTCCGGGAGCCCTCACCCGATTTCATTGAGACCGGCATGTAGCCGCGTAGCTCGACCTGGAATTCCAAGACAGCGAAAACACTGCCGTTTT
>DASPGI010000139.1:0-14826 GCA_035620695.1 Alphaproteobacteria bacterium
CCACGCCAACGGGTTCAAGGCGAAGCCGACAGTCGCAAGCAAGGCGTGCATGGCGAACCCGCGCTTGAGGCGCTTCCATTGGATGAGGAGCGGGCTGTGCCTACCGAAAACCACGTCCGAATCTGTTCGTGAGAAACGCGCCTGCCATGTAAGGATCTCGGCCGATGGCCGGGATCATAGCAACCCTGCTCGGCACGCTGCTGGCATCGCTCAAGCCTCGAACCAGGCTGTGCCTGGAGAACCTCGCCCTTCGGCATCAGCTCGCTGTCCTGCGCCGCACGGCGCCAAGGCGGATGCGCCTTCGCATCGCAGACCGGTTCCTGTTCGTCTGGTTGTACCGGTTGTGGCCAGGGGTGTTGAAGGCGATGGCCATCGTGCGGCCCGAAACCGTCCTGCGCTGGCACAGGGGCGGGTTCCGAGCCTATTGGCGCTGGAAGTCGCGATCGCGGGTGGGGCGGCCCAGAGTGCCGCGAGAGGTGCGCGAGCTGATCCGGCAGATGAGCATGGCGAACCCGCTGTGGGGTGCGCCGCGGATCCACGGCGAGCTGCTCAAGCTTGGGATTGAAGTCGCCCAGTCGACCGTGGCGAAGTACATGGTCAAGCGCCGCCGGCCGCCATCGCAGAGTTGGGCGACCTTCCTGCGGAACCACGCCGACGGGATTGCCGCGACTGATCTGTTGGTCGTGCCGACGGTCGGTTTCAGGCTGCTCTATTGCCTGGTCGTTCTGGCGCATCGCCGGCGAAGGCTCGTCCACTATGCCGTAACCGCCCACCCCACCGACGAATGGATAGCGCGGCAGATTCTCGAGGCCTTCCCTTGGGATGAAGCGCCCAAGTACCTGGTGCGAGATCGCGATGCGATCTATGGCGAGGTCGTAAAGCGGCGTCTTCGCGGGTTGGCCATCCGCGATCGACCGATCGCGCCCAGATCGCCATGGCAGAACGGACACGTGGAGCGGCTGATCGGCTCGATCCGGCGCGAATGCCTCGACCACATGATCGTGCTCGGTGGCTCACACCTCCGCCGGATCATGAAAAACTACGTGACCTACTACAACGTGGCGCGAACGCATTTATCTTTGGACAAAGATTCACCGATCAGGCGGCCGGTCGAGAGCATCGGCTGCATCGTTGCTCAGCCAATGGTCGGTGGACTGCATCACCGATACGCTCGAACCTGATTTTCAGTAGGGACAGGTAGCATGGACTAAGGGACGGCGCCAGGATCCCATGACCAAGTATATATATCAGGAGGTATGGTATCAGAATCGCAATGAGATGATGGAGCGCCTGAGTTCTCGAGAACCGTTCGTCATCGCTGTTGCAGTGGCGAGAGATTACTCAAAGTTTCCACATGAATTTGATGAGTTTCGCGCACTTTTCGAAGTAGTCTCTACAGGCGTCATCCTTACAGACAATAGCATCGAAACCCGAGTTATTCGTCGAATGAAAGCCTAGCTTGCGCATACTGAATCCCAGCGTCGAACCATGATACATTGAAGGCGCCCGCGCTGCGTTCGACGCGAGGCCGTTTCCGGGGCCAAATCGCTCTGCCGGCCTTCACAACTGCGGTTCTCGCCTACACGCTCAATCCCCGGCTGTCACAGGTGCGTCCGATCTTCCGGTCTGTCCAGTCTGCGGACGACTATTATCGGATTCTCGCACCCAGCGGGCGGAAGGTCGATATTTGGCAGACCGAATACCTCCATGTTCTCGAAGGCGACAACCCAGTCTTCGAGTGGACCAAGAGCACGGCTCTGCGGCCCTACCTCGACGTGCTCGACGAACCGGATCGGAGCGCCTTCCTCGCCGCCTATGCCACTCGTGTCTCCGACGCCTATCCTAAGCAGCCGGACGGCCGCACATTGCTGCCTTTCAACCGGATCTTCCTTATTGCTCAGGTATGAGTTTGGATTGAGCGTCCGGTCGATGACATTGGCGCTGGTCCGAGCCACGAGCGTCACTCTGCGCCGGTGACCCTTTCTGACTTTGGTATCAATGACTTGCTATGGAACGCAGGCTCTCCGCTACCTCGTCGACGTGTTTGGCACGGGATCAGGCCTATCAACGCCAGAGAAGGGGCGGTGAGCAGGTGCTGGCGAAGACAAATGACGTCCGCGAGCTGAATGACCTGCCTATAGTGCCGGACCGTCGCGGGGAGGAGCAATCCGCGCGCGGAGCGTTCCGCTGCGATCCCATTCGGAGGTGACGATCATGGTGCCACTGGCCAGGATCAGCGCGGCTCCGACAAATACGGGCCAGTCCGGAACGTCGCCCCAGATGGCGTAGCCGAGCAGGAACGACCAGACCAGGGCGGTGAACTCAAGCGGCGCCACGACGCTGGCCGGGACGTGGCGAATGCTCTCGATGATGGTGAACTGGCCCGCTGCCCCGATCACCCCGACCAGCAGCATCAGCGCCAGCCCGATAAGATCGGGAGTGACCCAGGCCCAGGGCATGGCCGCCCCGCAGAGGATGAGGAAGGTTGTGTTGGCGACCAGCATCTGGACCAGGGTCGGCTCCGCCCGCGCGATCTGGCGTATGAGGATCATGGAGTAGGCCAACAGCAGGGCTGCGAGAAGCACCAGCCCGACCGGCCACCAGGTATTGAGCGCGGCCGGCCAGCAGGCCACCACCACCCCAGCGAACCCGATGAGGATGAACGCCCAGCGCGTGGGCGGCACCTTCTCGCCGAGCATGGGGGCGGCAAGCGCTGCGACCATGAGCGGCGAGCCGAAATAGAGGGTCACCAGCTCGGCCAGCTGCAGGTATCGCGCCGCCGTGAAGTAGCACAGCCAGGCCGCCATAAAGATCACCGAACGCAGCAGGAGGGCCCGGCGCACCGGCGACGTGGCCGCCTGCAGCGCGAGCCGGCGTCGGCCGATCGCCAGGCAGATCGCCAAGACGACTGCGCTGCGCACGAACAGGATCTGCCAGGCCGAATAATCGGCGACCAACCATTTGATCGCCGCATCGTGCAGCGAAAATAAGAGCCAGCCGCAAAGCGCGAGAATGAGGCCCAATCGCGGCAGCACCGCAGGCGTCGTCTGCTGCATCGGTGTCGATCCCTGGTGACGGAGGACAGAGGATCCGAAGGATCGGCTATCCTTGACCGGTCCCGCAGGGCAACACGTCGCCCACCACGTTGAAAGTGTAATCTGCAAGCTAGGTCTCGATCGCGCGGCGCCATCCATGAGCTGATAGGACCTAAACTTGTTGATGCCGCTGCAATCAACAGCGCGCTGCCGACGCGCCGTGGTGAGGACGCGCCCTGAGCGGCTGATCGTCCGCTGCAATCATGTGGACACCAGCTTGTCCGGAAAAGCTCGCCCTCTGCAGGAGATGACCTCGGTCGGGCGGTCACTCGCGATAATCTTCAATTATCGTCACCACCCTGCCCAGAAGTGTTAAGGGACGGGGCGCAAGACGGGCCAACAGTGGGTTTGATGGAGTATGGTTCGACCCTGTCTTGCTCCGCAGGATCGTTGCGCGCCACCACCGCCCGAGCAGAGGCCTTAGAACTAAGATTGAGTGCCTCGTGCGGTACGCCCGGGGGAATGAACAGGAAGTCACCGGCTTGACTGACCGTCTCATTCTCGAGGTTGACACCCCAACGCGTTAGGACGGTCCCTTCGAGCACGTAGATTCCTGTCTCATAGCCGATATGAATGTGGGGTTCTGCTCGCGCGCCGGGCGGAATGACGACGAGGTGCATGGACAGGCCGGAAGAACCTACTGTCTGACCCGAGATGCCAATGAAGTAGGGCAGCAGCTGTCTGGTCAAGACCGCGCGGTCTGGTCGTACGGCCTGGACCTTGAGTTGAGGCTTCAGCATGGAGAGAACCTCATGGGGGGTGGAGCGGCTCGTTCCAAAGGAGCGGCGCTGCTGCGCGCAAGCACGCGCTGGCTTTCAGCGATTCACCCTTCCACCGGCCACGTAGTCAAGGTCGGACTTAGCTTCAATGGATGTATGGAACCGGATAAAAGCAGGCGCCGAGCTGGCCTGGGGCAAGCTCGCCTAGCGAGGGCTCCTCGGCACGACACCGCTCACGGGCCCGCGGGCAGCGCGTGTGGAACCGGCATCCCGACGGCGGATTGCGGGGGCTCGGAATCTCTCCGGCAAGCACGATCTTCGCGCGTCGTTTGTTGGGGTCGATCACCGGATTGGCGGAGATCAAGGCCTCGGTGTAAGGGTGGCGCGGAGTTCGGAACAGCCGTTCTGTTGCTCCGTATTCCACCATCTTGCCCAGATACATGACGCCCACCTCGTCGGTGATCCGGCGGATGACCGAGAGGTTGTGGCTGACCACCAGGAGGCTGGGTCCATAGAGCTGCCGCACCCGCTGCAAGAGGTTCAGCAGCTCACCCTGGATCGACACGTCGAGCCCGGCGGTCGGCTCGTCGGCCACGATCAGCCGTGGCTCCAGCACGAGCGCGCGCGCGATGCTGACGCGTCGCGCTTGTCCGCCGCTGATCTGGTGCGGATACCGGTCGAGCAGCGATTTGCGAATGCCGAGCACTTCCAGCATGTCGGAGATGCGCGGCCAGTGCTCCGCGAGCGGCAGGCGATGGATCCTCAAGGGCTCGGCCAGAAGCTCGCGGATGGTGAACCGGGGTGACAGCGAGGAGACCGGGTCCTGGAAGATCATCTGGACCTGCCGGCTGAGCCAGGTCCGCTCGCCTCCGGCGAGGGCGTAGACGTCCCGCCCGGCGAGCCGGACGAGCCCGCCGGTCGGACGGCGCAAGCCGACCAAGGCCTTGGCGAGCGTTGTCTTGCCGCTGCCGCTTTCGCCGACAATGCCGATGGTCGTCTGCGCCGGAATCTGTAGCGTCACGCCGGCCAAGGCCTGCACGCCGCCACCGAAGCGGATCTCGAGGTCCCGCACCTCCGCGACCAGAGCCGAGGGACTCGCTGCGGTCAAGGCAGCCAGCATGCGGCGCGATGGCCGGATTCGCGCTCGATGAGCGGCGGAGCGGTGAGGCAGCGATCAAATCGGCTGCGGCAGCGCGGCGCGAAGATGCACCCGCCCGGCGGATCGATGAGGCTCGGCACCTCTCCCGGGATGGACACGAACCGGTCGGCGCCATCCTGAAGATCCAGCTCGCATTCCAGCAGCGCGCGCGTATAGGGGTGCTGGGGCTTGGCGAAGACCGCTGCGCTCGGCCCCGATTCGACGACTGTGCCCGCATACATCACCACCACTTCATCGCACAGCTCGGCCACTAGGCCAAGGCTATGCGAGATGAACAGGATCGTCCCCGCATAGTCGGATCTCAGCGCGCGGATCAGCGCGACGATCTGCGCTTCGATGGTGACATCGAGCGCGGTGGTGGCCTCGTCGGCGATCAGGATCGCCGGTTCGGTCAACAGGGCCATGGCGATCATCGTCCGCTGGCGCATGCCGCCGCTAAGCTGGTGGGGATAGGCGCGCAACCCGGCCGGCGGATCGGGGATGCCAACCTTGGCCAGCATCTCCAGGGCGCGCTGGCGCATCTCGCTCGTCGACAAGTCGGGCCGGCTGGCGCGCTGCGCGTCGATCAGATGCGTCTCGACGGTGAACACCGGGTTGAGCGAGCTCATCGGGTCCTGGAAGATCATCGAGATTCGCCGCCCGCGCACGCCGCGCATCTGCGCTTGGCTCAGCTTCAGAAGGTCGGTTCCCTCAAGCAGGATGCGGCCGCTGCAATCGAGAAGATTGCCGGGCAGCAGGCGCAACAGCGCCAGAGCCAGGGTAGATTTTCCGCTGCCGCTCTCTCCGACGATGCCGATGATGCGGCCGCGCTGGATGTCCAGGGTGACCTGGCTGAGGGCGTGAACCACGCCCTGGTCGCCCGCGAACGAGACACTCAGATCCTCGATGCGCAGCAAGGGCTCGCTCACGGCTGCCGCCGCAGCTTGGGGTCGATGGCGTCGCGGAAGGCTTCGCCCAGCAGCGTAAATCCGAGCGTCGCCATGGTCAGGGCGAAACCGGAGGCGATCACCGGCCAATAGGACTGGTCCAGGTAGTTGTAGCCGTCATTCAGCATGCTGCCCCAGCTCGCGATGGGCGGCCGCACGCCGAGCCCGAGAAAGCTCAAGCCTGCTTCGATGGTGATGACGACCGGTATGTCCATGCTGGCGAGGACGATGATCGGCCCAATGATGTTCGGCAGCACGTGATGGCGCATGCGCCGCCACGGGCCGGCGCCAAGCACGATCTCGGCCTCGAGAAACGGGCTGTTCTTGAGCGTCAGGGTCTGGGCCCGCGCGATCCGCCCGAAATGCGGCACGAAGACGACCGCGATCAGCAAGATGACGTTCCCGAAGCCGGGACCCACCACCGCTACCAGCGCCAGCGCCAGGATGACGGTGGGGAAGCTGCTGATGATGTCGAACAGGATGAGGATCAGCCGCTCCCCCCGCGGCGGCAGGTAGGCGGCGGTCATGCCGAGCGTCACGCCGACGCAAAGCGCCAGCGCGATCACGGCGAGGGCCACCGCGATGGCCGTGCGCGCGCCATAGAGCAGGCGGGTGAACAGGTCACGTCCAAGCTGATCGGTGCCGAGCCAGTGATCGGCCGAGGGCGGGGCGAGCCGGTGGATCGGATCGATAGCGTTGGGACCGTGCGTGCCGATCCAGGGCGCCAGCAGCGCGGCGGCGAGGATCAGGGCGACGGCAAACAGGCCGAAGCGGCCGCTGGCGTTGGAGCGGATGATGTGCAGGGCGGTCTCGATCATGTTCGCGCCCGCTGCCGCCAGGGCGCAAAGCTGGATGAGATGCTGTCGCGGGTCCTCGGATCCAGCCAGGCATAGGAGAGGTCGACCAAGAGGTTGGTCAGCACGAAGAGCAGGACGACGATGAAGATGCTCCCCTGCACCACCGGGTAGTTGCGGTCGAGGATGGATTTGTAGATGAGCGATCCGAGCCCGGGCCGGTTGAAGATGATCTCGGCGAAGACGGCGCCGCCGAGCAGCTCGCCGACGCCGACGCCGAGCACCGCCAGGGTCGGGATGCAGGCCAGCTTGAGGGCGTATTTATAGACGATGGCCCGCTCCGCGATGCCATAGGCGCGGCTGGTGCGGATGAACGGCTCGCCGAGAACCTCCAGGAGGGAGGACCGGATGAGCCGCGCGATATAGCCGATCCAGCCGGCTGCCAGGGCCAGGCTCGGCAGCACGAGATGCTGCAGCTGGTCGAGCGGATCGCCGGCATCTCCGGCGCCCATCACCGGCAACCAGTGCAGGCTGACGGAAAAGATCAACAGCAGGAAGATCGCGATCACGAAACTGGGAGTGGAGATGAACCCCACGCTGATGAATGCCGCGACCTGATCGCCGAACGAGCCGGGATGAGTGGCGGCATAGCAGCCGAGTGGCACGCCGATCAGCACGGCCAGCCCGATCGCGGAAACCGCCAGCATCACCGTGTTCGGCAGCGCCGCCAGCACCAGCCCCGCGACCGGGCGTCCGCTGAGGATGTCCTCGCCGAGATCGCCCCGCAGCAGATCGCCGAAGAAATGCACGAGGCGCAGATGCAGCGGCAGGTCGAGGCCCATCCGCTGCGTCAAGGCCGCGACCAGCTCCGGCGTGGCGCGGGGACCGAGCAGGATTGTGGCGGGGTCGCCGGGGATGATCAGCGTCAGCGACAGGAGCAGCGCGATCGCTCCCACCGTGACGATCAGCGTGGTGACGAGCCGGCTTGCCAGGTATCGAAGGATCTTAGCGCCTCCGCCGGTCGATCAGCCGCTATCTGTCGGACGAATAGGCGCCTCCCCTCACGCCTCCTCGAAGAACGGATACTGCCAATTGTTCCCATTGGGCAGCAGGCCGGGCTTCAGCCAGGACTTGGTCACGAAGGCGTTGACGTTGTGCGTGATCCACACGAACGCCGCCGATTCGTCCATCAGCTGCTGCATCTTGATGTACATCGCTTCGCGTTGGGCGTTGTCGGTGGTTTGGCTCGCCTGCTCGTGCAGCTTGTCGAATTCGGGATTCTTCCAGCGCTGCCAGTTCCACTGACCGACCTGCGAGGACACGAACCACTGTGTCTGGAAGCTGGGATCGAACTTGCCGGAGTATTCGATCAACGAGAACTCCAGATCCTTGCTCTGGTCGTTCTCGCCGAGGCTCCAATAGGCGCCGGGATCCAGCGCCTCGATATCGACCTCGATCCCGATCTCGGCGAGGTTGGCCTGCGCCACCGCGGCGATCGCCTCGGGTATGGCGCCGCTGAGGATGGTGAGCCGAGTCTTGAAGCCGCTTGCCAGCCCCGCATCGGCCAGGAGCTTCTTGGCGCCTTCGACGTCGCGCTTGTAGACCGGAGCATCCTTCCAATGGCCGAGCAAGGCCGGCGCCAACAGGGCGTTCGCGCGGGGCGCGATGCCTCCATAGGCGCTGAGCAGGATGGCGTCGACATCGATGCCGAGCCGGATCGCCTGACGGACGCGGACGTCGTCGAACGGCTTCTTCTCGATATTCGGGCCAAGCCACACATAATCGATGCCGGGAAGCTGGATGACCTCGGATTTGCCGGGCTGCTCGACCGCCTTGGCGGCGGCAGGATCGATGCGCGTGAAATGCACCTCATCGGCGAGGAAGGCGAGCTGTGCGGTCTTCAGCTCGGTGATCGGACGGCCCTCGATCTTGGCGAAATGGCCCTTCACCGGACCGTTGAAATCCGGGTTTGCGGCCAGGGTGAACCGTTCGCGCGGGGTCCAGTCCTGCAGGACATAGGGACCGCTGCCGATCAGCGTCGAGGCAATCTTCCCGCCAAGGGCGTCGGAGGCTTTCTTGGAGAGGATGGAGCCCGACCCGTCGCACAGCGTGATAATCCACAAAGCCGGCGCCGGGTTCTTCAGATGGATGCTGCCGGTGTGGGTGCCGGTGACTTCGACGCTCTCCAGGGCCAGCCAGTCATCGGCATAGGCGACCTTCTTGCCGTCCGGCCCCGGCTTGATGAAGCGCTCGAAGGAGAACTTCACGTCCTCCGCCGTCATCTCGCCGTAGCCGCCGCTGAACATCTGTCCGGGCCGCAGTTTGAAGTCGATCTGCGTGTCGCTGACCTGCTTGATCTCCTCGGCGGCATCGTTCTCGTATTCGAGCGAGCCGGGCTTGAACTTCACCAGGTTCTGGCAGACCGCCAGGATCACGTTCACATCCGCCGGACCGGTGCGGTTGGCGGGATCGAGGTTCTGTAGGTCGCGCTCGATCGCCAGCACGACCCCTTCGCGGGCGGCGTCCGCGCCCCGCGGCAGGTAGGCGGAGATGGCGGCGACGCCGGCCAGCGTGGTTCCGGTCTTGAGAATGGTGCGACGGCTGATCGAGATCGGCATGGCGATACCCTCCCTGATGCGGGGCGCTGATTTGAGAATGCGCTTCCCGGCCCTCCCTACCAAGGAGACTAGCGGCTCTCCAACCCTGCGGCTACAGGAGCTTGCGCGGGATGCGCCGCTCCCATCGACGGGCGAAGAACGGCTCCTCTCCTTCGAACGCGTTGAGCTCGGCGATAACCGTGAAGGCCTCGCCGTCGGGTTGCATCTCCAGTCGTGTCTGGGTGCGGGCTTTCCAGCCGTCCCGCTCGAGGCTCCATAGGCCCTCCGACTGCGCGCCGGCGCGCGAGGGGTCCTCAGCGTGAATCAGGAACTGCTCGTCGCCCTGGCGGCGGACGCCGAGATCGATATGCGGCAGACGGAACTCGCGATGCACGCGCCGGATCTTCACCCTCGTGAGGCCGGTTGAGGGATCCTCGACGATCACCCGGTTGCGGCCGCGGTGAAGAAGGTTTTCCGTCGCAATCTGAGGCGCCGCCTCCGGCTCGGCGAAAGCGGGCAAGGTCTTCGCCTCCGCACCCGCGGGCCGCACCGGAAGATCGAGGCTGCTGCCCCCGGTATCCAGCTTCAGGCTGACGGGCTCCGGAGCAGGCCAGACCATCGGCCACAGTGCGCTGGATACCGCTAGGCGGATGCGGTTGCCCGGCGCAAAGGCATGGGCGATGTCGTTGAGCTGAACGGCGATCCGTGTCGGCTGCCCCGGGATGGTTGGCTGAGGCCGCTCATGGCCCTCGCGATGCGCGAGGTTCAGCACGCCATAGGTGATCAGCGTGGAGGCGCCGTCCGGCCAGATCTCGCAAAGGCGCACCCCGATCTGGGCCACCGGTTGATCCACCGCGATTTCGAGGGTGGCCACCGGCGCGCCCAGGATCTCGAGCCGGTCCGGCAAGGGCGTGCTGTCGAAGCAGAGCGAGCGGCCATCATCCCCGCGCTGGTCCACCGCCAGCTCGCCTGGCATGCCATAGGGGCACCATTCGCCGCTGGCGGTGCCGGTCGTCTGCGGCGATGCGAGGGCGAGCCAGGCCGCCGGTCCCGGCTCATCCGAAAGCCGGCCGGCAGAGAGCCGGAGGCGCCGAGGCGCAACGCCCGCCGGCGGCCAGCCCTCTTCGGCGAGCCAGCGCCCGGGCCGAAGCGTGTAGGTCGAGGCAGGGCGCACCGCCTCCTGCATCCAGATCCGGATCATCGGCTCGGTCATGATCCCGCTGTCCTCGCCCTTCAGCCAATGATCCCACCAGCGCAGCGCCTCCTGGAGGAAGCCGATGGCCGGTCCCGGCTCGGCGAAATGCGGATAGTCATGAGCCCATGGCCCGATCAGCGCCTTGCGCGGACAGGTCAGATTCTTCATGAGACGGGGTATGGCGTTGCTGTAGCCGTCCGCCCAGCCGCCGACGGCATAGACGGCCGCGGTGATGGCGCCGTAATCCTCCGCGATCGAGCCCTGCCGCCAATAGGCGTCGCGGTGCGGATGCTCCAGCCAGGTGATGAGCGGCGGCACGATGTGCTCGAGCCGCTCGCGCCACATCCTTCGCCAGCGTTCGCCCACCACCTCGGGATCGGGGGGCTGGGCGCCATAGGCGAAGAGCGTGGATGCCCAGGAGAAATTGTTGTTGAGCAGGCAGCCGCCCATATAGTGGCAGTCGTCGCGGTAGCGATCGTCGGTCGAGCACAAGGTGACGATGGCCTTCAACGCCGGCGGGCGATGCGCCGCCACCTGCAGGCTGTTGAAGCCGCCCCAGGAGATCCCCATCATTCCGACCGCGCCGCTGCACCACGGCTGGCGTGCGAGCCAGGCGATGACCTCGACTGCGTCCGCCTGTTCTTGCGGCAGGTACTCATCGATCAGCACGCCATCGGAATCCCCGGTGCCGCGGATGTCCACACGTGCGCAGGCATAGCCGTGGCCGGCCAGGTAGTGATGAGTCTGAGAGTCACGGATGATGGTGCCATCGCGACGGCGGTAGGGCAGGAACTCCAGGATGGCGGGGACCGGACGCCGGTCGGCGTCCTCCGGCAGCCACAAGCGCGCCGCGAGGCGGCAGCCATCGGCAAGTTCGATCCACTCCGTCTCGATCTCGCGCACCGCGCGGGGAAACCGGTCCACGATCTTCATGACGATCTCTATGCTGACGGCCGAATGGGCTGAGGTAACATGGCCGAACCGTCTTCAGCTGTCGACAGCGGCTTTGCTGGGGCGATAGGGAGGCACCGAGTGGAAGAGCGCAGGATCGGACGGCGCGAAGGCGGGCGCTCGGCGCGACAGTCCGCACGCCCTGACGGCGCTCGGCAGGCGGTCGGCCCGGGCGTGCTGGGCGGGACTTACCGGCCGCTCTCCGACCGCGACCTGCAGCGCATCCATGCGACAATGCTCGACGTGCTCGAGAAGGTCGGGATGGGCGATCCGCCACCCGAGGTGCAGGCGCTGGCACTCGCAAGAGGCTGCTGGCTCACCGAGCGCGGACGTCTCTGCTTTCCGCGCAGCCTGGTCGAGGACGTGATCGCCAAGGCCGGAAGGAACTTCACCCTTCACGCCCGCGATCCAGCCTGGAGCCTCGATCTTCGGGATTCCCGCGTGCATTACGGCGCCAGCGGCGTTGCCGTGCTGGTGCCCGATTTCAAGACCGGGCGCTACCGTCCATCAACAATACTCGATCTCTACGATTTCGCGCGGCTGGTCGATGTGCTGGAGAACGTGCATTTCTTCAACCGGCCGGTGATCGGCCGCGACATCGAGGATATCCGGCTGCACGACATCAACATGGCCTATGCTTGCGTGGCAGGCACGCGCAAGCACATCGCCATCGGCTTCAACGCGGGTGCGCATGTGCGGGATGCCGCCGCGATGTACGACCTGATCGCCGGCAGCGAAGGCGGGTTCCGTGAACGGCCATTTTGCAGCGTGGGCTCCTGCGCGGTCGTCTCGCCGCTGCGCTTTGCGGCCGAGAACTGCGAGGTAAGTATGGCCGCTGCGCGGCTCGGCTTCCCCGTGAACATGATCATCGCCGGGCAGGCCGGAGCGACCGCGCCGGCGGCGCTGGCCGGTGCCCTCGTTCAGACCACCGCCGAGACGATGGCCGGCCTTCTCCTGGTAAATTTCGTCTCCCCGGGCCATCCCGTGATTTTCAGCAACTGGCCGCTTGTCTCCGATCTGAGAACCGGCGCCTTCACCGGCGGGGGCGGAGAGGAAGCGGTGCTGACCGCGGCGTCGGCCCAGATCTCCCGGTTCTA
Organism: Alphaproteobacteria bacterium; assembly: GCA_035620695.1. Lineage (GTDB taxonomy): Bacteria > Pseudomonadota > Alphaproteobacteria > JAREAF01 > JAREAF01 > JAREAF01. The sequence goes on from DASPGI010000139.1 coordinate 12,534, forward strand.
CGATCTGCCGGCCGGCGTGGGAGCGGGCATGGCCGATTCGAAAGTCCCCGACAATCAGGCGGGATACGAGAAGGGCATCACCACGGCGCTGGCGGGGCTGGCAGGCGCCAACATGGTCTATGAGGCCGCCGGCATGCTGGCCAGCCTGATGGCCTGCTCCTTTGAAGCCTTCGTCATCGACGACGACATGCTGGGCAGCGTCCTGCGTGCGGTGCGCGGCATCGATGTGACCGAAGAGAGCCTTTCCTTCGAGGTGATCCGCGCCGCCGTCGAGGGCCCCAATCACTATCTCGGCAGCCAGCAGACACTGGAGCTGATGAAGTCCGAATTCTTCTATCCCAGGCTGGGCGACCGCAGCGACACCGACCAGTGGGAGGCCAGCGGATCGAGGGACATCCGTGACCGGGCACGCGCGCGCGTACGTGAAATCCTCAGCGCGCACTATCCCACCTACATCGATCCCGACATCGATCGCGCCGTGAGGGCCCGGTTCGACATCACCATTCCCGCGCAAGCAATGAAGGCCGGAAACGGCCGCTGGTAGCTCAGAAGGGCTGGTTATTCCCTGATCTCCCGCCTACTAACGATAATCTTCACTTATCGTCACCACCCAATTGAGCATTTCAAGTGCTTCCGATTGGAAACCTGGCTAATCAGACCAGCTAGAGTCAATTCTCGGTGCCAGGATTTGAATCTAGCGGCGCTCAGACGGGCAGAGTTGATTCTCGGTTTTGCGGGCCCGCGATTTGAACCTGCGCCGCTGATCCGCACGTGGTCCTGACTGACCTCACAATCCAGAACTGCGAATTTGTGCGAGCGGATCGAGGGATCGACCGACGCGCGAAGTGGTCCGTCTGGGACGCCCGCTTGGTCGTCCGCCATTGGCCTGGCGATCGCACCAGCCTCGGCCGCGCCGACTGCCGCTCCAGTCGAGGAACTGGACCATGCTGTCGACCTGGTCGTCGTACCGACCCATCGGAAAGGCGCGGACTTCGTCGCGGAAGGCCGCGAGCCAGGGCGCCTGTAAGGGGACCAGCACCTGGCCGGCCTCGAGCTTCGCGGTCTGCGCAATCGCCCGGGTGAGCTTGTCTGTGCTTGGCTTGTACGGGGTGAGGGCTCCGCGGCGTTCATTTCGGAACTCGCGGAACAGCGGGATACCGGAGTTGGCATATTCGATCAGGACCAGATCCGCCCGCCAATGCTGGCGTTGGGCCTGGATCGCGCGCTTGATATCGGGATAGTCCAGCCGCTCGCGCAAGAGATCGAGCAGATACCAGCGGCCCTCGCGAAAACCCCAAGTGGTGCACACCGTGAAATCACTGCTGGGCTCGGCGGTGAGGGCAGTGTCCCAGCTCTGCACCACCTGCTGGAAGTGTGTCCGTGGCAGCTCTTCCTGGTAGGGCTCGAACCACTCCCAGCGCAGTCGGTTGCCCTCTGGCGCAACCGGGTTCTGCTGGTACTGAGCCGAGAAGGCAAAGGTGCCAATCTCTTTGCGGATGTTCTCCAGCACCGACAGGGGCTCGCGGGCGGGGAAGAGCGGGTCGCCCTTGTTACGGCGGAATCGCCGGTGGAACAGCAAGGGTAGGTCTTGCGGCTCTTCGGCGACCGCCGGCAGATTGAGGTGCTCAAAGCCTTTGTCGATCAGATAACCGGCCAGGTCCTCCTCGTGCAGGCGCTGCTGGATGGCGACGATGCAGCCGTTGGCCTTATCGTTGAGGCGGGTGAAAAGGGTCTGCTCGTAATAGTCCCGGACCCGTGCGCGCTCGGTTTCGGAGCCGGCGTCGGCGGCCTTCATGAGATCGTCGATGATGATGATATCGGCACCGAAGCCGGTGACCGGGCCACCGAGCGAGACCGCCTTGCGACCGCCCACCCGAGTGGTGACCAGGTCCAGATCGGTGCTGCGCTCGAGCCGGGTCCTTGGGAACATCTCCCGGTACCAGGCAGCTTCCATCAGGGCCCGACAGTCGCGCCCGTGCTTGAGGGCGAGATCGGTGCCATAGCTAGCGACCAGAACTTTGAGGCTGGGGTCACGACCGAGTGCCCAGGCCACGAAGGCGACTGCGGTGCAGATCGACTTCAGGTGCCGGGGCGGCACGGTGATGAGGAGGCGGCGTCCCTCCCCCCGGAGCATTCGCTCCAGCTGCACGCAAATGGCCTCGACATGCTTGGCCTCTAGGAATTCCTCGTCGGGATGCAGATGGAGGAAACATCTCCGCAGGAAGAAGCAGAGATGCTGGCGCTGTAGGCTCTGCGCCCCCTCCGGGGTCGCGATCACGGCCGGTCCTCCTTG
>DASPGI010000140.1:0-43641 GCA_035620695.1 Alphaproteobacteria bacterium
CGTGGTGCTCGGCTTCATCCCGACCTATATCGTCTGCCTAATCTTGAATGCGGTGGGTATGCTCCGCGTCCCGCGCGAGGTGGAACTGGCCGGGCTCGATATCGCCGAGGAACACGCCCGCGAACTCCTTGAGCAAGAAATGGCCGCGGCGGATGCGGAAGCCCGTGCCGCCGGCTTACGCACGGCTCGGTAGTCGCCTTTGATAGGAGATAGATGTCATGTCTACCGGAAACTTCACTGACTGGACGGGCAACATGCTCGACATCGGGCCGATCTACCCGTTCGTCGGCAGCGAAGTGCTGATGGTGATCATCGGCTTCATCTTCGTGATCGGCTGGTTCGTCCTTCAAGCCGGCGTCGAGTCCCGAGAGATCGGGGAAGACCTGAAACTTGCCAACGGCAGGCTCAGGTCTGGAGGTGCGCGCGGCGCAGCCGAGTAAACCGACTGGTTTCTCAAAACCGGGGGCGCTCCCATCGGGGGCGCCCTTTTTTTTCGAAACAGTCTAGCTCGCGGAGAAATGCCGTACGGCGCTCTCGTCCCAATCCATGCCGAGGCCAGGTCCGCGAGCGGTCACGCTGCCTGCGATCGGCTTAAGGGGCTGGGACAGAACCGCTCCAGCGGTATCCAGCCACTCGAGATAGTGCGCAGTCGGGCTTACCGCCAGTACATGTGCGCTGGCTTCCGGGAAAATGTGGCTCGAGATCGGTAGGCTCGCGGCTTCGGCCAGGGCCATCGCCTTGAGCCAACCGGTGACGCCGCCGATTTTCATCAGATCGGGCATGGCAAAGTCGCAGGCTTTCGCCTCGATTGCCCGCGCCATGTCCGTGGCGAACCACCAGTTCTCTCCAGTCTGGATCGGCACCCTCGAGGATGCTCGAACGCCGGCATGGCCGACCAGATCCTCGGCCGAGACCGGCTCCTCGACCCAGGTGAGGTCGTAGGCGGAAAGGAGATCGATGCGGCGGATCGCATCGGGAACACTCTGCGACTGGTTCAGATCGACCATGAGCTTGATCCCGGGCCCGACGATGTCTCTGACCGATCGAACCATCTGCGCATCCTCGGCGGCGGTACCGGCGCCGGCTTTGATCTTGATCGCCTTGAATCCCTTTTCGATGCTCGCCTCCAGAGCTGGGCGGTCTTCGATGGGATCGACGATGCCAAAACTGTCATAGGCGGGAAGGGGCCTGGCTTGGCCGCCCAGCAGTTCAGCCAGGGGAAGGCCCATCACCCGTCCCAAGACGTCCCAGAAAGCCATGTCCAGGCCCGCGAGCGCCATCCCGAGCAGGCCTTGTCGGCCGAGCAGCTTGAAGGCCGCGGCGAACTGGTTTGCGCGTTCCGTGGGCGCCGCGGCGCGGCCGACGATTATGCCGGAGAGGCTATCGATGAGATCGCAAAGCGGTCTCAGGACATGCGTCGTGTATCCGAACAGATAGGCGCGGCCGGGCACGCCTTCTTCGGTTTCGATGTCGATCAGCACCAACGGCGCCGAAGGGATGCTGCCGGAGGCGGTGCGCAGCGGGCGTGGGAACGGCACCACAACTGATCGGGCTCGAACGGACCTGACAATCGGCACATCGGTCATCTTGGATGCTCGCGTTTGGAGCATCTTTGCACACCTTAGCCATATGCCGGCAACCTCTCACGCGGTGCGTCTGCCCGCTTGAGCGGGGTCCATCCGGGGCAGATGGTTCAATTCGATGGGGACCCGCTCTACAATCATCTCCAATCGGTTGGACCGAGGTATTGGGTCGGATGAAAGATCGAAGGCCGGAACGGATCGGGAAGGGATCGCGTGAGCCGCGAGATGAGGAGGACAGCTCACTCGATCCTCAAGCCTTCCGTCTCGCGCTCGGCTGCTTTACAACCGGGATCACCGTCGTAACCGCGGTTGCCCCTTCGGGGGAGTTCCTCGGCATCACGGCCAATTCGTTCAACTCGGTCTCCCTTGATCCGCCCTTGGTCCTGTTCAGCCTCCATCGCGCCGCCTACAGCCTCGGCGCTTTCACCGATGGCGGGCACTTCGCGGTCAACATACTTGCCGAAGATCAGCAGGAACTGTCGATTCGTTTCGCACGGGCCCTGGGCGACAAATGGAGCGGGATCGATTACGAGGTTTGGGAGACGGGCGCGCCGATTCTCAAAGGGTGCTTGGCTTCGTTCGAGTGCCGCACGCGGGCGCTGTATGACGGAGGCGATCACGTCATCTTTCTGGGTGAGGTCTTGAACCTGCGCACGGCCGGCAAGGGTCGGCCGCTGCTCTATTTCAGGGGCAGTTATCGAAGCCTGACGGAGGAATGAGCGAGCCGATGGGCGCCCTTCTTGAGCTCGATCGGATCAGCAAGAAATTCGGTGGGCTGACGGCCGTCCGCGATCTCAGCTTTAAAGTCGAAGAGGGCGAAATCCGGGGCCTCATTGGTCCCAACGGCGCCGGCAAGACCACCACCTTCAACGTGATCAGCGGCTTCTATCGCCCGAGCGCCGGCTCGATCCGCTATCGCGGCCGGACGATTTCGGGCCTCAAGACGAGCCGGATCGCGGAAGACGGGCTGGTGCGGACCTTCCAATCGACGACGCTTTTCCACGAGCTGACCGTGTTCGAGAACATGCTGGTCGGCTGCCATCTGCATGCCCGCGCCAATCTTTTCGCCGCACTGTTCGGGGTCGATCGAGCGCGTAACCGTGCCGCCGTTGAGCGTGCTCTCGCGGTGCTCGATTTCATCGGACTGTCGCAGCGCCGCGACGAGATCGCAGCCAACTTGCCGCACGGCTTGCAGAAGGCCTTGGGGCTTGCCGTCGCGCTTGCCAGCGGACCGAAGCTGCTTCTACTGGATGAGCCCTTCGCCGGGATGAACTCCGAGGAAACCCGGAACATGATGGGCCATGTCCGGCGAATCTGCGAGGAGGGTGTCACGATCCTGCTCGTCGAGCATGATATGCAGGCGGTCATGGGCCTTTGCGATCGGATTACGGTTCTCAATTTCGGCGAGCTGCTCGCCGAAGGATCGCCGCGGGAAATCCGTGCGCACCCTGAGGTGGTCCAAGCCTATCTGGGGACCGCCTGAGCCGATGTTGTTCCAAATCTCCGACCTGACCGTGCACTATCAGAAGGTCGCGGCGTTGAAAGGCATCTCGATCGCGTTGGCCGATGGCGACATCGTCACTCTGATCGGCGCCAACGGAGCCGGAAAGAGCACGACCCTACGCGCGATTTCCGGGTTGGCCAAACCCAGCGCCGGCCAGATCACCTTCGAGGATCGCCGCATTGACGGCCTTCGGCCCGAAGAAATCGTGGCGCTCGGCATCGCCCATGTCCCGGAGGGTCGACGGGTCTTTCCCAACCTCACCGTGTTCGAGAACCTTCATACCGGGGCCTATCTGCGCCGCGAGCCGAAGGCCGTCGCCGCCGATCTGGAGAAGGTGTTCCATCATTTTCCGCAGCTCAAGGAGCGCACGAGGCAGCTTGCGAAGACCCTTTCCGGTGGGGAGCAGCAGATGCTCGCGATCGGGCGCGCCTTGATGGCGCGCCCGCGGCTCTTGCTTCTGGACGAGCCTTCGCTCGGCCTTTCGCCCGTGATGGTGCAGGAAATCGCGCGGATCATTCTCGACATCAATCGCAGCGGCGTACCGGTCATACTGGTGGAGCAGAATGCAGAACTGGCGCTGCGCCTTGCCCGTTACGGCTATGTGCTTGAAACCGGCACGATCGCGCTGCACGGCGACTCTCGTACGCTGCATGAGAACGAGCATGTCCGACGCGCCTATCTCGGCGCCTGACGGGGCCGGCGCCGATTCCGCGCTGGTCGAGGCCGCCCGAGCCTTCGAGGCGAAAGACATGGTTCGGGCCGCGGCGCTCTGGCGGGAGCGCGCGATTACGGCAATCAAGCGGGACTGGCCGGTGTCGCTTGCCGAGGCCGTATGCCCCGGCATCGATTTGGTATTGCTTCGGACGGGCGGCGCGGATGCGGTCGAGCCGGGCTGGCGGGCACTTAAGGCATGGGAAGCGGTTCTGCTCTGGCTCTCCGAGATCGAGCCGCCATTGGCGGGCGGACGCAGCACCCCCGCACATTTTCGCAAGCACCGACGTGATCCAGCAATCTACCGTGCGGTCGCGCGCCGTGAATATCTTCGGCTTGCAGAGGCAGGGCGCGCGGTCGCACTGAACAATTGCGGCGAGGCATTGACGGCACACGGCCGTGAGGAGGAAGCGTTGACGCTCTTTCGCGAAGCGGCCGTGCTGAGGCGCGAAGCTTTCGGATGGCGTGAAGCCGGGCTTGGCGCGATCCTGGCGAACCTTGCCGTGACGGAAAGACGGGCAGGCCTCGATGCCGATTCGAGCAAGGCGGCGCTCGCCGCCATCCTGCGCGACCCGGTACCGGTCGGTCCGGATCGCTTCCTTGCACTGTCCGCCGGCCAGCCGGACTTGCTCCGTTTCCTTCTCGCCGCAGCCCAGCTCGTCCCTATTCTCCGGCGACCGGCTGGCTGACCTGGGAATTGCGCGAGCGAAGCCCCGCGAGCGCCTTGAGGACCAGGCTTTCCAATCCCTGCGGCAGGAACCGCACCGTCAGGATCAGAATCAATCCATAGATCAGCGGCCGATACTGTTCGAACTCGCGGATGAACTCATCGATGATCGAGAGAGTGACGACCCCGAGGATCGGTCCGTAGAAGGTTCGCGTGCCGCCCACGATCACCCAGACCAGGACGTAGAGCATGATATGCAGTCCGAAGCGGGTTGGCGTTACGGCGCCGACATAGTGGCCAAGAAGCGCGCCTGACACGGCCGCAAAGAAGCTGGCGACCACGAGGGCGAGCGTGCGGTATCGCCAGGTATTGACGCCGACCGACTCCGCCAGGATATCGCGCCAATGAATTGCCTGCAGCGTCAATCCGATGCGCGAACGCTCGATTCGCCACAAGATCAGCAGCGACAAGCCGACAATGATAAGGGCCAGAAAGTAGAAGTTGACCGGTCGCCCTAGATTGATCGGATCCTGCAGCCACGGCAGGGAAAGTTGCGGCGGCGGTATGAGGGTAAGTCCCTTCGGACCACCGAAGGGAACATAGAAGCGTATCCATGTCAGCCGGATCGCCTCTCCGGCCGCAAACGAGCCGATCAGAAAGTAGAAGGATTTCATCCGGAACAGCGGGAAGCTCAGCACGAAGGCGAACGCGGCAGTGAACAGAGCCGCCAGCGGCATCGATAGCCAGAAATCTAGCCCGGCTCGCTTGGCGAGTAGCGCGCTCGTATAGGCTCCAACACCCATCATCACCACATGGGCGAGGCTCCATTCTCCGGTGATGGTAACCAGCCGGTAGCTTACGACCACCAACAGATTGATCAGAAGGAAGATGGCGATGTCGAGCTGATAAGGCTTGACGAGGAACGGTACGGAGGCCAAGCCCGCCGCCAGCAGAATCGCAGCGATCCACGGGCGGAGGGCGATGCCCATTCTAGACCTTCTCCTGCACGCCCATGAGGCCGGTCGGCTTGATCACCAGCACCAACATCATGATCAGGAGGCCCAGAATGCTGGCGATGGTGCCGTCCACGAAGGTCGTCACGAACGTGTCGAAGAAAGTGTAGATCACCGAAGCCAGGACAGCGCCTTCGATGCTGCCGATGCCGCCGACGATGATAACGATGAAGGCAGTGACGATGACGGCATGGCCCATGGAAGGCTCAACCGGAAGAAGCGGCGACATCGCCGCGCCCGCCGCACCAGCGAGCCCGGCGCCGAGCACCATCGCCAGCAGCGAAAAGCGATCGATCGATATCCCTTGCAAGGCGGCCGCTTCAGGATCCTGGGCGCAGGCGCGCAACGCCCAGCCCGCTTTGGTGCGATGCAGGAACAACCAGAGCCCGCCCAGCAACACAACCGAAATGCCGATCACGGCCAGCCGCTGAATCGGAACGGTGACGCCGTCGATCCCGAATACCTCCACCACCCCGCGCCAGGGTGGTGTTACATGTTTTGCGCGACCGGTGCCGCCGCCGAATTCGAGGGCGACGACCTGAAGAATGAACAGAGTGCCGACCGACATGATCAGCCCCCCAAGCGGGTTGCTCCGCATCGGGCGGAACAGCAAACGTTCCATCACCGCACCGATTGCGGCGACAATAAGGATCGCCACGGCAAGAGAGAGCAGGAATGGCCAGGCGAGAACGGAGTGGAGATGCCAGACCGCGAAAGCGCCCGCCATGTAAAGCTCGCCATGGGCGAAGTTGACGATCCCCATCACGCCGAAGATCAGCACAAGCCCCACCGCCACCAGCGCGGTGAAGCTGCTGGCCACAAGGGCGTTTACGCTGGTCTGCAGGATCAGCTCGAACATTTCGCCTCTCACCCCGTCCCTATGCTCGCCTTGCGGAGCGAGGAGGCCAATGCTTCGCGCCCGTTCGCTCCTCTCCCGCCTTAAGGGGCGGGAGAGGAGCAGGTGAAGGTGGGACCGTCGGCCCTAACCAACCATCATGCCCGTTGACTGGGCATCTGCTTCAGGTCGGTCATGTGCTTGATCAATAGATCGGAGTGCTTGTCCAACCAAGCGGCGACGCTGCGGAACTCGGCGATCGTCGGCACGCCGTCTCTCATGACCACGACTGGCCAGTTGCCGACAAGTGCGTTGTCGACGCCGAGCACCTCCGTACCCCACCACTTGCCTTCGCCGAAAACATGCGGGGCCTTGCCGCCGGCTTTCATCGCCTCGAGCACCTTCAGCGGCTCGACACTGCCGGCCTTCTGCGCGGCTGCGGCCCACAGCACCATGATCGAGGTGTATTCCCAAGACACCGCGGACCAAGCATCCGGATATTTGGCGACGTAAGTATCGTAAAAGCCCTTGGGATCCGGGAAGTTGATCTGTGGGGACTGCATTGCAGGATCGTCGAAGTTGGGGAACTGGTAGATGAAACCTTCCACGAATTCCTTGCTCGTCTTCTCGGTCACCTGCGTGTAGTAGTCGAGCGTGCAGGAGATGATCTGGCCCTTGTAGCCTTGCAGGAAGGCCTGCTCGGTGATCTGCGCGACGGCCCCAGCCCCGCAGGTGTCGAGGCACAGGATGTCCGCCTTGCTGGCGAGCAGGGCGGTCGTAAGCGCGGTGAAATCGGCGCTTGCCTCATCGGGATAGGCCCTTTCGGTGACGATTTCGATCCCTTCGGCCTCGAACGCGGCGCGATACGTGGCGAGGCTCGGAAGACCGAGCGAATCGTCGGGATAGATGATCGCCGCCTTCTTTAACTCCGGCCGGTTCTTCGCTAGCCATTCGACGCCGGTGACATTGTAGAAGGGATGGGATTCGCAAGGGGCGATCAGATAGGGCGTATCCGGTGTCATGTCGCTCGGCAACAAGGTCGAGACCAGCATCTTCTCCTGGTTGACGAAATTTTGCACGCCGGAGTAATTGCCGCCCAACATCAGGATGAATTTGACGTCGTCCTCCAGGACCAGCTTCTTGGCGCCCTGGAGCGCCTTGTCGGTTTCGGCCTCGTCGTCGTAGCCGACGAACTCGATCTTATAACTGTCCTCGCCGATCTTGATGCCGCCCTCGGCATTGATCTTCTCCGCCCAGATCTCGCATCCATAGAGCCCCGGAAGACCCCAAGCGACATAGTCGCCGCTCATCGGGGCGAGGAACCCGATCTTTACCACCTTCTCCTCGGCACGGACGAGCCGCGGCAGACCGGTTCCTGCCACGGCTAGACCAGCGGCAGTGGTTCCGAGCAGCCGACGTCGGCTGATTCGATTGCGCATCTTGGTAGATCCTCCCTCGTGCCTGTCTGTTATCGGCGGTGGCTGCATGCCCTGCCGACGCCGTTTTATTTGCCTGCATTCGAGTATGATTTGGCGTACGGGAACGGTAGGACCGGCTCCACTTGGCTGTCAAGCGACGCGGGTAACAATTGGTCTAAAACTGGTACAGGGCCTATTCTTGCTTTGTGCAAAGGCATTGGATACCGTTTGAAAAATGTCCACGGTTCCGGCAATGCCGGATCCAACCGTCCAAGGGGAGGAGCATGAGCACCAAGAATTGGGGTTCCGAGGAGTTTTGGGGGCTCGGCTATGAATTCGACCCGCAATGGCTTCTTACGCCGAAGCAACAGGAGTTGCAGACCCAGCTGATCGAGCTCTCGCGGACCACCTTGCGAGAGAATGCGGTCGAATCCGATCGCAAGCTCCTGTTCCCCCGCAAGAATTTCGAAGCCATGGCCAAGCTCGGCCTGCTCGGGCTGCTCGTGCCGAAGGAGTGGGGCGGGATGGGCGAGAACCATACCTGCGCCGCCATGGTGGTGGAAACCATTGCGCGTTACGGCTGCGCTTCGACGGCTATGTGTTACGTGATGCACACAGGCGCCGTCGCGGCGGCGATGCTGCGGGCGCATGGGAGCCCGACCTTACAGAACCTGATGAAGCGCCTGGACAAGGAGGTGCTGGTCGGCACGCTCTCCTATTCCGATCCCGAGACCGGCTCGCATTTCTGGTACCCGGTCTCCTCCGGCGCCGAGAAGGTCGACGGCGGTTGGAAGGTGCGAAAAAAGGCCTCCTGGACCACCTCCGGCGGTTTTGCCGATTGGTACATCGTCCAGACCACCAGCCCGGATTTCGGAGGCAACTACTCCGACCTCTCCTGCTGGCTGATCATGGGCAAGGAGGCCAAGGCTGAGTCCTCGAAATGGGATGGCATGGGGCTGCGGGGCAACCAGTCCGGCACGCTCGAAGTCAATTCCACCATTCCGGTCGACCGCATGGTCGGGCCGAAAGGCGACGGCGCCAGCTCGAATGACGAGGCTGTCGATCCATTCTTCCTGCTCTGCTCCTCGGCCTGTTGGAACGGCATCGCGTTGGGCCTGATCGACATCGCCAAGAACCACACCACGCGCAAGACCCATGTCGATGTCGGCATGCGCGTCGCCGACTACCCGACCATCCAGGACTATGTCGGGGAGGCGATCATCGACACGAACACCGCCCGCGCCTTCGTCTTCCAGATGGCCAAGGCGATGGACGAGGTCACGAACAATTGTGACTGGTCGATCCACAAGGACCTCAAGAATCTACCGCGCGCCACCCTCTTGCACTGGATGTGGCAGATAAAGTTCGCGGCAGCGAAGAACGTGGCGCATGTCGGCGACAAGATGCTGCACGCCTGCGGCGGCACGGGCTACAAGCCGGCCCTGGGCATCGAACGCTACTTGCGCGACGGCAAGGCCGGCTGGGTCATGGGCCCGACCAACGAGGTGCTGCGCCAGTTCGTCGGCAAGATGGCGCTTCTTGGCATCGGCAGCCTCGACTATTGGAACCAGTCCCTAAACGAGCGCGTGCTCAACAACGAACTGAAGAAGATGGACAAGTCCGCCAAGCTCGCGCTCGCCAAGAAGCTGATGGCGGAGGCCGGCGCCAAAGCGGCGGAGTAGGGGTCTCTCAACTCTGTGGTTCCTGGGGGCGCTTACTCTTCACCCGCCTTGCTTGACTTGCGGGGATTTCACCTCTCTCGCCCAGGTCAACGCGCTTGAGGGTTCGGTTTCAGGAGCGAACACGCGCCTTCTGCGGATCGTAGAAGGGGAAGGGGACGACCACGGCCGGTAGGCGCTTCTGGTGGCCGTCGAGCTTACCGATCTCGACTTCGGTTCCGATGGCGCTATGGGCGATATCCAGCCGCGCCAGCGCGATGCTCTTCTTCAGGATCGGCGAGCGGGTCGCGCTGGTGACGGTGCCGATGCGCGCACGCCCGACATGGACACAGTCGCCGTGACGCGCCACCTCATTGCCGGTCAGCTCCAGGCCGACCAGCACGCGCTGAGGATGGGTGCGCCGCCGCTCCAGCGCGGCCTTGCCGATGAATTCCTCCTCCTTCTTCGCTGAAAACGTAAAACCGATGCCCGCCTCGAACGGATCGGTCTCGTCGCTGAACTCGTAGCCTGAGAAAATCAGCCCGGCCTCGATGCGCAGCATGTCGAGCGCAAGCAAACCCATGGGCGCGATGCCGTGCGGCGCGCCGGCCTCGAACACGCGGTCCCAGACCACCGGAGCGTCCTTGGGGTGACACCAGATTTCATAGCCCAGCTCGCCAGTGTAGCCGGTGCGCGACACGACCACTGGCGCGCCGTTGTGATCGCCAAGGCGCCCCACCGTGAAGCGGAACCAGCCGAGCTCGGCGAGGCTCGGCCGCGCCGGGGGAGTCCAGATGATCTCCTTCAAGAGCTCCCGGCTTTTCGGCCCTTGCACGGCGATGTTGTGGAGTTGATCGGTTGCGGATTTCACCCACACTTTCCAGCCCTTCGCCGCGGCCTGTTGGCGTAGCCATTCGCCGCCAAACGCCTCGCCGCCGATCCATCGGAAATTGTCGGGCCCGAGCCTGAACAGCGTGCCGTCGTCGATCATGCCGCCATGCTCGTAGCAGAGCGCCGTATAGACGACCTGCCCGACCGCAAGGCGCCGCACATCGCGCGTCACGCAATATTGCATCAGCGCCTCGGCATCCGGTCCCAGCACCTCGAATTTCCGCAAGGCGGAGAGATCGATCACCGCCGCGCGCTCGCGGCAGGCCCAGTATTCCTCGACGGGTCCATGGGCAGCGAAGCTTTGTGGCAGCCAGAAGCCGCGGTAGGCGGCAAAGGCCCGCGTCAGGGCCGAGGTCCGGGGATGAAAGCCGGTTTCACGGGTCAGTTCGGCATCTGAGTCCGGGGTCATGCGCGTCGCGATCGCTCTGGAGAAGGTGCGATGTCTCGGATAAATCCGGACATGAATCTCGGTCGGATTCCAGCCATTGGCAGCATCTATGTCATCAGGGCAAGCGGATGAGGCGCACACCAGGTCTGTGGAGGCCCGCATCAGCACATAGTCACCCGGCCGCGACCATGGCTCGTCCAGGGTGAGGACGTTATCGCCGCCGAGGAACGTATTGTAGAAATAGTTGATCGCCGGCCAGCCTCGACGGGGCGTCACGCCGAACGGCGCCAGCGCCGTGCTGAAATTGTCCGAACAGTTCGGATGGCCCGGATAGCCTTGATCCTCATAGTACTTCGCCGTGCAGGCCAGCGCGAAGGCATCGTGCCTGCCGACCGTGTCGCGCACGACCTCGACGAGAGGCTGCATGTCCTGGTCGAAGAACTTCGCGTAGAGACCAGGGCCCGGATAGGCCAGGCCATTGAGCGTGCGCGTGGTGGTGACCTCGAGGCCGCGCTCGGTCCCGACTTGCAGTCGGCGGGCGTTGAAGGCGAGGAAGTCGGAGCATTGCCGGCCTTCGATATCGATCACCTGGACAAATTCGCCTTCGGCGACCTCATAGGCCAGCGCGCTCGCCCGAGGAACACGGAACTCCAGGCGGGGCTCGGCCAGAGGAGGCGGCAGAACCGGCTCGGTGCGCTCCGGCGGCTTGGCCCTGCGGACGAACAGGATAAGATCGGTCGGCGCGGACTGATCGTCCGGCGGGGCCGCACCGCCCGCCGCATGGACGATCACGATGCAATCGCGCTCGGCCGTGAAGCGCGCCTCTTCGCCCGGCCTCGAATCATGCTCGAAAAGGGCGACAGCGGCCTTGACCTGGCCCGGCAGCCCGTGCCGCCTGAGCGCAGCCGCGATCGCCGCGGCATCCTCTCCATCGCCTGAGAGCAGTCGGCTAATTCCCTCGGCGGATCCCATCGCCTTTGCGCCGAGCGCCGCCGCATCCGGTCGCCCATCGAGAGCGAAGACGGCGAGCTCGCCACGCTGGCGGCCCTCCTTGTCGACGATGGTGAGCCCATCATCGGCGGCGAGCGCGACGATGACGGCGCCTCCCCCGACCACGCGATAACGCTCCAGGCCCGGCGGCAGCACGGGCAAACCCGGCTCGAGCAGGCGCGGTCGCGGATGGACAAGCATCAATGCGGCCATTCTTCGTGGATGCAATGAGCCAGCATAGCCAATAGTCCAAGCTCCATACCAGAAAAGGCTTTCCCCCCGGGCCCAAAAGGAGAGGGGAGGCCGCACCGATCAGGTCATTTCCTCGCAGTAAAAAATCTTTCTTGTCTGTTGATCATGGCCGGAAGCCGCGCTAGAATTGCTGCGGGTGGCCTCAAGGCCCCTAGGTCTCTCAACATAGCGAGCGTTGGCAATGTGCGGCATCGTCGGTCTCTATACAAAGAACCCCGCGTTTGAGCAGCGGCTGGGGGATTACCTTTCCTCGATGCTGATCGAGATGACCGAGCGCGGACCGGACTCGGCGGGCATCGCCGTCTACCGCAACCCGGTTCCGAAGGGCGCGACCAAGCTCACTCTCCATCATGCCGATCCCAACTATCCATGGCCTCAGCTTGCGCACGACCTTCAGGAAGAGCTGGGCGACAAGGTAGGCATCGAAGTGCGTGGCAGCCATGCGGTCATGGTCGCGCATGAGGAATATCCGGTGATCAGCGCCTGGCTCCATCATCACCATCCGGAAGTGGCGGTGGTGTCCGTCGGGGACAAGATCGAGATCTATAAGGAGATGGGCCTGCCGGCCGATGTCGTGAACCGCTTCCACCTACGCGATCTCAAGGGGACCCACGCGCTCGGCCACACCCGGATGGCGACCGAAAGCGCGGTGACTACGGAGCACAGCCACCCCTTCTCGACCGGGCTTGATCTGTGCCTCGTCCATAACGGGTCGCTCTCGAACCACAATCGCTTGCGTGAGTGGCTGAAGAAGCGCGATATCGAGATTCGCACCGACAACGACACCGAGGTCGCGGCGGGATATCTGACCTGGCAGCTGCGCGAAGGGGCGAGCCTGGAGGAGGCGCTGGAGGCGGCGCTCAAGGATCTTGACGGCTTTTATACCTTTGCCGTCGGCACAAAGGACGGGTTTGCAGTGCTGCGCGACCCGATCGCCTGCAAGCACGCGGTTCTGGCCGAAACCGACGACTGGGTCGCGATGGCCACGGAGTACCGTTCGATCGCGACCCTTCCCGGCGCGGACAAGGCGGTTATCTGGGAGCCGGTGCCCGCTCAGATCTACAGCTGGAGCCGCGCTTGAGATGATCGAGATCGATCTCGACCAGACGACCATCCGCGATTTGAATCAGCGACTTCATCGGCTGCCGGCAGATACCAATGAGAGAGCTTGGCACATATTCAATCCGAAAGGCCGTCATGCGATCGCGGTCGGCCTCGACCTGCCGATCACCATCGCCATCGACGGCCATGTCGGCTTCTACTGCGGTGGCATGAACAAGCAGGCCGAAATCCTCATCAATGGCCATGCCGGTCCGGGCGTGGCGGAGAATCTGATGTCGGGAACGGTGCGGGTGCGCGGCAACGCCTCACAGTCCGCGGGCGCCTCGGCCCGCGGCGGCCTCTTGGTAGTGGAAGGCGACACTTCCTCGCGTTGTGGTATTTCCATGAAGGGCGCAGACATCGTCGTGGGGGGATCGGTCGGCCATATGAGCGCCTTCATGGCTCAGCGGGGTAATCTCGTCGTCTGCGGTGATGCCGGACGTAGCCTTGGGGATTCCATCTACGAGGCGCGACTCTTCGTACGCGGCAGGGTGGACAGCCTTGGCGCGGACTGCATTCAAAAGGAGATGCGGGCCGAACATCTGGAAGCGCTCGCCAAGCTGCTCGACCGGGCCGGGATACGCGCCAATCCGCGCGACTTCAAACGGTATGGCTCGGCGCGCAAGCTCTACAATTTCAACGTCGATCATGCCGCGGCCTACTAGGTTTCCCCGCGGCCCTGGAGAGAGCATGACCGTCGATCCCAGTTCGCTCAGGCCCTCGCACAGCTTCCCGCCGCAGGTGATCCAAGAGATTCATCGCGCGGCCGATCAGGGCGTCTATGAAATCCGCGGCTTCGGCGCCAAGCGCAAGCTGCCCACCTTCGACGATCTGGTGCTGCTCGGGGCCTCAATCTCGCGCTATCCCTTGGAAGGGTACCGCGAGCGCTGCGACACCAATGTCGTGCTCGGCACGCGGCACGCGGCCAAGCCGATCGAGCTGAAGATTCCCATAACCGTGGCTGGAATGAGCTTTGGCGCGCTTGGCGCTCACGCCAAGGAGGCGATCGGGCGCGCCTGCACCGCGATGGGCACATCGAGCACAACGGGCGACGGCGGCATGACGCCAGAAGAGCGGCTTTCCTCGAAGACGCTGATCTATCAGGTGCTGCCCTCGCGATATGGGCTCAATCCGGACGATCTGCGCCGCGCCGACGCAATCGAGGTGGTGGTGGGGCAGGGCGCAAAACCCGGTGGCGGCGGCATGCTGCTCGGACAGAAGATCACCGAGCGCGTTGCCGGCATGCGCGATCTTCCGGTCGGCATCGATCAGCGCAGCGCCAGCCGGCATCCCGACTGGACCGGTCCGGACGATCTGACCATCAAGATTCAGGAGCTGCGGGAAATCACGGACTGGGAGAAGCCGATCTATGTGAAGGTTGGCGCCACGCGCGTCACCTACGACGTCGCCCTCGCCGTCAAGGCAGGTGCCGACGTGATCGTGGTCGACGGGATGCAGGGCGGAACCGCCGCCACGCAGGATGTCTTCATCGAGCATGCCGGGATTCCAACTCTTCCTGCGGTCCGGCTCGCGGTCGAGGCCTTGAAGGAGCTCGATATGCACCGCAAGGTACATCTCATCGTCTCCGGAGGCATCAAGAGTGGGGCCGATGTCGCCAAGGCTCTGGCGATGGGCGCCGACGCGGTTGCGATCGGCGTTGCGACCTTGATCGCGCTTGGCTGCAACCGGCCGGTCTATGTGGAGGACTATCACAAGATCGGGACGGAGCCCGGCTACTGCCATCACTGTCACACCGGACGCTGTCCAGTCGGGGTGACCACGCAGGACCCGGAGCTTGAGAAGCGCTTGCCTCCGGAACAGGGCGCGCGCATGCTGAAGAATTATCTCACCACCATGACCCTGGAGCTGCAGACCCTGGCGCGCGCCTGCGGCAAGTCGCATGTACTCAATTTGGAGCCCGAGGATCTGGCGGCCCTGACCGTCGAGGCGGCGGCGATGGCGCAAGTGCCTTTGGCCGGCACAAACTGGATTCCAGGCAGAAACGGTTATTGAAGCGGCAGCCGTCGGATCGTTACAACAGAATCCACACAAAGCAATACGGGGAGGACTTCCGGTCATGCCGGGCGACGTACGCAAGGTTACTAAGGATTCGATGCTCGAATTCTTCACTTCCACGCGAGAGGCGGCGGTTCGCGCCATTGATCTTGGAAAGGTTGCCAAGGATCGTGGAATTGAATATTTCCTGGTCAGCTTCGTTGATCTGGCAGGTGTGATGCGGGCCAAGCTGGTGCCGGCCGCCGCGATCCGCGAGATGCAAAAGAACGGCGCGGGTTTTGCCGGATTTGCCACACATCTCGACATGACGCCGGCGCATCCGGACATGTTCGCGGTGCCCGACCCGGAAAGCCTCATTCAACTTCCCTGGAAACCGGAGGTTGGGTGGCTGGCGTCAGATCTCTGGATGGATGGCAAGCCGGTGGCGGCGAGCCCGCGCGTGGCGCTCAAATCCATGATCGAAAAGGCGCGTAAGCTCGGCTACCGCATGAAGAGCGGAGTGGAATGCGAATTTTTTCTGATCCGCCGCGATCAGGTCGCTCTGTCCGATCCCTCCGATACGCAGAAGAAGCCTTGCTATGACGCCGGCGCGCTTATGCGCAAATATGAGGTGATCCGGGCGATCTGCGATGCCATGCTGCAACTCGGCTGGAACCCCTATCAAAACGATCACGAGGACGGGAACGGTCAGTTCGAGATGAACTGGCAGTATGCCGATACGCTGGTCACCGCCGACCGTCATGCCTTCTTCAAATACATGGTCAAGTCCATTGCCGAGAGTCACGGTGAACGCGCAACCTTCATGCCCAAGCCGTTCCTGAACCTGACCGGAAACGGCTGCCATATGCATGTCTCGGTCTGGGATTTGCCCGGCAAGAAGAATCTTTTCGACGATCCGAAGGGCGAGCTGGGCAACTCGCAGCTTTCCTATCACTTCCTCGGCGGTGTAATCGCCAATGCCGAGGCGCTGTGTTCGCTGTTCAATCCCACTGTCAACAGCTACAAGCGGATCAACGCGCCGGTAACTCTGTCAGGCGCCACCTGGGCGCCAAACACGGTCTCCTATACCGGCAACAACCGCACCCACATGATCCGGATTCCGGAGCCGGGACGGTTCGAGCTGCGGCTGATGGATGGAGCGGCCAATCCCTATCTGATGCAGGCGGGCGTTCTGGCGGCCGGTCTCGACGGTATCGAGCGCAAGACCGACCCCGGCAAACGCCTCGACATCAACATGTATGAAGAAGGTCACACGCTTAAAAAGGTGCGCAGACTGCCGCTCAATCTCCTGGATGCAATCCGGCTCACGGAGAAGAGCGAGGTGCTACGTCGGCAGTTCGGCGAGGAGTTCATCGACTCCTATGCGAAGCTGAGACTGCTTGAGTGGCGAAGCTATGCCAGCGCCATGAGCCAGTGGGAGATTGACAACACCGTCGATTGCTGATCGCCGGCAACCCTCTTCCTGGAATGGAAAGAGACCCCCGCTATTGGCGGGGGTCTTCAGGTTCGACAGGGAGGCTAGTCTTCTTGGGGGCCAGTCTCTACTGCGTGGCGTCGGCGCCCGTTGCGTCGGTGGCTGTCCCGGTTGTGCTGCCTGCGGGCGGGACATCGCCCTCAGCCTGCTGCTCACGCTGTTGCTCTTCCATCGTCTCGAACGCGGGGGCTTCGCTGATCTGGTCCTTGCTCATGTTGACCACGACCTGCTCGCCATCCTCCTGAAGCTGGATCTCGTCCCAGTTCACGGCGACCTTCTTGTCGCCGATGCCCAGGAACCCCCCAACGGACAAGAGCACGCCGGCGACGCTTCCTTCTTCGTCGATCAGAATATCGCTCACATCGCCGACATTCTCACCCTCCGTGTTGGTGACCTTGGCGCCGATCAGCGTGTCCGCTCTGACTTGGCCAGGCTGCTGCTGCGTCAAGATCGCCTCGCCGGACGTGCCGGTAGCCGCGTCAGTGGTGGTGTCGGTGGAGGCCTCACCGGTCGCGGTCGTCGAAGATTCGGCTGCGTCTTCAGCAGTTTCGTCGGTTGTCGCGGTCGAGGTGTCGGCCGATGATCCGGTGTCGGTTTCGCCGGTTTGCGTGGTCGCTCCGCCGGTCGCGGTTCCGCCGGCGGCGGTATCGGCTGAGCCGGCCGGCTGCTCGGTCATGGAGCCGGTGGCGGCATCGCCCGTTGCCTCGGAGCCCGAGACGTCGGTTTGCATCTCGGTCGAGCCCTGCGCTTCTGTGCTCTGGGCTTGCGTATCTGTCGTGTCTGTCGTGGTGGTAGTCGAGGTCTGCGCCAGCGCGGGCACGGTCAGCGCCAGCGCAAGGGCCGTGGAGGCCAGCAAGCGCGTGATCATGGCAGCTACTCCTGAATCGTTTCGATAGCGTGCCGATCCAACACCTCCGGGGATTTCGGGTTGCGACGTTTGGAGATTCGACGGAATCAGTTCGAGTGATACTCACCCACGCCACTCAGAGAGGTTTCTTCCGTCGAATATCCGTCAGCGCAGGTGACGCCGTCTTGTCCCGACCGGCACCGGCTGTCTGCTTCGTCCGACAATTACATGGATCGACAAGGCGAGCAGCGGCGGCAGCAGCTGCAAGATCACCTGGTCCATCTCGAATCCTCCTATGCCGCGGGAGGCCGGCGGCCCATCAGGCCGGCGATCAGAGAGAGAACGAAAAGGACGAGGAAGATAAAGAACAGGATCTTGGCGATTCCGGCTGAGGCGGCGGCCACACCGCCGAATCCGAAGAAAGCTGCCACGATCGCAACCACGAAGAATATCAGCGCCCAGTAGAGCATAACCCGTTCTCTCCTCTCGCGCTGCGGAAGGCGTCCAGCGCGAATATGCTGTTCTGCTCCTTCTAGAACAATGCGGGTGGGTTGGCGTTCCGAACCTGAGGAGCGAACCGGTCCGTCAGTGTTCAGCGCATCGACGCTTCGCTCCAGCTGAATTCACCTAGCGCGGGCAGATGGTCGGAGGCCCATCTGGAGGTGCGCGTGCTGTGAACCCTGAAACGGGCCTGCTCCGGACGAGGGTGTGCGAAGATGCGGTCGAGAAAGAAGATGGGGAAAGGCGCGGGAAAGCTGCGCCCCCGGTAATCGGCCGCAAACCGCCCGGTCAGCGCGCGCACGCGCACGCCGCCGCTCGGCATCCATTCGTTGATATCGCCCAGAAGCAGAGTGGGCGGCCAGGGCTCCGGTCCGGGGCGGAGCGCATCGAGGATCCCTGCGATCTGCCGTCGGCGCTCCGATGGTCTCAGGCCAAGATGAGTGACAATGACCCTGAGGCGCCCCTCCGGTCCGATCAGATCGGCATCGATCGCGCCGCGCGGCTCGTGTCTCGGCACGGAAAGGTCGAGCCGGCGGACCTCTGTAACCGGCAGCGCGGTCAAGAGGGCATTACCATATTCGCCGCGCTTGGAGCTGATGTTCAGGCCCGGCACCGCCGTCAGGCCGGTGGCGCGCCGTAGCAGTTCGAGTTGGTGCAACCCCCTTCGCGGCGGCCGGTGATTGTCGATCTCCTGCAGCCCGACAATGTCGGGCCGCATCTCCAGAAGCACTCGAGCCACCCGGTCGGGATCGTAGCGCCCATCGAACCCGACGCAGCCATGAACATTGTAGGTGGCGACGCGCAGCGCCTGCCGGATCACCCGGCTGACCGCTTCGTCGGTCCGCATTCCACCCAGGCCTTCGTTCCCCAGGCCACGAACACGATGATTGCCCCTGCGGCCAACAGCAGCCAGATGTTGAGCAGGCTTGGTCGCCGCAGCAGATTCTCAAACTGGTCCCCGAAGACCACCATCGCCAGAACGCCGGGCCCGAGGCCGACGATTGTCGCGGCCAGGAAGCTTCGGAATCCGATCCGGCTTGCGCCGATCACCAAATTCACGGTCGAGAACGGCGCCATCGGTGCAAGCCGAAGCAGAAGCACGGTGAAGAAGCCACGGCCGCCGATGTGACAGCTGATCTGGTTCAACCAGGGTCCCGCTAGAAAGCGCACGCGTGCTCGCCCAAGCCTTTCTCCGATTGAGTAGATAAAACAGGCACTGACAAGCGAGCCGGCAAGCGCATTGACGGTACCCCAGAACGGCCCAAACAGAATTCCGCATGCGAAATTGAGCACGGTGATGGGGAATAGAGTCAGGCCGGCGAGAAGATATGTTCCGGTTACGAACAGTATCGCAGCAGGATGGTCCCGCCAGTACTGGATGATGTCCAGGGTCGTGCCGAGGTCGTACCGCGCGGCAAGCGACGAGCTGGCCCAAGAGACGGCGAGCATGAAGACCAGCAGAGCCGAAAGGGCAGGCCGCCATTGCCAGGCGATCCGCCGCCGGTCTCGCGGGTGCAACGCCTCTTCTTCTTCCTCGTGCCGCAACAGCGTTGCAAGGCTTTCGGGATCGGTGGAGTGCGGCGGATCGATGATCGAATAGTCCGGCGTCACGCTATCGAGGGTCGCGGACGCTTCGTTTCTGTGCCGCTCAAGCGATCGGCCACCGGGGCCCCGCCGCAGGCTTTCGATCGCTTCTATCGCCGAGCCGCTGCGGGCGAAAGCATCGGCGACCTCGTCGGGCGAGCAGCCGGAATGCTCGGCGATGAGGCCGTTGCGGAAGCGCATGATTGCCTCACGAACATCCTTGCGGCCATTGGCCTCGATCGCCAGGTCGCATTCGGTGTCGAGCGACAGGGATCGGTTGGACAGGTTGGAGGAGCCGATTCGGAGCAGGGTATCGTCGACCACCATCAGCTTTGAATGTAAAGACAGCGCCTCTGGCGGCTGATCGGGTAGCTTCGGATAGTAAACGGCGAGCCGCCCATGAATATCTACCTCGCGCAGCCGTCGAAGAATGCGCGTACGTCCCACCCCCATCGCGGTTTCTTCCAGCCAGCCGCCGCACGTAAAGGGAAGCACGATGACGAATTCAGGGCCGGTCGGCTGGGCGAGGCTCCTCGCGATCGCATCTGCCACGGCCGCCGAGGTGAGATACTGGTTCTCAATATATACGACCCTGCTCGCGGCTTCGATGGAAGCGAGGTAGAGCCTCTCGATCTCGCGGATCTCAGGGCGACCTCGGTAGCCGGGCTCGGTCCGTGCAATTGCGACCGCAACGTCGCGTAGATCAGGCTCGACCCCGGCGGGCCAGGGATCGGCGCTGACCAGGCTCGGACGCCGGCGCCGCTTGGTCGCGCGGTGCCACCTGGTGCGCGCGAGTTCTCCGAGCGCTGCAGCCGCCGGCCCGTCCACCGCCATCTGCACGTCATGAAAGGGGCGATAGCTGCGGCCGTCGGGATCGATCCGCGCCAGCGGGTCCGCGGAATGCTCGCGCGTGTCCCATCGGCTCGCCGTGACATCGATGCCGCCGCAAAAGGCGACCTTGTCGTCGATCACGACAAGCTTCTGGTGATGGCATCCCGCTGGCGGATGATCGGCGTCCAGAATCAGGCGCAGCCGGCGGTGCGATCGCCACGGCAGCCGATAGAGCGGCAGGACCTCGCGGTCGAGCGCGAAAATGACGCCGAAATCCCAAACCAGCAGATGCACTCGCAGCCGGCGCTTGCGCCTGACCGCCTCCAGCAGCAGGTCTCCGAGGCGCACGGGCCACCCGTCCGCCGCCGGCACACTCGGGTCACCGGGAAGCAGCGGCGTCCTCGAATGCACATCCCAACCGAGAAGGGCGATAGAGCGCTCCGCCTTGATGATGGAGGACCGCAGCGCTCGGAAATAGTCGGCCGCATCGACGAGAAAGGACACGCGCTGCGCCTGCTCGAGACGCCAGCAAGTATCACCGGACCGCGCCACCTGGCTTGCCGAATAGGCATGAGCGGCAGGGGTGGCCGAGACGGAGGTGACCCTGGTCCTGAATTGTTTCAGCATTTCCGTGGAGATGAGATACGGCGCTCTGGCCCCATCAACGAGCGCTCGATGTCTGCCGTTCCCCCTCCGCCGTCAAGCGGCACTTGCACGGGGAGATTTCTCCCCCCAAAGGGCAGTTGCGATGCAGGCGGCAATGAACAAGCTTGTGCGGGACTCCAGGAATTTCTGGCCGGCCGCCGGAGGTGGGCAGCAGGTACATTCGAAAGTGCCGCGTACCCCTGCCGACACTCTGGCGTACTGTACAAGGTTACCGCCGGGGTCCGGGGTCAAGGTAAACAGGCGATCTTCTGACCGGCGGCATCCTGGTCGGTGCGAAGGACGTTGTCCTCCAAAAGCGATCTCGAATACGAGGAGTTTGGACGTGCAGGCATCGCGTAATGAAAGTGATGTGGTGCTGGTCGTTGAGGACGACGCCGTGCAATGCGCTGAGATAGCCGACTATCTGCGCAGGAAGGGCTATGAGGTCGCGACGGCGGCCGATGCCTACGAAGCTTTGGCGACCCTGGCCGAAACACAGCCAAGGGTTCTCGTGGCGGATATCAACATGCCAAATTTGGACGGCATCCGTATGGCGGAAGTGGCTTCCAATCTCGACCACAATATTTCCGTCATCTTCATTTCGGGGGACGAGCGAGCATTGCAGCGGGCTGAGTGGGAGGATACCTCGGCGGTGGCGACCCTGCCCAAACCCATCCCTCTCCATCAACTCGAAGCGATGATTCGGGCAATCGTCGGAACTTGAGATGGCGCGTCGGGAAATCCAGGATCTTGCGCACGAATTGAACCAGCCGCTCAACGCCATCCGGATGGCCGCGGAGAATGCGCTAATCCTTCTCCGGTCGGGTCGAGCTGATCATGGCTATCTGGAGACCAAACTGTCCACCATCGTCGAGCAGACGGTACGGGCGGCAGAACTGGTTCGCGACTTGAGAGAGGAGAGGGATTCATCTGGAGAAGGTTGACCTAACGGAAAGCCGCCTTTGGCCGAGATCAAGGCTCTGGCGGCAACCACACCCGTAAACCGGTCCCTCACTTGGAATTTTTTCGGGCCTAGCATCGGGTTCGATCCCACGCCGTTGTCACCATGGTTCATGCAATTCTGAGGTTTCTGCGTTCATGCGCACTCGGCTAGGACCATCGCCATCACGGGAACCGGCCTTGGTCGAGGCATACGCGGACATTACTCGTCTGATCGAGCGGCTGCATCGGCGCTTTCTCGACGTCGTCCGGTTCGAATTGAAGCGCCTCAGCATCGATGACATCAATGCCGTGCAGGCTTTGATTCTGACCAATGTTCAAGATCAAGAGATCGCAGTACGCGATCTTGCCGAGAAGGGCTACTATACAGGGTCGAATATTACTTACAATTTAAAGCAATTGCTGGATGGCGGCTATGTCATCCAGGAACGATCCCCACGTGATCGGCGCTCAGTGCTGATTCGCTTGACCGATAAGGGCCTTGCGCTCTGCCAGCATCTGCGCGAACTGGACGAGCGGTTGGCCGAGGCCTATGGCGAGGGCAACGGCTCGGCTGTGGATATCTCGTCCGCGCGCCTGGGATTGCGGCAACTCGAGCGGCTCTGGTCCGACTATATTCAGTATGGCCGCCTCTGATCGTCTCGGATCGCCGCCCCCTTGTCTCCTAATCGACCGAACCTTGGCGACGAGCGACCATGCGGCGGCTTAGACGGCCAAGATCCTTGCGAGTGAGGCGCGTGCGCGCCAAAGGAAGGATCCTGCTGTTCACATAGGCGACGTGTCTACGTTGCGCGTCAGCAAAGGCATGGGCTGCCTCGACGAAGCCTTCGACGCTCTCCGGCGGGCTACCCAGCGCCAATCGTTCTAGGCCCGCTATGACCAAGCTCACAACGCCCACGTTTTCCGCATGTTCGCGGTGCAGCTTCGCAAGCGCCTCCTCGACAGCTTCGGAGGCAAGACTCCTGTTCCGCAACAGCTGAAACAGATCCCGCTCCTCATCAACAATATGAAGGGGCAACTGCTCGCGCAGATAGGTGAGGATGATGCGCGCCGTCTCCATTGCCCGAGCACCGGAGAGGTTCTTGGCCAGTCGATCCAGCAGATCGCAGATTGCGCGCTGGCGGAAATGTTCTGCCAAGAGCGCATCCAGCGGCTCGGAGAATGTCTCGACGCTCAGTGTTAAGGTCAGACAGTCTCCAACCGACCTTGCCGCCATGCCCCGCCTCCGACGCGCCGCACCCACCCTTGCATTCACAGAACGCTCGAATTGATGCTTGGTCGTGAGTGGCCGAAGGCGATAAGTCGATTGGACCCGCCATCTTGCAAAGAATCGGTTAGCAGGCCGGCAATGTCCCTCAGGGCAAAAGAGGAGGGCGTGGAATACGACCGGCCGAGCGGAATATCCAGATCACCGGGGCGATCAGGGATAGGATATGCGAACGAGCGCGTCCACGGCGACCGCTCCCCGGCCTTGGGGTCGCACGAGGAGAGGATTCACGTCCAGTTCGACCAGCCGGTCTCGATGCGATTCGGCGAATGCGGCAACCGCGGCGATGGCGCCGATGGCAGCCTCGACATCTCCGGGCGGACAACCGCGGTAACCGTGGAGGAGCTTCGCGGATGTCAAGCGCGAGATCGCGCCGCCAATCGCCTCGCGCGAGGTCGGCAGAAGCAGGCGCTGGGCATCGTTCACCAGCTCGGCCAGCACGCCTCCTGCGCCTATCACCAGCGCAAGGCCAAGTCCCTCGTCACGCACCACGCCGACGATCAACTCGGCGACCGCATCGGTGATCATTTTTTCAACCAGCACGGTTTCGATCGCGCCCGCGCCGGCCGCAGCGAGTCGAGCCTCCATGCGGATGAGACTTGTCTCGATCTGCTCGGCGGAGGCGACGCCAAGCACGACCGCGCCGGTCTCGGTCTTATGGGCGATAAAAGGCGCCAGCACCTTGAGAACCACCGGAAAACCGATTTCCAGAGCGGCTTCCAAGGCGAGGCTCGGGGCGACCGTTCGGCTCATCGGAACGGAAAGCCCGCAATCCGCCAGCAGAGACTTGCTTCTGACCTCGTCAAACAGGATGGGGGGGCAAGCGAGCGGTTGGGGTCGAGGGAGCCGAAGCTGCTCAAGGCCGACGCGGCGGATCTCCTCCCGACGTGCTCCATAGCGCATCGACGCGGAGATTGCCGTCAAGGCTTCGGGAAGGCCCTGCAGCGGGACGACGCCCGCATCGATCATCCGGGCGCGTGCCTCGGCGGGAATGAGTTCAGGAAGGGTACTGCCAACGGCGGCTGGAATGCCGGCCGCATGGGTCGCCTCGATAAGGGCATCGACGGAGATGTCGCACTCGCTGCGCCCGGCGATGCCCTCATGGGGATAGTCCAATACGAGAAGCGCGGCGTCATACGGATCGGCGAACATGGTTGAGAAGCACCGCACCAGCTCTTTGCGATTGCCCCAAAGCGAGGTGTTGTAGTCGAGAGGGTTGGCGACGGTTGCGAAATCGGGCAACAAGGCCTGCAACGCAGCCTCCTGGGCCGGCGTCGGCTGCGGCAATGCGATCCCGAGTGGTCCCGCCGCATCTGCCACCATCAGAGAGTCGCCGCCGGAGCAGGTGAAGACCGCCAGCCGGTTGCTGGATAGCGGCCGCGCGACAGACAGGAATTTCACCGTTTCGAGGAGTTCAGGCACCGAGCGGGCGCGAGCGATGGCGAGCCGCTCGAAAAGCGCGTCGTATAGGGCGTCGTCGCCGGCCAGCGAGCTGGTATGCGTGACCGCGAGCTGCGACCCCAGCTCCGATGCGCCAGCTTTCAGTGCGACGATCGGCACCGCCCGCTCCAGCGCAGCAATGGCCGCATCGGCGAATGCGGCCACGTCGGTGATCCCTTCTAAATAGAGTGCGATGGCGGTGACACGCGGATCCTCGGCCAGCACGGCAATGAAATCAGCCAGGCCGAGGCAGGCCTGGTTGCCCATGCTGATGACATGCGCAAACGGCACCGATCGCAGGTTCATCGTGACATTGAGGGCAAGGTTGCCGCTCTGCGCCACGATCGCCGCCCCACGCTCGACCCGAGCCAGTCCGTGGCCGGAGGCCCAGAGTGCCACCCCTTCAACCGCGTTCAACAGGCCATAGCAGTTCGGGCCGACCAGAGCGAGGTCGCCCGCGGCCTCGATGAGCCTGCGCTGTAACTCGGCCCCTTCCGCTCCCAATTCGGCGAAGCCTGCGGCATAGCCGATGACCCCACCGGCATCCATGCTTGCCAGGTCGCGGACCACCTCGATCGAGGGCTCGCGCGGAACCGCCAGAAATGTGGCGTCCGGCGCCTCCGGAAGTTCGTTAACCGTCCGGAAGCAAGGAATTCCCTCGATGCTATCCAGCTTGGGATTCACGGCCCAAATCGGGCCGGCAAAGCCAAATGCCTTCGCTTGGCGGAGCGGCTCCACGAGGTTGCGCCCGCCCACGAAGGCCAGATGGCGCGGCGAAAGGAGCCGCCGCAACTTGGCCCGTCGGCTTTTTGTCAGCTCGCTGGCGGCGAACGAAACGAGTTGCTCGATGTTGGACATGGCAATCGGGGAGAGCTAGACCGGCGGCGAGACTATCGGAGGCGCCGGACCACTGCCAGTGCCGGTATCGGCATATCTGTGGGCCGAGGCGAGGCACGCAAAGGTATTTCGGATGCGGCCAGTAGGACATGCTTGATTCTCTTGTTTTTATAAGAATTTTATGATAATCTTTCATTTACTTTCTAAGAGCTGGGAGAGCATCCATGGGGTCGGGTTCATGGGTAGGGTCGTTTGCGCGCGAGGAATCGGGCGCGGCCGGCATCGAATACGGGCTGATCGTCGCCGCCATTTCGGCGTCCATCGTCATCGCGGCGTTTTCCATCGGGGACAGCATCGCGAACGCGTTCGATTTCACCGCCGCGACGATCCTGGGCGAGATCAGCTAACGCTCGAGCGGAACTTAGTGCCGTTCGGCAAAATCCGCGCCCGACACCATCCCATCCGATACAACCTTTTGGCGTGGCAGAGCCGAATGGGCGATCTGTCGCGTACAGCATAAGGTAGATTCTGCCCTTATTAATGCAACTTTTGGACGATAGATCGTCATATTCGTAGGATGGGTGTCAATCGAGGTATTCTTAATAATCTTATCGGGTTAATCAAAAGTTTTAGAACTTTCTCTCTTGAATTCTAATTTATTTTATGTGAATATTTCTCGTGTTGGGGGAGCACAATCGGACTTGTCCGGATAGTAACTGGGGCGAGCAGCTCTTGCCGCAATTGTCGGTTGCGGCCCCGGGGCATGCCAGGATCCAGGTGCAATCTCGGACTGCCAATCTCCCTGCGGCCCGCGTTGGGGGGAGCCAGGCGCGGGTTATCTGAAAATGACGTCATTAGGGGGAGTACTGACATGACGATCCGTCACTACCTGAGCAATCTTCTGCGCGACGAGGCCGGTGCAGCCGGCGTCGAGTACGGAATCCTGGTCGCCGCCATCGCGGCGGGCATCGTTGTCGCCGCTTTCAGCATTGGCGACAGCGTGCAGGGTGCTTTCGAGTACACCGACGGCCAGATCACCAGCGGCTGCGGCAGCCCCTGCACGGGTTCCTAATTCTTGGTCGGATGGAGCGGTGGCTCGCCGCCGCTCCGTTCTTCCCAGTCACTGAGCGTGTCTCAAGAAGTGGGGGCATTCATGAGACTTAGATCCATCGCTACACTCTTCCTCGCTCTGGTGCTCGGAGGAGTGGCCGTACTTCTTGCGCGCACCTGGCTGGAGCGGACCGAGCCCACCGTGGTGGCCGAGCAACAGCCGCAAATGGCCTTGACCAAGGTGGTCGTCGCGCGCACCGCGCTCTTCTTCGGCAACCGCATCAATGCCGAGCAGGTCCGTGAGGTGAACTGGCCGGCGGACAGCGTACCGCCAGGCGCCTTTACCTCGGCAGATGAGCTGCTGAGCGGTGAGGAGCCGCGCACAGTTCTGCGCGCCATCGAGGCCAACGAACCCATTCTCGCCAGCAAGATCTCGGGCGCCGGCGAGAAAGCAACTCTCTCCGCAATCATCTCCGAAGAGATGCGGGCCATGACCATCCGGGTCAACGACGTGATCGGCGTCGCCGGCTTCGTCGTGCCGGGCGACCGCGTCGACATCCTGCTCACACGCGAGGAGGGGGAAAAGAACGAGATCACCGACATCTTGCTGCAGAACGTCAAGGTGCTCGGCATAGACCAGCTTGCCAGCGACAACCAGGAAAAGCCGGTGGTTGTCCAGGCCGTGACTGTGGAAGTGAGCCCCGAGCAGGCCCAGAAGCTGACCCTGGCCGCACAGGTCGGCAGCCTCACCCTGGCGTTGCGCAATGTACTCGACGCGGACGCCGAGTTCGCGCGCACCGTGAGCAAGCGCGACCTCAAGGTAGGCGAGGTCAACGACGCGGTGGCCGATTCGGGCAAGTCGGAAAAGACCAAGGTTGCCAAGGTGCGCGCCAAGGCCGTCGATCCGCTTGCCTCGGTGAAGATATTCCGCGCCCTGACCGGCTCCGAATACAAGGTCGAGAAAGAGGGCGGCGGCGCCGGTGCGCCGGCTCCGCGTGTGAAGGAAGGCACTGCCGACGCCGGCAAGCCGGCGGCGCCGGTGCCTGCCGTGCCGCCAGCGCCCGCCTCGCCGACCGCGCCCACGCCTTTGTTGCCGCAGCCGGAAGTGTCTGCCGGAACTTTCGAGAAACCGAGCGCCGCGGGTGCAGAGATCTGATCGAAAGCAGCATAGGGACGCCCCGGCGCGTCCCGAACCTTGGGGGAGGTTCTTCTATGTTTCGTATGTTGAAGTACGCGATCCTCGGCCTTGCCATCGGCACCGCTTCGGTGCTGGGAGCAGGGTCGGCGGAAGCCCAGACGCAGCCGCAGATACAGGCGCAGGACTTCCAGCACGCCGGCGAGTTCCATGTGCCGCTGAACAAGTCGCAGATCCTCAGGATCGATCGGCCCTTCAGCGACCTTCTTGTCGGAAACGCCGAGGTAGCCGATGTGCTGGCGCTCACCAACCGCAGCATCTACGTGCTCGGCAAGGCGCCAGGCTCGACCAACCTGACCATCTACGGGCCCGGCAAGCAGCTCATTGCCGTGGTCGATCTGGTGGTGGGTTTTGACGTGGAGGGGCTGAAGGCCAAGCTCCACGAAATCATGCCGGACGAGCCGATCGAGGTCCGGGCGGTCAATGACGCGATCGCGCTCTCGGGCCGGATCAGCACCGCTACGCACCTGTCGCAGGCGCTCGCCGTCGCCGAGAGCTTCGCGCCGGAGAAGGTGAACAACTTCCTCACCGTGGTCGGCAGCCAGCAGGTGATGCTGCAAGTCCGCTTCGCCGAGGTCACCCGCTCGACAGCGAAGGCCCTTGCCCTCAGCACCGAGGTGCTGTTCGATGACGGAAACGACAGCTTCCTGATCGAGACTGGCCGCGGCATCAACAATTTTACGGAGGTTGTCGATCCGTTCGTCAGCTCGCTCCTGTCGCTCTCGATCGGCGATCTGGATCTTAACCTGCTGTTTGACGCCCTTGAAGACAAGGGCCTGGTCAAGACACTGGCCGAGCCGACGCTGATTGCGTTGTCGGGAGACACTGCGAGCTTCCTCGCCGGCGGTGAGTTTCCGGTCCCGGTGGCGCAAAGCAGCTCCACCAGTGCGGTCGGCGGTGTCAGCGTCATAACCCCGGTGATTACCGTTGAGTTCAAGGAGTTCGGTGTCGGTCTCTCCTTCACCCCGACGGTCCTGGGCGACGGGCTCATCAATCTCGCCGTCAAGCCGGAGGTCAGCGCGATCGATACCTCTCCGGACCGCTCGGTCACGGTCAGCGGGTTCCGCATTCCAGCCCTGACCACGCGGCGCGCCTCGACCACGGTCGAGCTCCGCGACGGCGAGAGCTTCGCCATCGCCGGGCTGTTGCAGAACGACTTCGCGGACCAGATCCGTGCCTTTCCATGGCTCGGCGATTTGCCGATCCTTGGAACGTTGTTCCGCTCCACCGCCTATCAGCGGCAGGAGACGGAGTTGGTCATCGTCGTCACACCGAGGCTGGTCAAGCCGGCCCGCGCAGGCGAGCTGGCTGCGCCAACCGACCGCTTCGTGGCGCCGACGGAGGCCGACTTATTCCTGATGGGCAGGACGGAAGATCCGACCTCGGGCACCGAGGCTGCCGGTCCCATGGGTGGGGGCGCCGCCGGCACCTATGGCCATATCATTCAGTAGGGAGTTGCACAAACCATGCGT
This sequence comes from Alphaproteobacteria bacterium, assembly GCA_035620695.1. Lineage (GTDB taxonomy): Bacteria > Pseudomonadota > Alphaproteobacteria > JAREAF01 > JAREAF01 > JAREAF01. The sequence goes on from DASPGI010000140.1 coordinate 29,131, forward strand.
ATCGCTTTGCTGACGGTGGTCGCGGCCTTCGGCCTGTCCGCCTGCACCAACACCCAAGAGCCGATGAATGTCGGTTTCGGGGACGCCTATCACCACAATATCGCGGTCCACGTGATCAATCCCACCCCGGCCAATGCCGGCTCGGGCGCGCCGGATCTCGACGGTGAACGGGGGCAGATCGCAATCGACCGTTATCGGTCGAGCACCACGATCGCTCCGGAGGAGACGACGACGACATCCGATGTAACGAGTGAATGAAATGAAGCGGGAGGCGGGTGGTGGGCGCACGGATCGTCAGCGGGCGTCTAGGTCGAAGCCCGTGCGCCACCTCCTCCGACCGCTAAGAGGGGAATGTGAACCTGCACGTATTTCGGCGCGACGCTGACCGGCGAGATATTCAGCGACGGGCCATGAATTGGGGGAAGCGATGCAGCAGCCGATCAAAATCCTTGCGGTCTTGAAGACTCGCGAAGCCAACCAGGCGGTAAGCGCCGTGGCCTCGCGGGCGCTCCAAGCACAGATCGATGTTCGGATCGGCGAAGTGCGTGAGCTCGCTCCGAGGCTGGTGAACGGACATGTGCCGGACGTGCTTCTAGCCGATATCAGTCTGGACGACAGCGGCGATCTGGAAGCGCTGGAGAAATTTGCACGCATGTACGGTACCTCGACCGCGGTGATCGCCACATCCTCGACGGCGACGCTCGAGGGCATGCGCCGGCTGATGCGCTTCGGCATTCAGGATTTCGTGCCGCAGCCAATCGTCGAAGCCGACCTCATGAATGCGCTGGACGCGGCGCTGCAGCGCCGCCAGCAAGCCTCTCCGGTGCCGGCGAAAACCGGACGAATTGTTACCTTCCTGCGCGCTTGTGGCGGCGCCGGTGGAACCATGATCGCCACCCAGGCCGCGATCGCGCTGGCGGGAAGCTGCGCCAGGCGGCAACAGCGCGTTGCCCTGCTTGACCTCGATTTTCAGAGCGGTAATTGCGCGCTGGCGCTCGATGTCAATCCGGGTGCGACGATCGAGGCCATACTCGAGGCGCCAGAGCGGCTGGATTCCACCTTCCTCGACGCTAGCATGGTCCGCCACTCGAGCGGCCTGGAAGTACTTGCAGCGGCGCGCAACGATCCACCGTTCGAAAGCATGACCCCCGAACTGGCCGAGGCCATTCTGCGCCATGCCGCGCAGGATAGGAATTATGTCCTGGTCGAGTTGCCACGCATCAACTGCCGTTGGACGGCGGCGGCACTCGCGGCCAGCGATCTCGTCATCCTCGTGACCCAGCTTACCGTTCCGGCGCTGCGGCGGGCCCGCAGGCAATTGGAGATGATTTCCACCAATAGCGCGGCCGAGGTCGCAGTGCTCGTAAACCGCTACGAGCGGTGGCGGTGGCGCAATCAAGTCAGCCTACACGAAGCCGAGCAGGCGCTTGGCCGCGGCATCGATTTCATGGTGGCAAACGACTATGGGACCGTGTCGGAAGCCTTGAACACGGGCAAGTCACTGGCCGAGATCAAGCGGGGCGCAAGGGTCAACCGGAACATCAACGATCTGACGAACCAGCTCCATGACCGACTCAAGCGCGAGCCGGCCATGGAAGCGGCGCAGTTACGCTGAACGAGGGGGAGAAAATGGGACTGTTTTCCAAATCGAACGGCGTCGCTCCCGCGACGGGCGCCGGCGGAACGAAGATCCTGAGCGAGGCGGGCATTGCCAAGCATGCATCCTTGCAGATGCATGCCTTCGCGCCTGCTTATATCGACCTCAAGCTACGCCTGCACCAGCAGATGCTTGAGAACATGAACCTCTCGGTCATCGACAAGATGCCGCACGACCAGATCCGGCGCGAGGTCGGCGAGCTGGTCAAGGAGCTCTTGACCAAGGAGACCGTGCCGCTCAACACCACCGAGAGGAACCAGCTCGTCACCGATATCTTCGACGAGTTCATCGGACTGGGCCCGATCGAGCCGTTGCTCAAGGATCCGACGGTTACCGACATTCTGGTAAATACTTGCGCGCAAGTCTTTGTCGAGCGTGAAGGCCATCTCGAGATGACCCCGGTGCGCTTCAAGGACGACCGGCATCTTCTGCGCATCATCAATAAGATCGTCACCGCAATCGGACGCCGCATCGACGAATCGCAGCCAACGGTCGACGCCCGCCTGCCTGATGGCAGCCGCGTGAACGCGGTCATTCCCCCGATCGCCGTTGATGGACCGCTGCTTTCCATCCGTAAGTTCGCGAAGATTCCCTTCACGATGGAGAAGCTGGTCGAGATCGGTACGGTGACCACCGAAGTCGCCGAGCTGCTTGGGGCCGTCGTGCACGGCCGCCTGAATGTGCTGATCTCCGGTGGCACGGGCTCGGGCAAGACCACCATGCTCAATGCAATGTCACGATACATCGACAATCGCGAGCGCATCATCACCATCGAGGATGCGGCCGAGCTGCAACTTCAGCAGATCCACGTCGCGCGCATGGAAACGCGACCGCAGAACATCGAAGGCAAAGGCGAGGTCACGCAGAGAGACCTGGTCAAGAACGCCTTGCGCATGCGCCCCGATCGTATTGTCGTCGGCGAAGTGCGCGGCGGCGAAGCCTTCGACATGCTTCAGGCGATGAATACCGGCCACGAAGGCTCCATGACCACCATTCACGCCAATACGCCGCGAGACTCACTCTCGCGCTTAGAGCAGATGATCGGGATGGCCGGCCTGGACCTACCCATTCGCAGCATGCGCGGCCAAATCTCATCCGCGATTCATGTCGTCATTCAGGTCGAGCGCATGACCGATGGAAGACGGCGGCTGGTCAGCCTGCAGGAGATCACCGGCATGGAAGGCGATGTGGTCACCATGCAGGAAATCTTCCGCTTCAAGCGCATCGCAACGGACGCGCAGGGCCGTATCCGAGGCGAGTTCCGCGCCACCGGCATTCGTCCGAAGTTCTTTACCGAGCTTGAGACCCGCGGAATTCATCTGTCGGCCGGGATCTTTAGCCCGGACCGTGCGCTGGGGAAGGTGGCCGATGCAGTTTGACACACTGTTCCTGGTTTATGGCGCGATCTTCCTTGCGACGGTTCTGCTGATTGAAGGGATCTTCGCCCTTCTCGGCGATCTGAAATACGGGTCGCGCCGCAGTATCAATCGGCGCCTGCAGTTCCTCGAAGAGGGCCACACGACGGACGACGTCCTCAAGACTCTGCGTCGGGACTTCCGCTCCGGGTTGCTCGCCGGGACCGAGCTTGACCGCACCATCGCCCAGGCCGGCTGGACTATTTCCGCAGGTCGGTTCGTCATCTTGCTGGCGTCGGCATCGGTGGCGATCGGCGCCGGGCTTGGCGTATCGGGCCTGATCTCCCCAGTGATCGCCGCGGCGCTCGGGGTGGTGCTCGGAACGGTCGTCCCGTTGCTCCATTTGCGCCTTGCCAAGGTGCGGCGTCTGAAGCGGTTCAGCGAGCAGTTGCCCGACGCGCTCGACGTAATTGTACGAAGCCTTCGTGCCGGCCATCCGGTCGCCTCGGCTATGGGGCTGGTCGCCAAGGAAATGCCGGACCCGATCGGCAGCGAATTCGGCATCACCGTCGATGAAATGACTTATGGGCTGGCGTTGCCCGATGCGCTGGCGAACATGGCCGAGCGCGTCGACCAGGGGGATCTGAAATTCGTCATGGTGGCGATCAATATCCAGCACGGTTCGGGCGGCAACCTGGCGGAGGTGCTGTCCGGCATTTCGGCGGTGATCCGGGCGCGTTTCCGCATGAAGCAGAAGATCGCCGCCCTCAGCGCCGAAGGTCGTCTCTCGGCGGCGATCCTTTCGGTGCTTCCGTTCCTGGTGTCGGCGTTCATTTTCGCCTTCAAGGGTGAGTACTACATGGAGCATTCGAGCGATCCGCGCATCTACATCGCAGTGGGCTCCGGCTTCCTGCTGATGGTCTTCGGCGTCATCATAATGCACCGCATGGTGCGCTTCCGGTTCTAGGAGTGGTGGATATGCCTGAGATCCAGGGCCTTCTCGATCAATTCGCCGGAGCCAACCAATCTTTGCCCATGGTGGTGATGGCATTGATTTTCGCCAGTGTCGCCCTCGGCGTCCTTGCCACGGCAGGGATGGTGTCGACCCGTGGAGCATTGCGCCGACGGCTGCAATCGGAAAGCCACGCGACTACCGCCCGGAACGAGCTCAGCTTGCGCATGGGCGAGGGCCGGTCCTGGATCGAGCGGTTGTTGAAACCGCTGGCGCAGCATATGACGCCCTCGGAAGATGTGCGGGCCGGCAGTATACGCATGCGGCTGGTCCAGGCCGGCTTTATGCGACCCTCGGCCGTAGGCACCTACTATGCCGTGCGACTGATCGCCGGTGTCGCGATACCGCTCTTGATCCTTGCACTGATGCCGGTGCTCTCGAAGAGCATGACCGTCAACCAGCTCCTTGTGCTCGGCGGATCGGCCATTCTCGTCGGCCTATATTTGCCGCCGGCCATCCTGTCCAAGAAGATCGAGCGCCGCCAGCTGGAGATCTACGAAGGCTTTCCGGACGCGCTCGACATGATGCTCGTTTGCGTCGAGGCGGGTCTCGGACTGGATGCCGCAATTAACAGGGTTGGCCACGAGGTCGGCAAGGCGCACTCCGTGCTCGGTGAGCAGATGGAATTGGTTGGGCTGGAGATGCGGGCCGGCAAGCCTCGTCATGAAGCCTTGAGAAACTTCGCCGACCGCACAGGCGTGGAGGAGGTGCGAAGCTTGGTAACTCTGCTGATTCAGTCCGACGCTCTTGGGTCAAGCATCGCGCAATCGCTGCGGGTTCATTCCGAGGATATGCGCGCGCGCCGCATGCTGAAGGCTGAGGAAAAAGCGCACAAGCTGCCCGTGAAACTGTCGATCCCCCTGATCTTGTGCGTGTTGCCGTCACTGATGATCGTCATCCTTTCGCCGGCAGCGCTTCGGATCATCGATACACTTCTGCCGAATCTGGAAAAGTTGAACTAGGCGACGGGGACACATCGGGGGCTCCAAATGAAGAAGTTGTGTGCGGCGGTCGGACTCTCGACCATGCTTGCTGGTGGATTAGGCGGTTGCGCCACGATGAGCGCGCCGTCCGAAGCCTCGATCGACGCCTATGCCAGCGGCAAGGAGAATTTCGCGGCCGGCCGGCTTGGCCTCGCCATTGTCGACTTCGAACGAGCCTTGAAAGAACACGGGCCGTCAGTTGACCGGTTGAACGCCTTGGCGGCGACTTACGATCGCTTGTCGCGGTTCGACCTTGCGGACCGCGCCTATCGTCAGGCGTTGGTGTTGGACCCGAATTCCTCGCAGACGCTGAACAATCTTGGCTACTCCTACATGTTGAGGGGTCGCGTGGATCTTGCCGCAGCCTATCTGGCCAAGGCGCAGAGCCTCGCGAAGGGCAATCAGACCATTGGCGGCAATCTGGCGCTCGCAAACGAAGCGCTGGAGCGGCCGGCGGTCGAGCCGGTGGCCGTCCGACAAGAGCCGGCTCCTGCGCCGGCGCCGATCGAGGCGCCCAAAGCGACCTTAATGGCGAGCTCTGCGCCCTCCAGCTCAGCCGTTGCCCTGATCACTCCTGAGCACAATACGCAAATCGTACCTGTCGCCAAGGGCGTGTTTCGACTGGTCACGCTCGATGAGGAGAGTGCCGAGCCGGTGGCCGCCGACAAAGCATTACCCGCGGTTTCCTTCGGCGCTTCATTCGACATTCCCAGGGTGATCGAAGCGATGCCTCCGGTGACCGCCGTTCCGGTCTCCGCAGTCTATTCCGAGCCGCTTGCCCAACTCGAAACAGCCAGACCGGTGGTCAACGCAGCCCATCTTCCGACGGCCGCGCCGACTATGGCCGGCGTCATCAAGGCCTCGGTCCAGGTTCATGAAAATCCTGTCGCGACGGCTCCGCTCGCGAATGAGGCCGCTCCGGCGATCAGTTCCGTGGATGGGTTGCTGAGTAATGCTCTCATCGAAGTCTCCAATGGCTCCGGGATTGAGCGCTCCGGAGCGCGCTTCCGCGCCTATCTGCGCGACCAAGGAGTGCCGGTGAAGCGTCTGACCAACGACGCCCGTTTCGGCCATGAGAGGACCGTACTCTTCTATCGGGAGGGCTTCCTCGACGCCGCGCGCGCGATCGCGTCCCAGTTGTCGATGCCGATCGGGCTAGAGCAAAACAATCGTCAACGTTCTGACCTTAGACTGCGTCTCGGCCTCGACACGAGGTCATTCGACACCTATCTCGCCGCCGGAATCGTTACTGCCAGCCGATAGGAGCTGCGCCATGACGCAATGGGATACCCAGATGCTTCGGCGACGCGTTGTCTTGATCTTTTGCGCGGTGTTGCTGCTGACGGGCTGCGCGACTACCAAGCCCGAGCCTGCTGCCAGCCCTGTCGCCGATCCTCAAGCTGTCCAGAATGCCCTCGATCAGGCGGACCAGGCTCTCTCGAAAGGAGACTTTTCCTCCGCTCGCAAAGGATACCGGCGGATTTTGGCCCTTGCTCCCGAAACGACGGCCGCACAGCTGGGTCTGGGCGAGATCGAACTGGCCGCAGGCGACCCCCGCCAAGCGCTCGACTATTTTAACAGCGTGGCGGCGACCGATCCGAGCCTGCGCCCCGGCGCACTGCAAGGTCAGGGGCTGGCTCTTATTCGCCTGGGCCGGCCGGAAGGGGCCATGCCGCTTCTCAAGGAAGCAGTAACCCTAGATCCTGGATTATGGCGGGCGTGGAATGCGCTGGGGAGCCTCGAAGATTCACGCCGCGACTGGGCGGCCGCGGATGAGGCTTATCAGCGGGCTCTTGCGCTCAAACCGGATGCCGCGCTCGTGCTTAACAATATGGGCGTTTCGAAGATGATGCGAGGAGACTATCTGGCGGCCGAGCAGGTCTTCGCGAAGGTGCTCACTGCCGACCCGGATATGGAGGAGGCCGCCGCCAATTTGCGGATCGCGCAGGCTTGGCAAGGCCGGTATGACGATGCAATCCAAGGGGTTAATAACGAGACGCTGGCACAGCGCCTGAACGATGTCGGATATGTGGCGATGCTGCGGGGCGATTTGGCCGTGGCGGAGACGTTGTTTCTGCGCGCCATTTCGGCCTCGCCCACCTATCACAAGGTGGCGTATGAGAACCTGCAGCAGGTTGGGCGGCTGAAAGCAGCTGGAACCCCGGCGACAACACCGGCGGTCTTCGAATAGGAGGCTGCTGAGGTGGACGGCGCAACGATCATGGAGACCGGCCGCTGGCTGCTTGTCGCAGCGATGGCCGGGTTAGCCGTCAACGATGTCGTTACTTTTCGAATCCCGAACTGGGCAAATGCGGCCATAGCGGTTGGCTTCTTCGTCTTTGCGGGCGCGGCGGCCTTGGCAGGGGCCGATCTGCAGTGGCTAAGCCACATAGCTGCCGGCGCCGTGATGTTCTTAGCGGGTCTGATACTCTTCCAAGTGCGAGCGCTCGGTGGCGGGGACGTCAAGCTGCTCTCGGCCGCCGCCTTGTGGGTGGGGCTCGATGGACTGCTCACTTTCATAGTCTGGGTCGGGCTAGCCGGGGGCGGGCTTGTGCTACTGCTCCTGCTGCTCCGCCGAAATCTGGTGATGCTCGTCGCCTGGGCGTCTCCACGCGTGCCGCAAAGCTGGCCGCGAGTCCTGACTGACGGCGAAAAGGTGCCTTACGGAGTTGCGATCGCCGTCGGCACAATCGTGACCATTATGGGTGGCCAGGCTGTCCTGGTGGGCTAGGGCGCAGGAAATCCCCCAGGCGCTTCCGAGGAGAACGAGGTGGCCTCCCGCGAGCTTGTGGATAAGTCAGTTTCAAGCCTAGGCGCCTCGAGACCCTTCGACCGCGCGAGCAGTGCCACCACTGCATCGGTCGGCGGTTGGGAGGCGGGTGTGCTCGCTTCCGTCCTGATCGCATTTCACGAGCACCGGCTGCTGCTTGCGATGACCCTCGGGTATGTCGCCGCTGTGGTAGGGGTCGCCCACGCGATCGGCCGCCCGGAGGCGGTGTCGCTCACGCTGTATTCGCCTGTGCTGATTGCGCTTCTGGGTATCGTACTGCTCGGGTTCAGCCTTGGATACCTCATCTATTTGGGCCTGATTCTGCGTACGCAGCGGCCGTTCAAGCGCATCGTTGAGGATCTGAACGGCCGCTTCGACCTGCGTCGGCGTATGGTTGCCGCAATACCGATATTGGTGTTGCTGCCGCTCTTCATATCGGCCTTCACCTCGATGAAGGTCCTCATTCCCGCGCTCAACCCTTTTTCCTGGGACCCGACCTTCGCGCTTTGGGACCGATGGCTCCATGGCGGCATGGACCCGTGGCGCCTGCTGCATCCGCTCTTCGGGCACCCGGCAGCGACGGCAGCACTGAACCTGCTCTATCACAAGTGGTTTCTGATCGTTAACGGAGTGCTGCTCTGGCAGACCTTCGCAACCCGAAGCCCCCTAATCCGCCAACAATTCTTCATCGCCTTCGTGCTGAGCATGGCGTTGCTCGGGACGCTGACGGCTGTGCTTACGCCAGCGGCGGGTCCTTGCTACTACGGGCGCGTCACGGGCCTTGAGGATCCCTTTGCGCCCCTGATGGCCTATCTGGCCGAAGGCCGTGCGCAAGGCTGGAATCCCGCCTTCGCGGTTCAAGAGCGGCTTTGGAACCTTTACAGCTCGGGTGACTTGGCGTTGGGGGGTGGAATCTCTGCTATGCCAAGTATGCACGTGGCGCTGGCCGTGCTGTTCGTCTTGGTGGGCTTCGCTCACAGTAGAGTTCTAGGCGGGCTCATGCTCCTCTTCGCCGTGTCAATCTCGCTGGGCTCGGTCCATTTGGGCTGGCATTACGCCATCGACGGATACCTGGTGGTGCCGGCGGTGGTGCTGATTTGGCGGCTGTCGGGGCGACTCGCCGCCGCGTCGAGTGACCACCATCATCCGCTTAGTGGCCTGGGCTGGCGCGGCGGCCGAACTGGGCGAGTGCGGAGATAGCGGCTGGTTTCTTCGCCTTCGCCAGGCGCGGCGGCCGGCTTGGGCGCATTGTCAGTAAGCGCGTCTGTCTTCAGGAATGGCTCTCCTGCCCCTCTTTCAGGTCCGCCAATGAAGCCGCAACTTTGCCAACCACAACGTGTTTTGACCTTGCGTGCGTTGGGGATCGGGCACCCTGGGGGCATTAGAAAACAACAATGACTGTCTCAAGACCCATTGTGTCAGCGAGAGCCTCCATCCCGCATATCGGCAACGATCTGACGCAGACGCTTGGCCTCGACTGGTTGCCGGCACCCGAGCGATTCGATGATCGGATCCGACTGGTGCGCCGGGGCTCCGATGGGGACCTCCGGTTTGAGTCCATTCTGGCTCTATCACGGACCCGGCTGGACTATCTGCAATGCGGGACGCTGGACCGGGAATTGGGCCGGCTGAGAAAGACCGGCAAGGCGGAGGCCCTCGCGCATCTCCCCCGGGTGCGTCTGACGGCACTCTCATCGAGCACGGTCGAGCATTTGCTGCCCTCGATTCGAATCGCCGGTTTGCGTCGAGGCCTGCTGATCGATTGTCGGGTCGGCGCATACGGCATGGTTCGCCAGGAGCTGCTCGATCCGGCGGGCAATACGATTTCGGGCAGCGATTTCGTGCTGATCGCATTCGATGCGGCGTCCATCCTGCCGGATACCGATCCCGGGGACACGGGAGCGGCTCGCGTGGTGGTTGAGCACGCGGCGGCGGAGTTGGTAGCGCTGTGGCGCGCCGCACGCGAGCGCTCCGGCGGCATTGTGATCCAGCAGCTGGTCATGGATCGGCAGCCCTCGTTATTCGGCAATCTGGATGCGCTTGCGGCGGGCGCTCCCTCGGCCGCGATCCGGGAACTGAACACCGCCATTCTGGAGGCCGCGGAAAGGGAGCGGGTGCTCGTCCTCGACATCGAGGCGCTCGCTCGCCGATTCGGAACGCGCCGACTATTCGACCCGACACGATGGCATCAGGCCAAGCAGGAGATCGCGCCTCCGCATGCTCCGCTCTACGGGGACGGCCTTGCGCGAATCCTGATGGCGGCGCGCGGTCGATCCAGGAAGTGCCTGGTTCTCGACCTCGACAACACCCTGTGGGGCGGGGTGATTGGCGATGATGGCCTCGAGGGCATCCGTCTCGGCCAAGGCTCGCCCGAGGGGGAGGCCTATTCCGCCTTTCAAATCTATGTGAAGCGGCTGGCCAAGCGCGGGATCGTGCTGGCGGCAAGCTCGAAGAACGATCCGAAGATCGCGTTGGAAGCCTTCGAGCGTCACCCGGACATGGTTCTCAATCACGACGACTTCGCGATATTCGAGGCGAGCTGGGGCGACAAGCCGTCGGCCCTTCAGCGCATAGCGCGCAAACTCGAATTCGGGCTCGACGCACTGGTCTTTTTCGACGACAACCCGGCCGAGCGCGCACTTGTTCGCCAGACGCTGCCGGAGGTGGCTGTTCCGGAAGTGCCTTCGGCCCCGGAGGCGTATGTCGATTGCCTGGTGGACTCGGGATGGTTCGAAGCCGTCGCGTTCACCAGAGAGGACAGTTTGCGCACGCGACACTACGCCGCCGATCGTCGCCGGCGCGAGGAGCAGGATAAGGCGGCGGATATCGACTCCTTTCTCGATAGCCTCGAGATGGAGATTGACATTCGCAAGCTCGATTCCGCCAACCTGCCGCGCGCTACGCAACTGGTCAACAAGACAAACCAATTCAACCTTACCACACGCCGCACGAATGAAGCGGAGATGACCGCCTTTGCGGTCGATCCTTCGATGGTCGTGCTGACAGGTCGGGTGAAGGACCGTTTCGGAGACAGCGGTCTGATCACGGTCGTTGTTGGGCAGGTGATGGATGCGACCGAGGGCCGCGTATTGGACATCGGAACCTGGGTCATGAGCTGCCGGGTGCTGGGACGGCGAATCGAACATGCGATGCGCGATGCGCTGATTGCATTCGCGCGGAACGCAGGTGCAATAGCCATTCTCGGCCACTATCGCCCAACCGAACGCAATGGCCTGGTAAAGCAACATTTCATGACTCTCGGGTTTGCGGCGATGGGCGAGGGGGAAGGTACGGCGAACGACTGGCGGCTGGATTTACGTTCAGAGCCGACTACGTGGCGGTCACCGTTTCGTGCGGTGAGGACCGATGTCTGAGCAGATCTACGCGATCCTGACGGATATTTTTCGCGACGTCCTGGATCGCGATGATATCGAGCTGCGGCCAAATCTCACGGGACATGACATTCCCGAGTGGGATTCCTTCGCGCATGTGAACATTATCGTCGCCGCGGAGATGAAGTTCGGCATCAAGTTCATGACGGCGGAGTTGGAGCGGCTGCGAGACATAGGCGAGTTCGTCGCCCTCATCGAACGCAAGCTCGCGCTTCGCGGATAGCATGCGATGTTGTTCAATTCGATTCCGTTCATAGGCGTTTTTCTTCCGATTTGTCTTGTGGTTGCGTTTCTGTTGGCGGAACGCATCTCCAGCCGTGCCGCGCTGGCTTGGCTCGCCTTCGCCTCGGTGGTGTTCTACGGCTATTGGCGGATAGAGGATGTGCCGGTACTGCTGGGGTCCATCGCCTTCAACTATGTGGTGGGCCGGAAGCTGCAGGAGCGCTCCAACCGGCTGATGCTTGCGGCTGGCGTGGCCGGCAACCTGGTCTTGCTGGGCTACTTCAAATATCTGATGTTCTTGACGGTGACGGCGAATGCGACGTTGGGCAATCCGATCACCGTGCCTCAGATCGTGCTGCCGCTCGGGATCTCTTTCTACACCTTCCAGCAGATCGCCTATCTCGTGGACTCGCACGGCGGAGTGGTTAAGGAGCGTAATTTCCTCAGCTATTTCTTCTTCGTGAGTTTCTTCCCGCAGCTTATCGCCGGGCCGATTGTGCATCATGCGGAGGTCATGCCGCAGCTGCGCAGATTTGGCATGCTCCGTTTCAATCTCGACGATTTTTCCGTGGGCCTGACGATCTTCGCGATCGGGCTGGCCAAAAAAGTGGTGATCGCCGATCGAGTCGCCCCTCTGGCCGATGGACCGTTCGATGCGGCCGCGGCCGGTGTTGCGCTGACGATGATCGAGGCCTGGGCAGGGGCGCTTGCCTTTGCACTGCAGATCTATTTCGACTTCTCCGGATATTCCGACATGGCGATCGGCCTTGCCCGCATGCTTGGGATTCGATTGCCCCTCAACTTTGCATCTCCATACAAGGCGGCCAGCATCATCGAATTCTGGTCCCGCTGGCACATGACTCTCACCCGATTCCTGACCAACTACATCTACAACCCCTTGTCCCTCCGAGCCGCCAGGGCGAGGGCGGAACAAGGAAGGGTACCTCTACGGCGCAGAGGCGCGGCGATTCCGGGCGCCTTCGCCGAGGTGCTGATGGTTCCGACTCTCGCTACCATGATTCTGTCAGGCTTTTGGCATGGTGCTGGTTTTCAGTTTGTCCTGTGGGGCGGGCTGCATGGGCTTTTCCTTGTAGTGAATCACGGTTGGCGGCTGATGGTGCTTCCCCGCCTTGGCTGGACCTTGCCGAAGTCGATCAGCCGACCGGCCTCGGTGCTTCTTACTTTCGCCGTGGTTGTTCTGACACTGGTCTTTTTCCGTGCGGACAGCATCAGCCACGGCTGGATGCTTGTAACGGCGATGCTGGGTTCGAACGGGATCATGCTGCCGCCGGCGATTGCATCACAACTGTCCTCGTTGTCGGCGGTGCTCCCGGTTCTGCCGGGCCATATGAAATTCCTGAGCCCCAATGAGGGATTGGCGCTCCTCGCGCTCCTCGCCGCCGTATGGTTTCTCCCCAACACGCAGGAACTAATGTCCGCGCAGGGCATTCACATGTCGCCGGAGGAGGAACTCGATCCTGCCCGGCCGGAGCGGGCCCGGATTCGATTCTCTCCTGCTTTCGGGCTGGCGGCAGGTGCGCTCGGCTCGTTGGCCATGCTGTATACGGCATCGGCTGCGCCCACCAAGTTCATCTACTTCAATTTCTAGGAAGGTTCAAATTGGAAGGGATTTGCCGATCGGCGGGGATCTAGACGCTCTTGCGAGCCTCGTCCTGCCCGAGCGTTCGATGCGGCTTCTGTGTTATCAGCGGGAAGGTTCGGATCTTCCATGACTATTCGAGTCATCATCGAACAGCCGTCCTTGGCAAAGTATCGGCTGCCGGTCTTCCAGGAGTTGTCTCGGCGGCCAGGCTTGGACTTTAGGCTCTGTTACTCCAAGGCTCCGACCCTGCCGAACGTCGAGCCTGAGGGCTTGAACGCGCGTTTCGTGCCTTCCTGGCGATACACGCTCGCAGGGCGGCGAATGATTTGGAACAGCTCGTGCTGGCAGAATGCCCGGCGCGGCGCAGCCGACGTGCTTCTGCTGAACTGGAACCTCAACCACTTGAATCTCCTCCCGACGCTACTGAGGGCGCGCGCGAATGGCGTCGCGACCATTCTGTGGGGACACGGTTATTCGAAGGCCGAAGCGAATTGGCGGCGGAAGGGCAGGCATGCAGCGGCCGGGCTGGCGACTGCATTGCTATTCTACAATTTCAGCACCGCGCGGCAGTTCATTGAACAGGGTTGGCCAAGCGAGCGGATCTATGTCGCTCTCAACGCCTTGGATCAACGGCCTGTCCAGGCCGCAAGACGTGTCTGGTTGGACGAGCCGGATCAGCTTGCTGCTTTCAAGCGCCTGCAGGGGATCACTGATGGTCCGGTCCTGCTTTATGTGTCGAGGCTCAAGCCCGAAAATCGAGTCGATCTGTTGATTCGTGCGACCGCTTCGCTGAGATTGCGTCATCCAGCGCTGAGCACGATCATCATCGGGACAGGCGCCGAACTCGAGGAACTGAAGGCATTGGCCCAAGCTGAGGGAGTAGCCGATGCTGTGCGGTTCATGGGGGCTTTATATGACGAAATGGCATTAGCCCCGTGGTTCCTCAGCGCCGATGCGTTCTGCTACCCCGCAAATATTGGCCTTAGCCTGCTGCACGCTTTCGGGTATGGATTACCGGTAATCACGAGCGATCGAAATGATCTGCAAAATCCCGAGATCGAGGCGCTCGAGCCCGGAGGCAACGGATTAGTCTACCGGCATGACGACTTGGAATCGCTCACGGCGACGCTCGACCGGTTGATCACGGATCGAGCGGTGCGCGCGAGATTGGCCGCGGAGGCGCATGCAACTTCGGAACGGTTCAATCTGCATTCGATGGTTGATGGGATCGAGCGGGCGATTCGCTATTCGGCGGCACGGACCCGGGGCAACGAAACCCTGGTCACTAATCCGGGAGAGTGAGGTTCCCAAGGGTCACGTTACTGGAACGAGACACGGTACTTCTCCGTTTGCCCAGGAGTCGGGGAAACTGCCTTATTGTGCGGCAACAGATTCGGCCGCAGCTTGGTCGGGGCACATACTGTGGTCGATAGCTCGCCACCAAACAAACTAGCCATAGAGATACTGCATCCACGGCAGGCACTTGCCGCAGCTGTATCAGCGTTAAGTCGTTCTGG
>DASPGI010000141.1:0-9566 GCA_035620695.1 Alphaproteobacteria bacterium
TAGAAAACCGCATCATCGAATTGCCTCTGGGCATTTCGGCATCGGCGTTGATCGAGGCAGGCAATTACCTCACCCAGCGCCTCGTGGGACGCACGCTGTCAGAAGCGCGCCAGCAGATCCTGATCGAGCTGGAGGCGAGCCGGGCCGAGCTCGATGAGCTCACCGGCAAGCTGGTGGAGCAGGGGCTGGCGATCTGGGGCGGCGTGCAAGGGGGAGCGGTAATCGTAAAGGGTCAATCGCGCCTTCTTGAGGATGTGACCGAGCTCAGCGATCTGGAGCGCGTGCGCGCGCTGCTTGCCGCGCTCGATGCGCGCGAATCCATGGTAAAACTGCTCGATGCGACGCAAGGCGCCGACGGTGTGCAGATCTACATCGGCGCGGAGAACGAGCTTTTCAGCCTGGCGGGATGTTCGGTCGTCTTCGCGCCATACCGCGACGGGCGCGAGCAGGTCGTCGGCGCGATCGGCGTCATCGGGCCGACGCGCATGAACTATGCTCGCATCATTCCGATGGTCGATTACACGGCCAAAGTCATCGGCCGGATCATCGGCTAACCCCAGCCGTTCAACGAGAAGCATGCAGCAGCACGATCGCAGCCAGAATCCGAAAACGCCCAAAGCCGAGGAGGCCGAGGCAGTCCAGGAGCCACGCCCGGGAGAGACGCCGGCTGCCCAGGCCGAGGCCGAGAAGGAGGATCCTGTCGCGCGCCTCGAGAGCGAGAATGCGCGCCTGAAGGATCAGCTCTTGCGCGCGCTTGCCGAGACGGAGAATGTCCGCAGACGCGGCCAGCGTGACCGGGAAGAGCAGGTGCGCTACGCGGCCTCCGGCTTTGCGCGCGACCTACTCAATGTCGCCGACAATCTCCGGCGCGCGCTCGATGCGGTTCCCGCCGCCGCGCTGGAAACCGACGAGGCGCTGAAAACCCTGGCCGACGGCGTGGCGCTGACCGAACGCGAACTCCTCGCCGTCTTCGAGCGTAACGGCATTCGCAAGATCGCGCCCGATCAGGGGGAGCGGTTCGATCCCAATCTGCACCAGGCGATGTTCGAGGTTCCCAACACCGGCCAGCCGGCCGGAACCGTCGTGCAGCTGATGCAGGCCGGCTGGATAATGCACGACCGGCTCTTGCGGCCGGCTCTGATCGGCATTGCCAAGGGCAGCCCTTCGGACGGCAATGGCGCGGCCCGCGAGGGTAACGGGGCGGAAGGCTGAGCCGGCTTACCTCGCTGGTTCCACCCGCCGCAGCGTAAGATTGATCCGCTCGATCCCTTCGGGCAGGCCGGGTAGGGAGCTCGTGCCGGCGAAGACCCGGTCGATGCCGTGGAAGCAAAGGCGCGCGGGCCCGGCCAAGGCGAGCACGTCGCCACTTTGCAGGAGGAGGCTTCGTGTCGAGCCGGAGCGGTCGTTGCCGCCCAGACGAAAGCGCGCCACGGCGCCAAGCGAGATCGAAAGCACCGGGGCGTCGAGCGCGGCTTCGTCGCGATCCTGATGCAGACCCATCTTGGCCCAGCCGTCATAAAGATTAATCAGGCAGGCCTCGGGCAGGGCAGGGTAGCCGGCGAGCCTGCGCCACACATCCAGCACCTGCTCGGGGATCGAGGGCCAGGGCCGCCCGGTTTCGGGATGGTAGGACTGATAACGGTATCCGTCGCGGTCGGAAATCCATCCCAGCCTACCGGCATTGCTCATTCTGACCGAGAAGGGGCGCCCGTTGCGGGGCATGACGGGGCGGAACGGCGGCGCATGGCACAGCAGTGCGGTGATCTCGGCCAGCAGGCCGCGCTGCGCCCCTGGGTCGAGCCAACCGCGCCAGAGTGAAACTCCTTCCTGCAAAGCGTCCATGATCCGATCTTTACAGCCCTGGCCGAGGGTGCTTGCGGGCCTCTCGGCACTGCCTATATAGGACGCTGGATGTCCGGGATCGCAAAGAAACAGACCCGGAGTAGGGACCTGCGGCGCGGCGCCAGAACGGGCCGCCATCAGAGGATCTGCTGAAGAGATAAGGAACGATCATGAGCAAAGTCATCGGCATCGATCTCGGCACCACCAACTCGTGCGTGGCCGTGATGGAGGGCAAGGACGCGAAGGTCATCGAGAATATGGAAGGCGCGCGCACCACGCCTTCGATGGTGGCCTTCACCGATTCGGGCGAGCGTCTGGTCGGACAGGCGGCCAAGCGCCAGGCGGTGACCAATCCCGAGAATACCTTCTTTGCGATAAAACGCCTGATCGGCCGCCGCTACGACGACCCCATCACGACCAAGGACAAGGGGCTGGTCCCTTACAAGATCGTCCCGGGTGACAATGGCGATGCCTGGGTTTCGGCTCATGGCCAGAAATATTCGCCCTCTCAGATCAGCGCCTTCATCTTGCAGAAGATGAAGGAAACCGCCGAAAGCTATCTCGGCGAGAAGGTCACCCAGGCGGTGATCACCGTTCCGGCCTATTTCAACGATTCCCAGCGCCAGGCGACCAAGGATGCCGGCCGCATCGCCGGGCTCGAGGTCTTGCGCATCATCAACGAGCCGACCGCGGCCGCGCTCGCCTACGGGCTCGAGAAGAAGGGCAGCGGCACGATCGCTGTTTACGATCTGGGCGGCGGCACTTTCGATATCTCGATTCTTGAGATCGGCGACGGCGTCTTCGAGGTGAAGGCCGTCAACGGCGACACCTTCCTGGGCGGCGAGGACTTCGACAAGCGCATCATCGACTATCTGGCCGACGAGTTCAAAAAGGAGAACGGGATCGACCTGCGCAAGGACAAGCTGGCCCTGCAGCGCCTGAAAGAGGCGGCGGAGAAGTCGAAGATCGAACTCTCCAGCGCGATGCAGACCGAGGTCAACCTGCCCTTCATCACCGCGGATCAGACCGGGCCGAAGCACCTCAACATAAAGCTGACCCGGGCCAAGCTTGAGGCGCTGGTAGACGATCTGATCCAGAAGACGGTCGAGCCCTGCCGGGCCGCTCTCAAGGATGCCGGCCTGAAATCCTCCGAGATCAACGAGGTCATCCTGGTCGGCGGCATGACCCGCATGCCCAAGATCATCGAGACGGTGAAGAATTTCTTCGGCCGCGAGCCTCATCGCGGTGTCAACCCAGACGAGGTAGTCGCCGTCGGCGCGGCCATCCAAGGCGCCGTGCTGAAGGGCGAGGTCAAGGACGTGCTCCTTCTCGACGTGACCCCGCTGTCGCTTGGCATCGAGACGCTGGGCGGCGTCTTCACCCGGCTCATCGACCGCAACACCACGATACCAACCAAGAAAAGCCAGGTCTTCTCGACCGCCGAGGACAGTCAGACCGCCGTCACCATCCGCGTCTTCCAAGGCGAGCGAGAGATCGCAGCGCACAACAAGCTGCTCGGCCAGTTCGACCTGGTCGGTATTCCCTCCGCACCGCGCGGCGTGCCGCAGATCGAGGTCACCTTCGACATCGACGCCAACGGCATCGTCAACGTCTCGGCCAAGGACAAGGCGACCGGCAAAGAGCAGCAGATCCGCATTCAGGCTTCAGGCGGCCTCTCGGAATCCGAGATCCAGAAGATGGTGAAGGACGCCGAAGCCCATGCCGCCGAGGACAAGCGCCAGAAGGAGCTGGTCGAAGCGCGCAATCACGCCGAGGCCTTGATCCATACCACTGAGCGTACGCTGGCCGAGCACGGCGCCAAGGTCGGGGCCGAGGAGAAACAGGCGATCGAGCAGGCGATCTCCGAACTCAAGGCCGTGACCGCCGGCGAAGATGCCGAGGCGATCCGTCAGAAGACGCAGAGCCTGGCCCAGGCCAGCATGAAGCTGGGAGAGGCGATGTATCGTCAGGCCGACGGCAGCGCCGGTGCCACCGGCGCTGAGGCCGGCGCGCAGAGCGGCGACGGCGAGGCGCCTCGGGCCCCGGAGGGTGTCGTCGATGTCGATTTCGAGGAGGTCGACGACAACAAGAAGGGCAAGTCCGCCTGAACGGGCTGGCGGCTCCGAACGCTCCCGGGTGGCCGGCGCGGCGGCAACGATGTAGAAAAATATCCCGCGAGCGGCCGTCCGAACCTGTTGTTCGAGCGGTCGCAGAGGGGAAACCAAGGACTATCCGAGGCTGACGCATGGCGAAGCAGGACTATTACGCCACTCTCGGACTAGCGCGCGGCGCCGCGATCGAGGATATCAAGAAGGCCTACCGCAAGCTCGCCATGCAGTATCACCCGGACCGCAACCCGGGTGACGACGCGGCCGAACACAGGTTCAAGGAAATCAACGAGGCTTACGACGTCCTCAAGGACGATCAGAAGCGTGCCGCCTATGACCGGTTCGGCCATGCCGCCTTCGAGAATGGCGGCGCCCGACCCAATGGCTTCGATTTCAGCTTCAGCGGCGGGTTCGCCGACATCTTTGACGAGATGTTCGGTGATTTCATGGGCGGACGGCGCGGCGGGGCCGCGCAATCGGCCCGCGGCGCCGACCTGCGCTACAATCTGGAGATCACGTTGGAAGAGGCGTTTTCAGGCAAGCAGGCAAAGGTCCGCGTGCCCACGCTTTTGCCATGCGAGGAATGCGGCGGATTGGGCTCCGCCAAGGGCGCCGGCCGACGTTCCTGCGGCACCTGCAATGGCATGGGGCGGGTCCGGGCGACCCAGGGCTTCTTCACGATCGAGCGTAGCTGCCCCACCTGCCAGGGGGCGGGCGAGGTGATCGACAAGCCCTGCCGGTCTTGCGAGGGCGCGGGCCGGGTGCGCAAGGAGCGGGCGCTGTCGGTGACCATCCCGTCGGGCGTGGAGGACGGAACCCGCATTCGACTTGCCGGCGAGGGCGAGGCGGGCCTGCGCGGGGCGCCCGCGGGCGATCTTTACATATTCTTGTCGATCGCCCCGCACGCGATCTTTCAGCGCGACGGCGCGCATATCTATTGCAAGGTGCCGATCGAGATGATTGCGGCCGCGTTGGGCGGCGTCGTCGAGGTTCCGACGGTCGAGGGCAGCCGCGCCAGGCTGACCATTCCGCCCGGCACCCAGACCGGTGCGCAATTTCGCCTGAAGGGCAAGGGGATGACGGTGCTGCGCTCCTCCGCGCGCGGGGACATGTTTGTGCAGGCGCAGATCGAAACCCCGGTTAACCTCACCCGCCGCCAGCAGGAGCTGCTCCGCGAGTTTGAGAAAGCCGGGCAGGGGCAATCGCACAGCCCGGAATCGGAAGGCTTCTTTGCCCGCGTCAAGGAACTCTGGCAGGAGTTGAAGGACTGATTAGCGCTGCCGGCTGACCCGGCGGCCGAACCCGGTCGATTGACAAGGACCGGATGGCCGTCTATCAGACCGTCGCTAATATGCTTGTCTCAATATGTATCCCGACTTGCGATCGGCCGCTTCTACTGTGGGAGGCGATCCTTTCCTGTTTCGCACAGAGCCACCGACCCCTTGAAGTCTTGATCGGTGATGATTCCGCGAATGACGACAGCAAGTCTCTGGTCGAGACGATTGTCAGTCCCCAGGGTGTAACCCTGCGATATCGCCGCAATCGGCCTCGATTGGGGCAGGCGGGCAACGTCAATTCTCTGTTCGACGCCGCTTGCGGGGATTGGATCATCCTGCTTCACGACGACGATACGCTTCTGCCGGGCGCTGTTGGCCTGTTGCTGGATCGTTTCAACAGCGATCCCGAGATCGTCGCAGCCTATGGTAAGCAATGGTTGATGTCCTTCGATGGAGCGGTTCTCGAGCAAGAATCAGAATCGCTCAACCGCTTCTATTTTCGTGATCCGGGACATGCGGGGACGAGGTTGAGCGCCCTCGAAGCGGCGTTGGTGCAGCAGTTCCCCAACGATGGCTATATGGTCCGAAGCTCTGCGGCGCGCGCCCTCCGCTATCCTGAAGAAGGCGAGACGGACCGGGTCTCGTGGTGTGATTTCGCGTTCGGTCTGCGACTGGCTCAGCATGGCCCCTTCCATTTCTTGAATGCTTTCACTGCCAGTACCGGATCACCCCAGGCTCGATCGGCACACAAGGCAGCTCCTGGACTGGAGCACTCGACCTAGTGGGACGGATCATGACCACCCCCGGACACGGCCTGGTCCAAGGACCTGGCGCTCTCGCGAATTGCGCCCAAGGCCATTCGCGAGCAAGCGCTCCGTGGCGAGTGGCGAGAAGCGTTGTCGATGTACATCTCGGCGCCCGGGGGCTGGAATCAACGTCTTTGCCGCAGCGGCCTGAAGAACCTTGCACTCATTCTGCATGCGATGCTGAAAGGAATGTTCGGCGCGCCTCAACCGACTGGCTACCAAAGAGAGTTCGCAGCTCCATCTCCACCGTGCAAGCTGGAGAGCCGCAATAATTGAAGGACCAAAGACCGTGGGCGATGCCTTCATGGCTACCGCCGGCCTCCGGGACTATTGTCGCGGTCGCAGCCAGGGGCTGGTGGATCTCAAGGGCAAGGGCCCGGTCGAGCTGATTGAGTGTCACGAGCTGCTGGTGCAGCCCTTGGAGCCCGCCTCGAGGTAATTGCACAAGACCAAGTCTGGTGCGGGCTGAAGATCGGTTGTCTCCACTGACATTCGTGGACCCCGGTCGGGATCGCGGTTCGGTAACAATGCCTGGGCTTTTCTCCACACGGGTTCTGCACAAGGGGCGCTGAACCTGCTTTAATCAGAATCTCAGATCTCGGCTGTCCCGGAGGAAAAGGCGATGACCATCCGCATCGGCGTCATCGGGTGCGGCGGGCGCATGGGCCGGTTGCTCTTGCGCACGATCCTGGAGGATGAAGGAAGCCGTTTGACTGGCGGCGTCGAGCAGGCGCGCAGCCCCGAGGTCGGTCAGGATCTCGGACGGCTCGCCGGATTGGAGCCGATCGGGCTCAGGGCGACCGCCGATGCCAGGCTCTTGGTGGAAGAAAGCGACGTCGTCATCGAATTTACCAGCCCCGAGGCGACGGTCCATCACGCCGGTCTGGCCGCCGCCGCCGGACGGGCGCATGTGATCGGCACAACCGGCCTCAGCGAGACGCAGAAAGCCGCGATCCGCCGAGCTGCCGAGCGCACGCCGATCGTGCTCGCCGCCAATATGAGCCTCGGCGTCACGCTCCTTACGGCGCTGGTCAAGGAAGTCGCGCGCAGCCTCGATGCCGGTTGGGACATCGAGATCGTCGAGATGCATCACCGCATGAAAGTGGACGCGCCCTCCGGCACCGCGCTGATTCTGGGCGAGGCCGCCGCCGAGGGGCGAGGGGTCAGGCTCTCGGATGTGGCGGTGCGCGGCCGCGACGGCATTACCGGGGCGCGCAAGGCCGGCGGAATCGGCTTTGCCGCCCTGCGCGGAGGGGATGCGGTCGGCGAGCATCGCGTGCTCTTCGCGGGCCTGGGCGAGCGGATCGAGCTTGCGCATGTCGCCACAGACCGCGCGATCTTCGCACGCGGGGCGGTACGGGCCGCGCAGTGGGCGCACGGCCGCAAGCCCGGCCTCTATGCCATCCGCGATGTGCTCGGGCTCGGGCCAGGCTGATGGGAAGCCTTCTTGCTATTCGAAGCGGGGGGCGCGCGCGCTCTCCAGCGCTGCCGCCAGCGCCTCCTTCAGCTGCAGCCGCTCCTGCGGCGCAAGGAAGCGCCCAAGCGCCAGGGTTCGCCCGTGCGAGCGCAACAGCACCGCTCCCGCCCCCTCGCTCGCGCTGCCTTCGAGCGACAGGTTCAGCCAGTAGGGCTGAAATATCCAGCGCCCGGTTTCGCGGTTGCGCTCGTGCCGCACCACCTCGAGGCGGTCGGCGCTCAGGCGAATCCATTCGCTGACCTCGCCGGCGCTGCGGTAATTCAGCCGGAACAGCCAGTAGAAGAGTAGAAGCTCGACGCCACAAAAGCCGGTCACCGGCCAGGCGCCGAAGGCGATCGATACCGCCCCGGCCGCGAACGCCACCGCTATCACCGCGATCATGAGGATGGTGAAGGCGGCTGGCGGCAGGCTGCGATAGGGGTGGAGCCGCGCCTCGAACAGGACGGGCGCATGCCCGTTCTCGACACCGTCCCCGGTGCGCTGAGGAGCCTCGCTCATTCGCCAGCTATATGGCGCATAGGCGCCCCGCGGTAAAGTCGCCATCATTCGAAGGGGGCCGGTGCGGAGGGCAGGGGCTTTGAAGAAGGAAAAGGTCGAGGAGCTGTTCCGAAGGTTCGAGCGCTTCGGGCCGGAACCCAAGGGCGAGCTTGATTTCATCAATCCCTACACGCTCCTCATCGCCGTGGTCCTGTCGGCCCAGGCGACGGATGCATCGGTGAACAAGGCCACCCTGCCCTTGTTCAAGATCGCGGACACGCCGGGAAAGATGCTGAAGCTGGGTGAACCGCGTCTGAAGGAGGCGATCAAGACCATCGGCCTGTTCAATACGAAGGCCAAGAACGTGATTGCGCTCTCGCGGATTCTGGTCGAACGACATGGAGGGGAGGTGCCGCGCGATCGCGAGGCGCTCCAGGAGCTTCCCGGCGTCGGCCGCAAGACGGCCAATGTCGTCCTCAACACCGCCTTTGGCGAGCCGACCATCGCCGTCGACACCCATTTGTTTCGCCTCGCCAACCGCACTGGGCTCGCACCCGGCAAGACCCCGCTGGAAGTCGAGGAGAAGTTGAACCGCAAGGTCCCCGACTGGGCCAAGCGGCATGCTCATCACTGGCTGATCCTGCATGGCCGTTATGTCTGCAAGGCGCGGCGGCCGGAGTGCCCGCGCTGCATCATTCGCGATCTCTGTCGCTACAAGGCAAAGACGGAGTAGATGCCGGCAGTCGTTCAGCTTGCCGGCGCGCTGGACCGCCGCTCAACCTCGATTCGCTGAAGGCAAGCGGACAGGGTGATGGGCAGCGCACTCTCGTCGCGCGCTTCGGCATGAATGACGCGCCGGGAGCCGCCATCGGCGTAAAGATAGACATCAAGGACGCAAGAAGCGCCTAAATACTGCCAGACCTCGGCCGGGCTTTCCCAACGTCTCCACCGCGGAGCGCCGATCAGGGTGGAAAGCTCAACCGCCGACAGTCCCACCAGCGAGGCGGGGCTCGCCGAGCCGGACGATCGCGGCTGCGAGGCGTCGACGGTTGCTGGCACGAGCGGCCTCTTCTGGCTCGAAGCGATCGGCGGGGCGGTCGGCGATATCGCCTCATCGGACGCGCAGCCGCCAACGACCGCTGCCGCCATCAGCAGAATCAGAAGAAGTCGGGCGACACCCCAACCGCCCTCTTGCAGCACCGATCCCCCCACCGAGGTCCGGAGCGGCTGTCCCGACCGGACAGGCTCCGCAACCCGTACGTCTAACTGCGCTCGGCCGTCGCCTTGCTCTTCTCTTCGAGGAGCGACCAGTTCGATTCGGATGCGCTCTGCATCATGTCCCGCGCCTGCGAGGCCGCCGGGGCGGCTGCCGCGCCGGTGCTCGACAAATGCTCGATCTGGCCGCTGATCACCCCGCCACGCTCGATTTCAATCTGGCCGTAGCGCACCGTGCCGACGATCCGCCCGCTCGAGCGGATGATCAGGCGCGAGCGTACGGTCAGTTCGCCTTCGAACCGGCCGCTGACATCGGCCATGTCGATCTCGGCCGAGCCGCGGAACAGGCCCGCTTCGGCGATTT
>DASPGI010000142.1:0-41877 GCA_035620695.1 Alphaproteobacteria bacterium
GGTCCGCACCGGAGGCGGCGGCAAGCCCGATGGTGGCCGCGTGACGCCCACGCGCTTCATCGGCAACCGCGACGCCAGCTTCCCGTCTAGGGATTTCAGGTGAGGTGGGAGACAGAAGTCCAGGGAGCCAAATACGCTTCCGACATCCACGCCGCCCCTAGGTAGCTCCTGCGTAGTCGCCAAAAAACCCGGACACTTCGTCAGTGCTTTTTGGGCTTTTCGTCGCCTCACAAATCAGAGCGTGCCAGTAGCCTTGACGGCGAGGCCGCCAATGGCATTTCGAAATGCCTCGGCCAACCGAGCATGGCTGTAGGTCAGTGTCATTCTGTGGATCTCGCCGTCGCGCTCCCGAAGCACGATGTTGCTAACGATGTTGCTCCACAGCATTGTGGTACTCGCGAATTGAGCTCCGGCCTTGTTCTGTACGGTTTCCTCTGTCGTTGATGCCGGTGACCCAAACTTCGTTGAGAGAGCTGCGCTGACCTTGTCGAAATACTGGTTGTTGACCCAGCTGCGGATGGACATGAGCCTCAAGGCACCATTTTCGTCGGGAAAGAATTCGGACGACACGAACATGGGAACGTCAGCGATCACCAGGCCAGCCGCGTACTCCAGGGAGCTCGATCTAGAATAATAGCCGCACCTGACCACTCCCACTTGCTCTTCGTCTTTGCTCACCAGCACTTCCTCATCGAACTTGCGATCAAGGATTTTGCTGCTCGTTTGACTGGGATCGTTAGAGCATACCGGTCGCGCGCTGGGCCACTCTGCTTGATCGGGATGCGTAGTGGCGCGGAACTCTTCCTGAGACATGCCGAGTCGGTAGACACGCAGGCTGTACGGTTCGGGACTCGCCTCTACATGAGCAGCGAAGAAAAACGATGCGCAGGAGACCAGAAATGCGAATGCGACCTTCAACATCCTCCCCCTCCAGGATCTCTTGTTTAGCTCTGCTTGCTGGTCAGCTTTTGAGCAACAAGGTTCGCTCTTTTCGAGTTCACCAAGATGCCATGCTAGCTCAAGTAGCACCATGTAGGGCCGGTTGGCAACCATTAGCAGACCCTGTTAAGCGAATGCTCTACGCGCAAGATAGGGGCTCTACGCGCAACTATTCTTGCGCGTAGGCTTGAAAGTTGCGCGTATACGGGTTAATTTTGCGCATAGAGCCCTACGCGCAACAAAAGAGAGACACGGGGATGCCACGGCGCCTCCAGGAAGAAGAGTTACGGGCAATCGAGGAGGCGGTGCGGCGTCATCCCGAGGGCATGACGGCGCAGGAGGTCGCTGACGTGCTTGAACCCGCGCTGCCGCGCCGGACCCTGCAATATCGCCTCAAATACCTTGTCGATCACAAGCGCCTCTTCATGGAGGGCAGAGGCCGCTGGGTCCGCTACCGACTGCCCCCGATCGAGGTAGCGGTGGGCGTAGCTGTGGGAAGGGGCGAAGCAGGGCCCGTAGCTCTGCTGCCGCTTTCCAGAGCGGGCGCCGAGATTCAGGACTATGTCCGCAAACCGCCTACGCTCCGCCGGCCGGTTGGCTACAACCGCGCATTCCTCGACTCGTACCGGCCGGGCGACAGCTTCTATCTGACGCCGGCGGAGCGGGCGCACCTGCGCGAGGTCGGCACGCCGAAGATCGCGGAGCAGCCCTCCGGCACTTACGCCAAACAGATTCTGAACAGGCTACTGATCGAACTGTCCTGGAACTCAAGCCGCCTCGAAGGCAACACCTACTCGCTGCTCGATACCAAGCGCCTGATCGATCGTGGCGAAGAGGCGGAAGGGAAGGGACGTCTCGAAACGCAGATGATCCTCAATCACAAGGACGCGATCGAGTTTTTGGTCGGCTCGGCGGAGGAGATCGGCTTCAACCGCTACACGATCCTCAATCTTCATGCTCTGCTTGCCAACAACCTCCTCGTCGATCCCGATGCGACGGGCAGGCTCCGGCATATCGGCGTCGGCATCGAGCGCTCGGTCTTTCACCCGCTGGAGGTGCCGCAGCTCATCGAAGAGTGCTTCGACCAGGTTCTCGCGACCGCCTCCGCCATCACCAATCCGTTCGAGCAGGCCTTCTTCGTGATGGTGCAGCTTCCTTATTTGCAGCCGTTCGATGACGTGAACAAACGAGTGTCGCGTCTCGCCGCGAATATCCCGCTCATCAAGGGCAACTTATCGCCGCTATCCTTCACGGACGTGCCGCGCGAGGCTTACACGGACGGCGTACTCGGAGTCTATGAACTGAATCGCGTCGAACTGCTGCGGGATCTGTTCGTCTGGGCCTATGAGCGGTCCGCCGCCCGTTATGCCGCTGTTAGGCAGTCGCTCGGCGAGCCCGATCCCTTCCGGCTGCACCACCGGGCGGCGCTGCGCGAGGTTGTCGGCGCGGTGATTCGCGGACGCATGGACAAGAAGCAGGCCTCCTCTCACGTCAGCACATGGACAGGCGAGCATATCGAACCGGAGGAGCGCGAGCGGTTTCGCGAGATCGCGGAGACCGAGCTATTGAGCCTGCATGAAGGAAACTTCGCACGCTATCAGATCAGGCCATCCGAGTTCGCGGCATGGCGGGAGGTCTGGGATTTCAGGTAGGCAGAGGTCAGACTCCGGAAGCGAATACGATTCCTGGAGGGGATTCTTCTTCAATTCTCCTGCGTGTAGTCATATGACCGCAGTCATAGCCGGCTGACGCAGGCTGGCTGGTTTGCGAGATTGCGGAGCGTGGACCATGAAAATCGACGGTAGCTGTCACTGCGGGTCTATTACCTATCAGGCCGATGTCGACCCCAACGAGGTCTATGTTTGTCATTGCACGGATTGTCAATCGATTTCGGGGTCTGCGTTTCGCTGGGCGGTCCCCGTTCCAGAGGGAGCCTTCAAGCTGCTTACCGGAGAGCCGAAGACCTATGTCAAGCGAGCTGCAAGCGGTGCCATCTCCGAACAGCTTTTTTGTCCCGAATGCGCCTCCCCGCTCTACAGCACCTCACGTGGAACCGAACCGAGAGTCCTCAATCTGCGTTTGGGAACCGCAAAACAGCGCGCTGAACTTCCGCCTAAAGCCCAATATTGGTGCCGTTCGGCGCAGGACTGGGTCACGGTCGAGAAATCCTCGAAGCGGTATGACACGCAGTAGGAGCTGATCTGTTGGCGAAGATGATCGGACGGGTCTGGCACGGATGGACCGCGCCTGCGAATGCCGATGCCTATGAACGCCTGCTGAAGACCGAGATCTTCCCCGGCATCCTTGCGAAGGGCGTGGAGGGCTTCGAGAAGATCGAGCTGTTCCGCCGCGATCTGGGCGTTGAGATCGAGTTTATGACCGTCATGTGGTTCCGCGAGATGGCGGCGGTGAAGGCATTTGCCGGGGAGGATTACGAAGTCGCCTATGTGCCGGCGAAAGCCCGGGCGCTTCTCGCCCGCTTCGATCAACGCTCGCAGCATTACGAGGTCCGCGAGCGTTCTTCACCTCTCCCGCCTGCGGGAAAGGTCGTGAAGGCCGAAGGCCCGAGCGGGTGAGGGCGATGGCGGCGCGCCCTCACATTTCCGGCGCTGGCGTAACCCTCACCCTCCCGACGCTCACGCGCCGGGTCCTCGCCCGTCCCGGGAGAGAGTTTTACTCCTCTCCCGCTTCACGGGAGAGGAGCGCCGAGGGCGAAGCCCTGAGCCGGGTGAGGGTTGTCTGCCCGAACTCAGCCGATCAGGGCACCTCGATCCGCCAGAAGCTCGCGCAGCACCGAGCGATGGCATCGGGATTCGTCTTCGCAGTAGCAGCCGATCGAGAAATCCGCATTGCGCGAGAGGGCGGCGAGAAGGTCGAGGGTCCGTCGCGGGGTCGGCGCGTTCATCTCGGCTCGGAAAGATCGAACGAAGGCGCGCCACTCGCTCGCTGTCCGCGCCGCCTTGGCTCGCGACACGAGTTCAGGGCTGGGCGCCAGATCGGGATACCAGACATCGAACCAATCGTCGGCCGCGTATCGTTCCTTGCGAACTCCGCGTGGCGGATGCCGCACTGCGCCGATCCGTGTCCCTTCTTTCGCGATACGGGGCTGGCCCAGACGAACGATGCGTAGAGTCATGAGACGAACCGCGGGAAGTGCCTCAGCTCAGTATAGCGGAACTCTATCAGCGGGGGCTGCGCCGACTAGCGCCAGTAAGGAGTCAAAACGCGACCCATTGCCGCGACTAGCCTATGATGAGTTACCAGAGATGCACCGGTAGCCGATCGCCGCCTTGAGGGCCCTCGGGTTTCGGCGTACACCAGCCTTGCCATGATGATCTTCGAGGAGCCGCCCGCGCTGGCGGACGCGCTGCGGCAGGCGGTGCGGGAGGCTACCCGCGCCGACGAGACCCAAACCGTCGAGCGGCTGATAGACGCAGCCACCCTTCCAGCGGATGCGCTCGACCGCATTGCCGAGCGGGCCCGCGAGCTGGTCCGCCGCGTGCGCGAGGAACGGATCGGCCAGGGCGGGCTCGACGCCTTCCTGCACGAATACGGCCTTTCGACCCAGGAGGGCGTGGTGCTGATGTGCCTCGCCGAGGCGCTGTTGCGCATCCCCGACGCCGAGACGGCCGACGCCCTCATCCGCGACAAGATCGGCGGCGCCGACTGGGAGAGGCATGTCGGCTCCAGCGAGAGCCTGTTCGTCAACGCATCGACCTGGGCTTTGATGCTGACCGGCCGGATGGTCCGGTTCGATCGTGAGGCTGGTCGCGATCTTGGCACACTCTTCAAGCGGCTGATCGGACGCTCGGGCGAACCCGTCATCCGCCAGGCCATGGTCCAGGCCATGCGGATCCTTGGCCGCCAGTTCGTCATGGGCCGCACCATCGAGGAGGCGCTGGAGCGGGCGCGGAGCGCGGAGAAGAAGGGCTACCGCCATTCCTACGACATGCTGGGCGAGGCGGCGCGCACCATGCCGGACGCCGACCGCTACTACCGGTCCTACGAAACAGCCATCGACGCGATCGGACGCGCCGGATTGGGACGCGGGCCGATTGATGGGCCAGGCATCTCGGTCAAGCTTTCGGCCCTGCATCCGCGCTACGAGTTCGCCCAAGCCCACCGCGTGACGGCTGAGCTCGTGCCGCGCGTAATCTCGCTGGCCGAGCGGGCCAAGTCCGCGGGCATCGGCTTCACCATCGATGCCGAGGAGGCCGATCGGCTCGATCTTTCTCTCGACATATTGGAGGCGGTCGCGGGCGCGCCCTCCCTCGCCGGCTGGGACGGGCTTGGGCTCGCGGTGCAGGCCTATCAGAAGCGCGCCTATCCGCTGATCGACTGGCTGGCCGATCTTGCAAAACGCCACCGGCGCCGGCTGATGGTGCGGCTCGTCAAGGGCGCCTATTGGGACACCGAGATCAAGCTGGCGCAGGAGCGCGGGCTCTCGGGATACCCCGTCTTCACCCGCAAGGTCTCGACCGACGTCTCCTATCTGGCCTGCGCGAAATTGCTGTTTGCAAACAGCGCGGCGTTCTATCCGCAATTCGCCACGCACAATGCGCACACGCTGGCCGCGGTGTTGGAGCTGGCCGGCAACCGGCGCGATTACGAGTTCCAGCGTCTGCATGGCATGGGTCAGGCGCTCTATGACCAGGTGGTGGACGACGATAAGCTTGGGCTCTCCTGCCGCATCTATGCGCCGGTCGGCAGCCACGAGGATCTGCTTGCTTATCTCGTGCGACGTCTTCTCGAGAACGGCGCCAACACCTCCTTCGTCAACCGCATCGTCGACGAGGCGGCGCCGATCGAGGAGATCATCGCCGATCCGGTGGCGGGCGCGCGACGGCTCGCGGTGAAACCACATCCGCGCATTCCCCTTCCGCGCGATATCTACGGGCCAGAGCGCAAAGCGGCGCTGGGCCTCGATCTCGCCGATCCCGACACACTCATACGCTTGTCGCGCGAGCTGGAGCAGGCCTCGGCCCGGCCCTGGGCGGCGGCTGCCATCGTCGGCGGTGTCTCGCGCGCAGGGTCGGCCAAGCCCGTGACCGATCCGGCCGACCGCCGCCGCACCGTGGGCGAGGTCGCTGAAGCTGATGCCGATGCCGTCGAGCAGGCGCTCACGCGCTCGGCCCATACGCAGATCGACTGGGACCGCCGCCCGGCTTCCGAGCGCGCGGCGGTCTTGCGCCGCGCCGCCGATCTCTACGAGGAGACGATGGCGCCCTTGATGGCGCTGGCGATCCGCGAGGCGGGCAAGACCATCCCGGACGCGCTCGCCGAAGTGCGCGAGGCGGTGGACTTTTGCCGCTACTACGCGCTGCAGGCGGAACGGCACTTCGCGGAGCCCTTGACGCTGCCGGGCCCGACCGGCGAACGGAACCGCCTCGCGCTCAGGGGACGCGGTGCTTTCGCCTGCATCAGCCCGTGGAACTTCCCGCTCGCGATCTTCACCGGCCAAGTGACGGCGGCGTTGGCGGCGGGGAACGCGGTGATTGCCAAGCCGGCCGAGCAGACGCCGCTCATCGCCGCTCTTGCCGTCCAGCTTCTGCATCGCGCGGGCGTGCCGGGCGACGTACTGCATCTTCTGCCGGGAGACGGCGCGCGCATCGGCGGCGCCTTGGTCCGGGACCCGCGTATCGCTGGTGTCGCCTTCACCGGCTCGACCGAGACGGCGCGCCTGATCAACCAGGCGCTGGCCCGGCGCGAGGGGCCGATCGTACCCTTGATCGCGGAGACCGGCGGCCAGAATTGCATGCTGGTGGACTCCTCTGCGCTGCCCGAACAGGTAGTCCGCGATGTCCTCGCCTCCGCCTTCCAAAGCGCAGGGCAGCGCTGCTCGGCCTTGCGCGTGCTCTTCGTGCAAGAGGAGGTCGCCGACAAGATGTTGACCATGCTTGAGGGCGCAATGGCGGAACTGCATGTCGGAGATCCGGCGCTGCTCTCGACCGATGTCGGGCCGGTGATCGATGAGGAGGCGAAGGCGACGCTTGCCCGCCATGCCGAGCGCATGAAGCGCGAGGCCAAGCTGCTTGTCGAGCTGCCGCTGCCGGAGGGAACCGAGCATGGCAGCTTCTTCGCGCCGCGCGCCTTCGAGATCGATAGCCTATCGCGCCTGACGCGCGAAGTGTTCGGCCCGATACTGCACGTGATCCGCTATCGCGCCGACCGGCTGGACCAGGTCTTGGACGCGATCAACGCGACCGGTTATGGCCTCACGCTCGGCATCCACAGCCGCATCGACGAGACCGTGCGCTACGTCCACGAACGGCTCAAGGTCGGCAATGCCTATGTGAACCGCAATATGATCGGGGCCGTGGTCGGCGTGCAGCCGTTTGGCGGTGAAGGCCTTTCCGGAACCGGCCCGAAGGCGGGCGGGCCGCACTATCTCTATCGATTCGCGACCGAGCGCACGCTCAGCGTCGACACCACCGCTGCCGGCGGCAACGCCAGCCTCTTGTCGTTGCAGGAGGAAGCATAAGCCCCGTCGCCCCGCGACGAGTGGGGAGAGGGCGGCCGAGCGTGAGCGAGGCGGGTGAGGGGTTCTTTAACACCAGCTGCAACCCGCATCACCCTCACCCTCCCGTCGCTTAGGGCGACGGGCTTTCCGCGTCGCGCGAGAGGCATCTTGTCCTCACTCTCACAGCCCGCTGAACCAGTTGTAGCCGTAGTTTCCCGGTGAGGTCACGAGGGCTTCAGCCCGAGCGGGTAGGGCTCCTGAAATCCAGGTGGAGTCCAGTGCTGAACGACGGTGAAACCGGCCGTCGTTTCGCTGCCGGCGTGCGGTGCCGGCCCGGCTGGGCTATATTCGTGTGACGACCATCACAGGAGGCGCCGATGGCGTCGGGAATCTCAGGCTTCTTCAGCCGCGTCTTCGGCGGCAGCGGCGCCGGCGCGGCGAAGGAAGCCGACGCCACCGAATTTAACGGCTACACAATCCGGCCTGCGCCGCGCCGCGAGGCGCAAGGCTGGCTCACGGTCGGCACGATCTCCAAGCAATTTCCCGAAGGGCTGAAGGAGCACCGTTTTATCCGCGCCGATACCAGCTCCAGTTGGGATGACGCCGTCGCGCTCAGCATCCGCAAGGCCAAGCAGATCATCGACGAGCAGGGCGACCGGATGTTCTCCGAATAGCGCGGCACGGGATTGGGGCGCCGATGCCCGCCGCATCAGCGACGGAAGAATGACGGGCGCCCATCGCTTGGCGCGACCTTCACCCGGCTCGGCCTCGCCTTGCCGATCTCTCCCTGAACGGAGAGGTAAAGTTACGCCAACCGCCCCTCGATACAGTTGACGAACATCGCCCTAAGCTCGGGCACGCCGATCGGGATCGGGTTGCCGCCCGCGGTCGGGTCGACTGCCGCCATCTCGGAAAGAAGGTCGAGCTTGTCGGCGCCGACGCCGAGATCCTTGAGCGTGTGCGGGATGCCGATCTCCTTCCTTAGCGCGATCACCCAGTCGAGCACCGACTGGAAGGAGGGGTTTGGCAAGCCGAGCCAGGCGGCAAGCCGGATCAGCTTGGGTTCGATCGCCTTGCGGTTGAACAGCAGCACATAGGGCATTACCACGGCGTTGGTGAGACCGTGATGGGTGTCGTAAATCGCGCCGACCGGATGGGAGAGCGCGTGGATGGCGCCCAGCCCTTTCTGAAACGCAGTGGCGCCCATCGCCGCCGCCGCCATCATATGCGCGCGCGCCACCAGGTTCTTGCCGTCCTTGACCGCCGACGGCAGCCATTCCTTGACGAGGCGCACGCCCTCGACAGCGATGCCCTCGGCCAGCGGGTGATAGCCCGGCGCCAGATAGGCCTCGAGATTGTGGGCGAACGCGTCCATGCCGGTCGCCGCCGTCACATGGGGCGGCAGCCCGACCGTGAGCGCCGGATCGGCGATCACCACGACCGGCATCATCTTCGGATGAAAGATGACCTTCTTCGTGTGCGTCTGCTCATTGGTGATGACCGAGGCGCGACCCACCTCCGAGCCGGTGCCCGAGGTGGTCGGCACCGCCACCACGGGTGCGATTCCGTTCGGATCGGCGCGTGTCCACCAGTCGCCGATATCCTCGAAGTCCCACATCGGCCGCTTTTGCCCGGACATGAAGGCGATGGTCTTGGCGCAATCGAGCGCGCTGCCGCCGCCGAAAGCGATGACGCCGTCGTGGCGTCCCGCCCTATAGATCGCAAGTCCGTCCTCGACATTCTTCGCAACCGGGTTCGAGCGGATGTCCGAGAACAGCGCCGCCCCGAGTCCGGCCGCCTTTATGGATTGGAGTGCCTCTTGAATCATCGGCAGTTTGGCGAGGCCGGGGTCGGTGACCAGGAGTGGTTTCTTCATGCCGGCTGCCTTGCATGCCTCCGGCAATTCGGCGATGCGGCCGACGCCGAAGCGGACTGCGGTCGGATAGTTCCAGTTGGCGCGAAGCTTCTGAGCTTCCTCTTCCATGCTCATGGCCGTGGTCCTTTAAGGCATTAAACCGCAAGGCGCAGATGGAAAGACTTGGGTCGGGTAAGCTGCTCGTAGCCGACCCGGCTCAAAGTGCAGCCCCGACCGGAGTCCTTAACGCCGGTCCAGGCCAGCGCCGGGTCGAGATAATCGCAGCGGTTCATGAACCAGGTGCCGGTCTCGACGCGGTCGCCAATTCGGATCGCGGCCTCCTCATCGCTAGTCCAGATCGCGGCCGTGAGCCCATAGGGGCTGTCGTTCATGAGCCCGATCGCTTCCTCGTCCGCCCGCACCTTCATGATGCCGATCACGGGCCCAAAGCTCTCCTCCATCATCACCGACATGGAGTGATCGACGCCGACGAGCACTTGCGGAGCGAGATAGGGCGTGCCGGGTTTGTCGGCGCCAAACAGCTTGGGATCGATCAGCGCCTTGGCGCCGCCCTTGATAGCGTCGGCGATTTGCTTGCGCACGAAGTCGGCGGCGCTGGTCCGCACCATGGGACCGAGATTGGTATCCGGGTCGATCGGATTGCCGAGGCGGTACTTCTTCGTCAGATCCACGAAGCCTTCGAGAAAGCGGTCGTAGATCGCCTCGTGGACATAGATGCGCTCGATGGCGCAGCAGGACTGGCCGGAGTTGAAGAAGGCTCCATCGACGAGATTTTCGACGGCGTGGCTGAGATTGGCGTCGGGGCGCACATAGGCGGCGTCCTTGCCGCCCAACTCGAGCCCTGTGCCGATGAAGCGGCCGGCGGCCGCCTCCTGTACCGCATGGCCGCCGGTGACCGAGCCGGTGAAGGCGACGAAATCGACGCGCGGATCCTTGATGATGCGGGCGGTGTCGTCATGGCTGAGATGGAGAAACTGGAATACGCCCTCCGGAAGCCGCGCCTTCTGGAAGGCTTCGGCGAAGCGCTCGGCGCAAAGCGGGGTCTGCGCCGAGTGCTTGAGGATCACCGCGTTGCCAGCCATCAGCGCGGGGATGATGGAATTCACCGCCGTCAGATAGGGGTAGTTCCAGGGCGCGACGACGAAGACGACCCCGACGGGATCGCGCCGAATGAAGCGATGAAAGCCCGACTTCTCGCCGACATCGATGTCCTTGAGCACATCCGGCGCGATCTCGATCATGTGGCGCGACCGCTCCTCGAAGCCGCGCACCTCGCCAGGCGACTGCGAGATGGGCCGGCCCATCTGCCAGCTTATCTCCTCGGCGATCTTCGCCTTGTTGGCGACGAAGGCGTCCACCGCGCGCGAGAGCATCGCTTGGCGCTCCCGCAGGGGCACCTGTCGCCACTCGCTCGCCGCCTTGGCGGCGCGATCCAGTGCGGCGTCGATCTCGGAAGCGCTCGCCAACTTGCGTTCGACGTAAACGCTGCCGTCGACCGGCGTGATGCATTTCAGCGTGCTCGCCATGATTTGGCCTCCCGGCGTCAGATGATTTCGAAGTAGCGCTGCAGCTGCCAGTCGGAGATGTGCTTGCGCGACTCCCGCTCCTCCCATTCCCGGCTGGCGGCGTAATGCTCGACGAAGGCATCGCCGAAAAGTGCGCGCGCCGCCTTCGAGGCCTTCAGCCACTGCGCCGCCTCCCAAAGGGTCGCCGGCAGGGAAGCGGTCTCGGGATGTTGCGCGGCATAGGAGTTTCCTTTGACCGGCGGCGGCAGCTCCAGCTCGTTCTCGATGCCCCAAAGCCCCGAGGCGAGCGCCACCGCCAGGGCCAGATAGGGATTGGCGTCGGCCGCGGCGATCCGGTACTCGACCCGCTGCGACTTCGGCGAACCGGGAATCACGCGAAGGGCGGTCGTGCGATTCTCCACGCCCCAGGTCGCATGCGTCGGCGCCCAGAAACCGGGGATCAGCCGCGTATAGGAATTCACCGTCGAGGCGACCATCGCCAAAAGCTGCGGCATCAATGCCCGCTGGCCGGCGACGAACTGCTTCATCGCCACGGTCATCCCGTGGGGATCCTCCGAATCATGGAATGCGCTCCCGCCTTTCTTGTCCTTGAGCGAGATATGCACATGACCACTCTGTCCCGGCCAGTCGCGCGACCATTTGGCCATGAAGGTCGCCATCATGTTGTGGCGCTGCGCCAGGACCTTGGCGAAGGTCTTGAAGAGATTTGCCTTGTCGCCTGCCTCCATAGCCTTGTCGACGCCGATCGCCGCTTCGAGCACACCGGGGCCGGTTTCGGTGTGCAACCCTTCGATCGGCATCCGCATGCGTTCGCACATCTCGAGAAACTGGTGATGGAAGTCCGCCCAGACCGAGTTGCGCAGCGTGGAATAGCCGTAGAAGCCCGGCGTGATGTTCTTCAAGTTGCGATAGCCCTTCTCGCGCACCGAATGAGGCGTCTCGTCGAACAGGAAGAATTCGTATTCCAGCGCCGCATAAGGCTCGAACCCCATCGAGCGCGCCCTTTCGATGCTTCGCCTGAGCACTCCCCTCGGGCACAGTTCCTCCGCCTTGCCGGCGAATTCACAAAGGAAGAGCAGCGTGTTCGGCTCGAAAGGGATTTCTCGGCAGGTTTCGGGAAGGATACGAACCGGCGCATCGGGAAAGGCGGTGTGCCAGCCGGTGAAGGTCACATTGTCGTAAAGCTGATCGTTCGAATCCCAACCCAGGACCACGTCGCAAAAGCCGAGCCCGGTTTCCAGCGCGGAGGTGAATTTCTGCTTGGAGATGTATTTGCCGCGCATCACTCCGTCGGTGTCGAACAGGCCGACCTTGATATGCGTGACGCCGCGCTCCTCGATGATCTTCATCGCATCGGCGGCCGTCTTGACGTCTTGAGGAAGCATCTGGTTACTCGCTTGTCGGCATCACGGGGGGGGGAGGCTGCGGAAGAAGGGGCGAACCGATCCTCCGTCGCGTCGGTTCCAATCAAGATCTCCGGCTTATGCGGGCCGGCCGGGGTCCGGTGTCAAGCCAGTGATTTGTGGACCGGAGCCGGAGATGCGAAACAGGAAACCGCCGGCTCGCCGGTGGATTGTGCTGCAACGTTCGGGCGCTTGTAAAGCCGACCGCCCGTGCGCTGCCGGGCAGGGGATTCCGCCGGTTTGGTGATTTGCGCAGGATCGGGCAGAAGGCCTATGAGAGAGTGCAGCCGTAGACGAGGGGGACCCTGATGGAAGAACTGTTGGGCGTGCTGCTCAACCTTGCCGACGATCTTGCAGTCGCTGCGATCGCCGGGTGGGTTGCGGGACGGATCGTTGGGGGCAAGGCGCCAAGCCTGATGGCTAGCCTGGTTTTCGGGCTGATGGGCTGGCTCGTCGGCCAAGGGCTGCTGTCCGTGCTCGGGGCCGGTCTGTTCGGGCTGCCTATGCTATTGGTGAGCTTCATGACCGCGCTTGGCGGTGCGGTCCTGCTGTGGCTCTCACTTCCGCTCCTGAAGCGCGGCTGAAAAAAGAAAGGGCGCGGCCAAGGCCGCGCCCAGTCAACGAGGAATTCGTGTTTCGAGCTTATTGCACAGTCGAGGTGCCGGACTGCGTGTCCGTGTCGCTGCCGGTGTTGCCCGGCAAAGTGCCCTGTTCGGCGCGCGGCTCAATGCCGAGATCGGCATAGGCCTTATCAAGGCTCGCCTCGGCAGCGGTCATGTCGCCGGATACGCAAGCCTGCTCAGCCTCGCTCCGAGCCTGGGTTACCCGTTCGTCGGTGGCCTGGATGTTGTTTGCGGCGAGATGCGCATCGAAGTCGGAGAGCATCGCATCGCAAGAAGTGGCATCCTGGGCGAAGGCCGGAGCCGCCAGAAGCGATCCGGCGAAGGCCGCAGCAACCGCGTACTTCTTCATCATCATCATCAGTAACCCTTTCGCTGAGTTGCGTCCTACCCGGACGCGTTTCGATGGCTGCTGAACGCTCCTGTCCGGAAGCGGTTGCCAAGAAAAAATTGTAACAATTTCTGAGGTTTAGCCTTGAAATGGCCACAATTTCCAGGCGCACTTCAAAAGGGTTGGCCGGTGACTTTGCGATAGGTAGAGCCTTCGCCTAGACTCGCCGAAGGGTTAGTTGCTCGCGATCACCTGCCGCCCCCCTTTGTGCCGATGTTCAGAACCGACCTTCTTGCTGGCAAGCGTGTCTTGGTGACCGGCGGGGGCACCGGCCTCGGCCTCGCCATGGGCCGGCGTTTCGTCGAGCTTGGGGCTAGGCTCGTAATCTGCGGCCGTCGCGAGGCGGTCCTGAAATCGGCCTCCGAGAAGATCGAGCGGGAGCTCGGCCACGCCGCCGACATCCATGTCTGCGATCTAAGAGAGGCCGATGCGGTCGAAGCGATGATCGAGCGCATCTGGCAAGAGCGGCCGCTCGATATGTTGGTCAACAACGCCGCTGGAAACTTCATCGCCCGCAGCGAGACCCTTTCTCCGCGCGCGCTAGACGCAGTGCTCGGCATCGTGCTGCACGGCACCGGCTATGCGACCTTGGCCTGCGGCCGGCGTTGGATTGCCGAGCAGCGCCGCGGCAACGTGCTCTCGATCGTGACCACCTATGCCTGGACCGGCTCGGCTTATGTGGTGCCCTCGGCGATGGCTAAGGCGGGCGTTCTTGCCATGACGCGCAGCCTCGCTGTGGAATGGGGAGCGAAGGGCATTCGCCTCAATGCGATCGCGCCCGGCCCCTTTCCTACGCCCGGAGCCTGGGAGAGGTTGGTGCCGAACCCGGAGATCGCGAAGCTTTTCGAGACGCGCAATCCGCTCGGCCGCCCCGGCCGGCACGAGGAGTTGGCCAATCTCGCAAGCTTCCTTCTGTCGGAGGAATGCGGATACATCAACGGCGAGGTCGTAACCATCGACGGGGGGGAGTGGCTGCAAGGGGCCGGCCAGTTCAATTTTCTGTCGCGGCTCGGCCCGGCCGACTGGGAAGCGATGCGGCCCAAGAAAAGGTAGACTAACTGCCCTGAACCAGCAGGCTGGACACCAACTCGGCGATCGCCAGGCATGCGGTCAACCCGGGAGATTCAATTCCGTAAAGGGCGACGAAGCCGGGGACGCCGTGCGCCAGCGGGCCCTGAATGACGAAATCCGCCGGCGGTTCGCCTGGAGCTTGGATCTTGGGACGGATGCCGGCATAGCCCGGCTCCAGCGCACCATCAGGCAGATCGGGCCAGTAACGACGAATGGCGGCCGCGAAGTGCTCCGCACGCCTCGGATCGACCGTGTAGTCGATCGCATCGACCCATTCGATGTCGGGTCCGAAGCGCGCGCGACCGGCAAGGTCCAGCGTCAGATGCACGCCCAAGGTGGCGGCGTCGGGCATCGGATAGACCAGCCGGCGAAACGGCGCGGTCCCGCGCAAGGTAAAATACACGCCCTTGGCCAAATGGACAGGCGGCACGGACTGCTTCGGCACGCCCTCGATTGCGCATGAAAGGGCCCGTGCGCCAAGCCCGGCCGCGTTGACCAGGAACCGCGTCGAGATCCGGTCCGGCTCGGCGCCGCCGATCTCGAGGCCGAACCCCCGGGGCGTCACGGCTCCACTCAGAACGGGGGCATGGCAGACCGTGGTGGCGCCCAGCGCTTCGGCCTCGCCCTGGAGAGCCAGCATCAGCGCGTGGCTGTCGAAAATCCCGGTTCCCGGCGACAGGAGCCCGGCGATGGCGCGGACCGAGGGCTCGAGCGATCGGATCCTGGTCGGGTCCGCGGGCTCAACAGGCACGCCATTTCGCCGCGCGGTCTCGGCCAGCGCGGCGAGCGCGGGCAGCTGATCCTCCTCGGTCGCCACCACCAGCTTGCCGGTACGAAGGTGGGGTACGCCCCGCTCGGCGCAGAACCGGTAAAGGGCCGCGCGCCCTTTGACGCATAGACGATGCTTCAGGCTTCCCGTCCGATAGTAAAGCCCGGCGTGGACGATCTCGCTGCTGCGCGAGCTGATCTCGCTGCCGACGGACGGCCCGGCTTCGAGGATCAAAACCTCGCGTCCGACCATCGCCAATGCTCGGGCGACCGCGAGACCAACGGCGCCCCCTCCCACCACCACCGCCTCGATATCGACCATGCGCCTGTTTCGCCCGCGAGTGACGGAAGCCGGAACTGTGGGCGGGAGGCTGAGGAGGGTCAATCGGCAGGATACGTTTCCCCGCGCGCCGCGCGTGCTAGTATGGCGCAGGCCTAATATCCTTCGTGAGCTTGCGACCGCCGTGCCCCCCGATACCGCCTATTCGGCTTGCCCGCATGACTGCCCCTCGACCTGCGCTCTGGAAGTCGAGCGGCTTGGCCTTGAGCGCATCGGCAAGGTACGCGGCGCGCGGCACAACGCGTATACGGCCGGGGTCATTTGCGCCAAGGTTTCGCGCTATGCCGATCGGGTGCATCATCCCGATCGCTTGACCGAGCCTCTCATCAGGGTAGGAAACAAGGGGACCGGCCGGTCCGCTTTTCGGCCAATCGGCTGGGAGGAGGCGCTCGACCTCATCGCCGAGCGGCTGATCCAGGCGGCGCAGCGGCACGGTCGGGCATCGGTGTTTCCGTATTTCTACGCCGGGACCATGGGGCTGGTGCAGCGCGACGGGATCGAGCGGCTGCGTCACGCAATGGGCTACTCGCGCCAGAACTCAACCATCTGCGTAGCGCTCTCCGATGCGGGCTGGCTCGCCGGCGCCGGCGTCAAACGCGGTCTTGACGGGCGCGAGCTCGCCGATGCCGACCTTATCGTCGTCTGGGGCGGCAATCCGGTTCATACCCAGGTTAATGTGATGACCCATATCGCCCGCGCCCGCAAAGAGCGAGGAGCGAAGTTGGCGGTCGTCGACCCCTATCGCACGGCCACGGCCGAGCAGGCGGACATGCATCTGATGCTCCGGCCGGGAACCGATGGCGCGCTGGCGGCGGCGCTGATGCACGTTCTGTTCCGCGACGGCTTCGCCGACCGCGCCTATATGGCGAAATACACTGACGCCCCTGAGGAGCTCGAGCGCCACTTGCAAAGCCGCACGCCGGACTGGGCCGCCGCCATCACCGGCTTGGAGGCGCAAGAGATCGTACGCTTCGCGCATCTTTACGGCGGCACCAAGCGCAGCTTCCTGAGGATCGGATACGGCTTCACACGCTCTCGCAATGGCTCGGCGAATATGCACGCGGTATCCTGCCTGCCGGCCGTGACGGGCGCATGGCAATATCCGGGCGGCGGCGCGCTCTACAGCAATGGCGGCCTCTATCCGCTCGACCGTACCCTGATCGAGGGGCTGGATCGGGTCGATCCCGCCGTGCGCCGGCTGGACCAGTCACGCCTCGGACCGATTCTTACCGACGATGCCTCCGATCTCGGCGAGGGGCCGCCGGTGACGGCGATGCTGATCCAGAACACCAACCCGATGATGGTGTGCCCGGAGCATCTGAAAGTGCGCCAGGGCTTCCTGCGCGAGGATCTGTTCGTCGCCGTGCACGAGCAGTTCATGACCGAGACGGCTGCGATGGCCGATCTGGTGCTGCCGGCGACCACCTTCCTTGAACATGACGATATCTATATCGCCGGCGGTCACACCGTGCTGCAGGTCACGCGCAAGGTGATCGACCCCATCGGGAAGGCGCGTTCGAACCATGACGTGATCTGCGCGCTGGCCCGGCGGCTTGGGGCGAGCCACCCCGGATTCGAGATGAGCGCATGGGAGCTTATCGATGCCACGCTCAAGGCATCGGGCTTGCCCGATGCCGAGACCATTTTCCGCAGTCATGGTTACGATTGCGTCCTCGACTTCGAAAGCCGGCACTTCCTCAACGGCTTCGGCCATCCCGATGGCCGTTTCCGGTTCAAGCCGGACTGGGGCCGGCTCGGCCCCGGCCATGAACGCATGCCCTTGCTGCCTGACCATATGGCGGCGATTGAGGAGCCGACGGCCGAGCATCCATTCCGGCTCATCACGCCGCCGGCGCGCTCTTTCCTCAACTCGACATTCACCGAGATGCGTGCGTCACGGGAGCGCGAAGGTCGTCCGACCGCGCTGATCCACCCTCAGGACTGCGCCCGGCTCGGCCTTTCGGAGGGGGAATTGGTGCGCCTCTCCAACCGCAGGGGTGCCGCCATGATGCATGCCGCCCCGTTCGAGGGAGTGCAGCCAGGGGTAATCGTGGTCGAGGGTATCTGGCCCAACGCCGCCTTCGCCGACGGAATCGGCATCAATGCCCTCACCAGCGCCGACCCCGGCCTGCCCGCCGGCGGAGGGGTGTTCCACGATACCGCAGTTGCGCTGTCGAGGGCATGAGCCATACGACCCGGTACCTGGACAGCGGCCGGGTTTGCGCCTAACTGAGTGTGATGAACGGGAATATTCTCCAGGTGGGCGATGCCCGCTGAGCGCGACAAGCTTCCGGTCGGCAAGGAGAAGGGCGGCTCGGCCGAGGTCGACTCCTTCTTGCGCAAGCTTGCCTCCATGCCGGCGGTCAAACCCGCAGGACGCGGGCGGTTGATCTTTGCGCTCGACGCCACCGCCAGCCGTGAGCCGACCTGGGATCGCGCCTGCCATCTCCAGGCGCAGATGTTCGAGGTTGCCGCGGAGCTTGGCGGGCTGGAGGTGCAGCTTGTCTTTTATCGAGGTTTTGGTGAATGCAAGGCCAGCTCGTGGGTGGCCGATTCGCGCGCGTTGGCCCGGCGCATGACGGGAGTGGCCTGTCTGGGCGGGCAGACGCAGATCGTTAAGATTTTGCGCCATGCCGCCACCGAGACTGAGCGCAAAAAGATCGGCGCCCTGGTGTTTGTCGGCGACTGCATGGAGGAGCCGATCGACACTCTTTGCCATGAAGCCGGGCGCCTGGGCGTGCTGGGCGTGCCCGCCTTCATGTTTCATGAAGGCGGTGATGCTATCGCGGCGAACGCATTCAAACAGGTGGCTCGCCTGACCGGCGGCGCCTACTGCCGATTCGATGCCGGCAGCGCTCAGCAGCTCAGGGATCTGCTTTCGGCGGTGGCCGTATTCGCCGCCGGTGGCCGGCCGGCTCTCGAGGATTACGGCCGCAAGCGTGGCGGGATCGCGCTGCAAATCGCTCATCAGGTCAAGGGACGACCTTAGACCCGTGCCTTATATCGCCCTCGGGCTATTGCTCTTGCTCGTCATTCTGGCTCTCGGGCATGCGTTCGTCAGAGCGAGCCCGCGCACTCTCGCGAAATGGCTGAAGGCGGGGGGGATCGCGCTCGCGGCTATTCTGGCCATGCTGGCAATCGTAACCGGGCGCGCCACGGCGCTGATCGGCATCGCTCCCTTTCTGCTCTTTGGAGTGTTCGCCTGGAGAGAAATGGCCCGGCGGCGAGCCGCCGCCAGCGGACCCAGTCCCGGCCGTAGCAGCATGGTGTCCACCCGCTACCTGCGCATGTCGCTCGATCACGATAGCGGCGCCATATCCGGAGAGGTCATCGCAGGGCGCTTTGTAGGGCGAGGCCTCGCCGATCTGTCGTTGGAGGATCTGCTGGAACTACGCCGTGACTGCGCCGACGATCCGCAATCGGTTTCGGTCCTGGAGGGGTATCTCGACCGGCTGCATCCGCAGTGGCGGGATCGCGGATCGGAGGGTGGCCAAGGGGGATCGGCCGGCGCAATGACGATCGAGGAGGCTCGCGCGATCCTGGAGGTGGGACCCGAGGCGACCGCCGATGAGATTCGCGAAGCACATCACCGCCTCATGCAAAAGCTGCACCCCGATAGAGGCGGTTCCAACTACCTCGCGGCGCAAATCAATCGCGCCCGCGACCTTCTTCTGCGCCAGTGAAGGCGACGGCATGCGTGTTGGATTTGTCGCCGCCGATTTGCTATGCCTCTGGCGATGAGGGGTTTTTAGGGGGAATTGGCGGAACTCAGCGCGCTGAAAAGCCGTTAGAGTGGCGCGCTGGCATATGTCTTCCCAAAGCCACGGAAGCCCGACCACCAGAGTTCGGATAGCTGCATGAAGCGCGTACGCAAGGCGATCTTCCCGGTCGGGGGATTGGGCACCCGGTTCCTGCCGGCCACCAAGGCGATGCCCAAGGAGATGCTGCCGGTGGTCGACAAGCCCTTGATCCAATACGCGGTAGAGGAGGCAAGCGCCGCCGGCATCGAGGATTTTATTTTCGTGACCGGCCGTGGCAAGACCGCCATCGAGGATCATTTCGACTACTCGCAGGAATTGCAGCAGACCCTGGTCGAACGCAACAAGATCAAGGAGTTGGAATCCATCGCCAACCTCCTGCCGATCCCGGGGCAGGTCGTCTATCTGCGTCAGCAAGAGCCGCTCGGGCTGGGCCACGCAGTCTGGTGCGCGCGGCGCCTAGTCGAAGACGAGCCGGTTGCGGTGCTATTGGCCGATGACCTGATCCAATCCGAAACGCCTTGCCTCAAGCAGATGGTGGACGCTCATGCGCGGATCGGCGGCAACATCGTCGCCGTGATGGATGTGCCGCGCGAGCACACCAGCCGCTACGGCGTGCTTAGACCCGGTCGCGACGACGGCCGCCTGGTCGAGGTCATGGGGTTGATCGAGAAGCCGAAGCCGGCCGATGCGCCGTCCACGGCCTGCGTGATCGGGCGTTATATCCTGCAGCCGGAGATCTTCCGCGAGCTCGATCGTCAGGAAACCGGAGCGGGCAACGAAATTCAGTTGACCGATGCAATGGCGCGCATGATCGGGCGACAGCCTTTCCACGGGCTGCGCTTCGAGGGCCGGCGGTTCGACTGCGGCGACAAGGCCGGCTTCATCGAGGCGACCATCGCTTTCGCTCTTGCCCATCCGGATATTGGGCCGCAAGCGGAGGATATCTTGCGGCGCTTTGTGCGGGAGTTGTCGGCCGCGGCCGACGCCGCGGCCTGAGCGCCGGACGCCGAGACGAGGGGATCTAGCTCATGCGTATCGCGATGATCGGGACGGGCTATGTCGGCCTCGTCTCGGGCACGTGCTTCTCCGAATTCGGCGTGGATGTCATCTGCGTCGACAAGGATCAGGACAAGATCGAGCGCTTGCGGGAGGGCAAGATCCCGATCTTCGAGCCTGGGCTGGAGGCGATGGTCGAGTCCAACGCCAAAGCCGGACGGTTGAGTTTTTCGACGGACCTGGCCGG
Source organism: Alphaproteobacteria bacterium (assembly GCA_035620695.1). Lineage (GTDB taxonomy): Bacteria > Pseudomonadota > Alphaproteobacteria > JAREAF01 > JAREAF01 > JAREAF01. The sequence continues at coordinate 20,399 of DASPGI010000142.1, forward strand.
GGCGGTTGCCGGGGCGGAAGCGGTCTTCATCGCAGTCGGGACTCCCTCGCGGCGCGGCGACGGCCATGCCGATCTGAGCTATGTCTACGGGGCGGCGGAGGAGATAGGTCGCGCACTCACCGGTTACGCCGTCGTGGTGACCAAATCCACGGTGCCGGTCGGAACCGGCCGCGAGGTCGAGCGGATCATCCGGAAGGTCCGGCCGGAGGCCGAGTTCGATATCGCCTCAAATCCCGAGTTCCTGCGCGAGGGCTCGGCCATCAACGACTTCATGCGTCCGGACCGGGTGGTGATCGGCACCCATTCCCAAGGCGCCCGCGACCTTATGCGCCAGCTCTACCGGCCGCTCTATCTGATCGAGACGCCCATCATCTTTACCGGGCTCGAAACCGCCGAGCTGATCAAATACGCGGCCAACAGCTTTCTTGCCGCCAAGATCACCTTCATCAATGAAATGGCCGATCTCTGCGAGAGGGTCGGCGCCGATGTCCATGACGTGGCCCGCGGCATCGGTCTCGACGGTAGGATCGGCCGCAAGTTCCTCCATGCCGGTCCCGGCTTTGGCGGCTCTTGCTTTCCCAAGGACACGTTGGCGTTGGTACGCACCGCGCAAGCCGTCGGCGCGCCTGCCCGCATCATCGAGACGGTTGTCGCTGTAAACGACGAGCGCAAACGCCGCATGGCCCATAAAGTGGTGGAAGCATGCGGCGATTCAGTGCAGGGCAAGACCATCGCCGTGCTTGGCCTGACCTTCAAGCCGAACACCGACGATATGCGCGATGCGCCCAGCCTGGCCATTCTGCCGGCGCTGATCGGTGCAGGCGCCCGCGTCCGCGCCTACGATCCCGAGGGAATGGAAGAAGCCAGAAAGCTGATGCCGCATGTAGCCTATTGCGGCGACGCTTACGAAGCGATGGAGGGAGCCGACGCGGTGGTCGTCCTGACGGAATGGAATCAGTTCCGTTCGCTCGACCTTGAGCGCGCGAAAAGGCTGTTGCGTACGCCGATCGTCGTCGATCTGCGCAATGTTTACGATCCGCTGCAGATGCGCCAAGCGGGATTCGCCTATAGCTGCATCGGTCGCCCGGCCGCGGCCGTTTCCGCTTCAAGCGGCGGAACAGGCGAATGACCGGACATCGCTTCGATCCGACCATTCTGCGCGAATACGACATCCGCGGCGTCGTCGGAAAGAGCCTGTTCCCCGCCGATGCTCGGGCCCTGGGCCGCGCCTATGGCGCCGAGCTGCGTCGCAGCGGCGGCAACAGCGTCGCCGTAGGCTATGACGGCCGATTAAGCTCGCCCGAGCTGGAAGCCGCGCTGGTTGACGGGCTGGTTGCGAGCGGGCTCGAGGTCAAGCGCGTTGGGATGGGAGCCACCCCGATGCTGTATTTTGCGGTGTTTCATCTCCCGGCCGATGGCGGGGTGATGGTGACCGGCTCCCACAATCCGCCGACGCATAACGGCTTCAAGATGATGCTTGGCCGCAAGTCCGTTTATGGCGAGGCAATCCGCCGCCTGGGCGAAATCGCGGCGACCGGCCGATTCGAAACGGGCAAGGGCAAAGTTCACGACACACCCGTGCTGGAGGCCTATGTCGCCAGACTCGCGGCCGACTATCATGGCGGGCGAGAGCTTGCCGTTGGCTGGGACCCCGGCAACGGCGCCGCGGGGCCGGCGGTCGTCGAACTGACTCGGCGTCTGGGGGGGCGTCACTTGTTGCTGAACGAGCGGGTGGACGGAACCTTTCCGGCGCATCATCCCGATCCGACCGTGCCGGAGAACTTGGAGCAACTGCGCGAGCTTGTGCTCAAGGAGCGGCTCGATCTCGGCCTGGCCTTCGACGGAGATGCAGATCGGCTGGGTGTGGTCGACGGCGCGGGAGAAATCCTTTGGGGCGACCAGCTGATGGTCCTGCTCTCGCGCGATGTGCTGAAGCGCCATCCCGGGGCGCCGATCATCGCCGATGTCAAGGCGAGCCAGGTGCTGTTCGACGAAATCCAGCGCGCGGGCGGCCGGCCGGTGATGTGGCGGACGGGCCACTCGCTGATCAAGGCCAAGATGGCCGAAACCAAGGCGCCGCTTGCCGGCGAGATGAGCGGCCATATTTTCTTCGCGGACGGCTATTACGGATTCGACGATGGCATCTATGCGGCTGTCCGTCTGTTGTCGCTGGTCTCTCAGTCCTCCGAGAGCCTTGCCGAGATGCGCGCCGCCCTGCCGCGGGTCGTCAATACGCCCGAGTTGCGCTTTCCCTGCCCGGAAGATCGCAAGTTCAAGGTGGTGGACGAGGTCAGGGGGCGTCTGACGGCGCGCAATGCTGACCTTTCCGCGGTCGACGGGGTGCGCGTGACCACCTCTGACGGGTGGTGGCTGCTGCGCGCCTCGAACACGCAGGATGTGCTGGTCGCGCGCTGCGAGGCGAAGGATCAGCGGGGTCTGGCGCGTCTCAAGCAGGCGCTGTCGCAGGAGCTTGAAGCCAGCGGCGTCGTTGCGTCGCTCTAGTTTTCGGTGGAGATCTCCACAGTTCCGCCCGGGCGGACGGCAAGGCATGCCGCCTGCTGGGCGCGAAGCTGCCGGCAGGCCTCCCGTGCGCCGGCCTCGTCCAGGCCGGTCAGCCGGGCCCGGTAGATGGTGCTGTTCCCGGTGATCACCTCTATCACCTGCGGTTGAGTTGCGCCCAGCATGTCGGGAAGAGCGCCCATGGCGGTCAAGGTCGCGCGTGCGGCCGGCTCGCGTCGGGTGAAGGCGCCCACCTGAACGCTCCAAGCCTCCTCGATCATGAGTTCGGCCGGCTCTTCGGCCGCATCGCCCTGGCCGGTCTCCGCCAGCGCCAGGGCGGGGCTCGGCGCCAGCGCGAGATCGATCTGTCCGGAGCCGGGCTTGGGTGCCGGCAAGGGCGGAGCGGCCAAGGCGGTTGCGGTTGGCCTTGAGGTTCGTGCGATGAGCTGTTGCTCGAAGCCTTGGTCGAACAAGGCGGCCATGCGCTGATTGCGCTGGCTCGGGCTCTTCCCCCCTAGGATCACCCCGATCAGCCGCCTGCCATCGCGGGCGGCGGAGGCGGCGAGATTATAGCCAGAGGCTCGAATATAGCCGGTTTTGATACCGTCGGCTCCGGCATAGCTGCGCAAGAGATCGTTATGGTTGGCGATGACGCGGCCGCGATAGGTGAAGTGTTGGCGCGAGAAATAGGGGTAGTACTGGGGAAAATCCCGCCACAACGCTCGGGCGAGGGTCGCCATGTCGCGCGCGGTCGTGACCTGGCGCCGGTCCGGCAATCCCGAGGCGTTCCGGAAGGTTGTGAATTTCATTCCGAGCGCGCGGGCGCGTTCGGTCATCATCTGGGCGAAACGGATTTCGGTGCCACCCAGCGCCTCGGCGACCGCCGTTGCCGCGTCATTGGCCGATTTGGTCACCAGCGCAAGTATCACCTGTTCGACCGTGATCGTCTGTCCGGGGCGAAGCCCAAGGCGCGAGGGCGCCTGCCCGGCGGCGCGGCGCGAGACGGCGATCGGCTGCTTGAGCGTAAGACGCTGGCGCTCCAGCGCTTCGAACACCAGATAGAGCGTCATCATCTTGGTAAGCGAGGCAGGATAACTGCGTTGTTCAGCGTTCTGCTCGGACAGGACCGCCCCGGTATCGGCATCAATTACAACGGAGGCGTATCCGGCCAGCGCCTTGCCTGCGCCGCCGAAAAACCCCACAATCAGCACAAAAATTGCAATGCGGCAGAGCATAATACGGCCCCCCGCCCCGTCCCGCGGATGTTCCCCTGCCACCCTCGAGCCCCAGCTTAAGATTAATCCCCAAACGTATGGTGATCCTAAGTAATTAAGAGAATCTTGTCTACCTTCCAAGTGGAGACCTGATGAGTTTTTCAGTGTTGCACGCCTTCCATGCATCCTTCTCTGCGGCGCCTCAACCCATAATTGCGCGGGTGGCTCTCATACTTTTGGCGGCGTTAACGTTGTTCGCCTGCCAGGCGGGCGGCGGAGTTCCAGGCAATCCGATCGGGATCATGCTGCAATGGTTCAGTTTCCTCGACGGCGACGGATTCAGGGACCAATGCAACCTGGCGGACCCGGACCGTTACCGCCTAATTTTCAATGCACGGTTCGAGGAGCAGGTGAGGGTCTATGACGTCACCCGCTATGGCGAGGAGGCGATCTTTCGCGCACGCGCCGTCACGCCGGGCTTGGTGCTGAGCGCTGGTCGGGGCCTCAGTTTCCGCTGGCGGGAATCGAAAACACGACTTTCAGCGGCGGAGTTCTCGCAGTTTCACGAGCGACTCCGAGAAAGCGGGATCTTCGAGCCCACCCCTGTCGGCCTCGAACTGTTCTCGCCGGATTTCTACTGGATCGTCATGTCCTGCGAGAAAGGCGTCTTCCACTTCACCGCCTTCGCTCGGCCGTCTCCCGCTTTCCAGGCCCTGACTTTCCCGGAATTCCTTTTCGAGCGTGACGAAACAGGAGTGGCGGTGAACCCGCCTCGGAACATCCCCGCCTCGGAGCGGCTGCGCGCGACCGGCGGCGGAGTCCGCCGACACGACGAACAGCGTCCGGCGTTCCGGATGGTGGTGGACGAGAACGGCCTCGCCGGCAACTTCGGGCTGTTCTAGTGGACCAAGACTGACGGTTCGATTCGCTTGTGGATTCCCTGAATGGCTCGTCTGTGCGAGTCTTTGGAATGCACGAGCGAACGAGACGCCCTCACAAACGTCTGCCAGCAGCCATGCGTTCAGGCTGTCGATGTCGACGCGCAACTTTGCGGGGTAGAAGTCAACGGTCCGGTCCCCGCCAACTCCATCGAACTCGCTATTGAGCATGCGGATAATCTCCGCGGACTCGTTATTGACGATGGCGCCGACGCCGTCGTCCCACAGTACGGGCACCGTGACCTTGCCGGTGTAGCAGGGCTTGACCGCACGATAGACCTGGTGCAGGAAGCGGTGCTCCCTGGCAGGTTTGACATCCTCGTCCGCAAAGGTCCAGCCGTCGGACGTGCCCCAGCGCGGACTGAGCTGAGAGGCGGAGGACAAGCTGCAGCCGCTTCAACTCTCGATAGAGGGTCGTGCGGTGTGCCCACGGGCAGGCGTAGGAGACAAATAGACAATAGCGGCCCACTGCAGCGGGATAGCCGGACGCGCCGTCGGCGGTCACGCGGGAGCGGAACGTTCGCCGGCCCTCGGCGCGGCGCCGGACTAATTCGGGCGTGTCCGGCAGGTCACCATGCCAGATGCCGTCGAGCATCATCTTCACACTGCGTGTGAGCGGTTGGCGCATCAGGCGGCAATTTGATGCAAGTAGGACTCGCGGGCTTCGAGGAACTCACGGAGCCGGTCGGAATAGTCCGCCGAGACGGCGGTCCGGACGCTCGGGCGCGCGGCCAGCGCCCTGCGCCAGGCACGGACCTTGGGCGTGTCTGCAAAGATGCCGTGGTTTGTGATTGTGTCGAACACGTCAAAATAGCGGAAGACCGGTCCAAAAGCCGCGTCGACCAACGAAAAATTTTGTCCGGCGAAGTAAGGGCCGTCCCGCAGGTTGCACTCAGCCCAGCCAAACTTTGCCTTCAGGTCTGCGGTCTTGCGTTCGAGTGTCTCGGCCTCCTTCGCCGTCTCGAAACCCCAAATATCCGCCAGCACAGCGGACGCGAATTCCATCCAGGCACGATGCAGGGCCCGCTGCAGCGGGTCTGACGGGTGCAGTGGATGGGGCTGGGTTTCCTCCAGGTACTCGCAGATGACCGCGGACTCGAATAACACGGCCTCCGTGCCGACCTTCATGAGCGGAACTTTGCCGAGCGGGGAAAGCCGTCGGAACCACTCTGGCTTGTCGGCAAGGTCGATGCTTCTACGCTCAAAGGGCACGCCCTTCTCGGTCAGCGCGATCACCGCGCGCTGGACATAAGGACAAAGGTGGTGGCTGACGAGCGTAAGCGTCGGCATGGCGATTGATCCTTCATGGCAGTGAGCTGGCTTGAGGCGGTCCATGAGCGGGAGTTCAGCGGCAAAGAGGGAAATTCACTTGGGCGATCGCGTTGAAGACAGATGGTCTGTCGTACATACAAATGCGGCCAATGCACGCCAGGTCAGCGAGCTGCCGGTGCACGAGCGGTGGCGACCAGGCTAGATGCCGGTCGCGAGGGTGACATCGCGAAGGCTCCATCGCCGAGCATGCTCTGCGCGATGGCGAGCACGGTCAGGTAGAACGGGTACTCCCAGCCGCCATTGGGGTAGCCGAACAACCAGCCGTTTCCCCAGTGGGCCCACGTCGCGCCGGCGAGGATCGGACTGAGCGCCAGCGCGACCCAACGAGTCTGAATGCCCAGAACGAGGAAGGCGCCGCCGACGGCCTCTGCGCCAAAGACGACATAGGCGAACCATCCGGGCAGCCCCAGCGTGGTGAAGAACTGTGCCGTGCCCGGGAGGGTGAAGATGAGGAGCTTCAGCACGAGGCTGTGCGCGATGAACATGGCGCCGAGCGCAAGGCGAAGCAGCAGGGCCGCATAAGATGCGAGGCTGGTATCGGTCATGGCGGCGCTCCTCGACACTTAGACTGCAGCATCCTTGCCTGTTGCCAACTGCAAGCAAATACGGCAAGTTTGAAAAATGAGTTTGCAAAAACTGCAAGAACGCCTCGGCTTGGCCGATCTGAGGCTGGTCCGCGCAATCGGCGAGACGGGGACGCTTGGGGGCGCTGCGCGGCGCTTGGGCGTCGACCACTCGACTGCCTTCCGCCGCCTCGGCGCGCTTGAGACACGGCTCGGAGTGCGACTTTTCGAGCGGGCCCGCGACGGCTACACACTGACGCCCGCAGGCGAGATCACGGTCGCCGCCGCGGTCGAACTGCTTGATGGCGTGGATGTGCTGGAGCAGCAAATCCTCGGAGAGGATTTGAGGCCGTCGGGAATTGTTCGGGTAACCACCACGGATACGCTCTTGGACTTTCTCGCCCCGGCCTTTGCCGCGTTTCGTGCCGAGCACCCGGAAATCGTCGTCGAGGTGGTGGCGGCGAACAACTTCTTTACCTTGACCAAGCGCGATGCGGACTTGGCGATCCGTCCCTCACTGAACGCGCCGGAGCGCCTTCACGGTCGGCGCGTCGCCGCAGTGGCATCGGCCCTCTATGCGGCACCGATCTACCTAAAGGCCCATCCCGGCACGGAGATGGCTGAACACGATTGGATAGGCCCGGACGAAAGCCTCGGCCATTTGGGCGCCGCCGCATGGCTCGAAAAAAATGTCCCGCCCGAGCGGGTGACGTTTCGAGGGAGTACGTTGCTCGCGCTGCAATCGGCGGCGCGGGCAGGCCTCGGGATAGCGCCGCTGCCCTGCTGCCTGGGCGACGTAGACCCCGCTCTTTCGCGCGTGAGCGCGGAAATACCGGAGATGGAATCAGCCCTGTGGCTGCTCACGCATCCCGACTTGCGTCGCGTCGCACGCATCCGCGCCTGCCTGGACTTCCTGTCGCCTTGGCTCGCCAGGCAACGCGATCTCCTGGAGGGGCGGATAGCCAAGGCACCAGCCACCGCCCTTCGACTATCCGTTAGTCGCTAGTGGACCAAGACTGACGGTTCAATTCGCTTGTGGATTCCCTGAATGGCTCGTCTGTGCAAGTCTTTGGAATGCACGAGCGAACGAACATCCAGTTGAGCCCGGCCGAGCGCCGGGAGCTTGAAGCGGTAGTCGCCAACCGCAACAGCCCTCAAAGCAGGTTTGGCGGGCCAAGATCGTTCTTCCCTCCAGGAGCTCAAAGACGCCATCCACCGCTTCCTCGACGACACCAACGCAAACCCAAAACCCTTTACCTGGACCAAGGACCCCAACAAGATCATCGCCGCCGCCAAACGAGGGTCCACTCGGAGCCCTCATGCAAGGCCGGCTCTTTCCCTTAAGCTGGACCGCGATCCCATCCTAATGCCTCGGCGCTGGATCATCGCTCTGTCATTGGCTTGGGGGCTGGCGTCGGGATGCGTTGCGGCCCTCGTGACTGCCGTGGGGTTGCTGGCGGTCGGCTGGGTCTATCTGTATGGCGACGACCCATGGCCTGCCTACTTTTCGGAGAGGCTCGTACCGATCGCGGCGGGCGCCGCGGGCCTTTTCGGGCTTGCCATTCCGGGGGCGGTTATCGCCCTGACGAGACGTAGCCTCCCTGGGCTGGAGGGGCGGCTGCGGACAAGCTCCGGATTGCGGTGGGGGTTTCTTGTCGTACCGCTTTTGATTCTCGGCGCTCTGCTTTGGGCCATTCAGCACCAGGACGTCGCGAGGGAGCGCGCGGCCGCCGAGGCGGAACGAATGATTCACCGCCAAGAGCAGATGCATCGGCTCGAAACGGCACGTTGGGACCTGGACCCTGCGGCCGGTCGGCTCCGCATCGAGTTGGCCGCGCAAGGCACGACGGCCGGGAGCTATACGCTGTCCTGGCAGGCTCGTGCCCCGGGCGCTTCGGGGTCCCTTGGCGTGGGCGCAACAAGCCATTCGTTGCCGGCGGGCACGGCGGCTCTGAGTTGGGAGCTGGATGCGCAAGCCCTGGCCCGCGCCTATGCCGAAGCGATCCTGTCGAGGGCCGAAGCGGTCGAAATCGATCTGCCCCTGACGATCGAGCTTTTGCTGTCGCCGGAGCAGGAGGCGCCTTCCGGCTCACGCCTGATCCTCAGGGTGTCGCTGGCTTACCACTATCTGCCCGACGGAACGATCCGGTTCATCAACCGCGACCTTTAGTCCTCTTGTATCGAATTTTGCTGCGGTGCACAAAAAGCCGGTTGACAAACTGTATGGCCTATACCATCTTAGCCTCAATTGCTGCAGTGCAGCAAAACAGGTGGGCCAGCGGGATTAGGCGAAGGGCCCCCTGACAGTCCCCCTGTGAAAGGAGTTCGAGAATGTCGGTGGTAAAGACCAGGAAGTCGGCCGATGAGGCCGCGGTCCATACGCGCAGCTCGATCGAAGATCAGGTCCGGTTCGGCAGCGATGTCGCCCAGCGCGGCTTCGAGCAGGCCGCCTCGATCACGCGCGAGCAGTTCGATCGGGCTTCCAAGACCCTGTTCAAGAATTACGAGGAGTTCTCCGAGCTCAGCAAGGAGAATATTGATGCCTTCGTTAGGTCTGGCACCATTGTCGCCAAGGGCTTTGAGGAGGCCAGCAAGTCGTGGATGGACTTTACTCGCCGCTCTTTCGAGAATGGCGTCGAGACCGCGAAGGCGGTGATGAGCTGCAAGGATCTTCGCGAGATGGTCGATCTGCAGTCGGACTTTGCCCGCGCCAGCTTTGACAGCCTGGTCAACGAGGGCTCAAAGCTGAGCGAGCTCGGCGTGAAGACGGCCAATGAGGCGATGGAGCCGATCCAGAGCCGGATCAACCTCACCGTCGAGAAAATGATGAAGCCGGCGGTCGCCTGATCGGCGGCCGGCATTGGCCCTGGCGCCCACTGAACAGCGCCCAAGGTCTTGAGTTTCAAAAGGCCCCGGGGATCATAAACCCGGGGCCTTTTCTATTTCCTTATACGACATGCGCTATCCTCCCCCGCCTTGCCCTTTTCGGGGGTGTGCGCGATCCAATATCATTGCTCGGTGTCCATTTGTGTAGCGAAGCCAGTTCGGGGACGATGAGCGAGAACGACAAGCGGGGCCGCACCGACCCTTCCACCGGCGTCGTCGTCAAGGCCAAGCCGAAGACGAAGAAGCCGTCTATGTACAAAGTGCTGTTGTTGAATGACGATTACACGCCGATGGAGTTCGTCGTTCATGTCCTGGAGCGGTTTTTCGCCAAGACCCGGGAGGAGGCGACGCGGATCATGCTGCATGTCCATCGGCGCGGCGTCGGGGTGTGCGGCGTCTATACCTTCGAAGTAGCCGAGACCAAGGTGACCCAAGTGATCGACTTCGCTCGCCGTCACGAACATCCGTTGCAATGCACCCTCGAAAAGGATTGATGCTTGCCGATGCTCTCGCCAAACCTTGAACAGACGCTCCATCGCGCCCTGGCTTACGCCAACAGCCGACGCCATGAGTTCGCGACGCTGGAGCACCTGCTGCTGGCCTTGACCGAGGACCAGGATGCACTCTCGGTGCTGCGCGCCTGCGGGGTGGATGTCGAACGTCTACGACGGGAGCTGACCGAATATATCGAGAATGAGCTGGCCAATCTCACTGGGGGCCATATCGACGACGCCAAGCCGACGGCGAGCTTCCAGAGAGTTCTCCAGCGGGCCGCCATCCACGTTCAGTCCTCCGGCCGCGAGCAGGTCACCGGCGCCAACGTGCTTGTGGCGATGTTTGCCGAGCGGGAGTCCCATGCCGTCTATTTTCTGCAGGAGCAGGAAATGAGCCGGCTCGATGCGGTCAACTATATCTCGCATGGCATTGCCAAGGTGACGGGGCGCACCGAGCGGCGCGGCGTGAGCGGCGCCGACGAGGACGCGGGGGTGGAAAAAGTGGTCAAGCGCGGCGGGGACGCGCTGGAGAACTACTGCGTCAATCTCAACAAGAAGGCGCTCAAGGGGCGGATCGATCCTCTGATCGGTCGTGAGGCGGAGGTCGAGCGCACTATCCAGATTCTCTGCCGCCGGGCCAAGAACAATCCCCTTTACGTGGGCGAGCCCGGCGTCGGCAAGACCGCGATCGCCGAGGGTCTGGCGCTGCGCATCGTGCGAGGCGAGGTTCCCGAGGTGCTCTCCAACGCCACTATCTTCGCGCTCGACATGGGCGCGCTCCTGGCTGGCACGCGCTATCGCGGCGATTTCGAGGAACGGCTGAAGGCCGTCATCTCCGAATTGGAGGCCGAGGAGGGGGCGATCCTCTTCATCGACGAAATCCACACCGTGATTGGCGCGGGCGCTACCAGCGGCGGAGCGATGGACGCCTCGAATCTGCTCAAGCCCGCGCTTGCCAGCGGCACGCTGCGCTGCATCGGCTCGACCACCTACAAGGAGTACCGTAACTATTTCGAGAAGGACCGCGCGCTGGTGCGGCGCTTCCAGAAGATCGACGTGAACGAGCCTACGGTCGAGGATTCGGTCAAGATCCTCGAGGGGCTGAGGCCGTATTACGAGGAGCACCACAAGGTCCGCTATGCAAGCGAGGCCATCCGCGCCGCGGTCGAGCTGGCGGCACGCTACATCACCGACCGCAAGCTGCCCGACAAGGCGATCGACGTGATCGACGAAGTGGGCGCCGCGCAGATGCTGCTGCCCGAGCGCAAGCGGCGCAAGAACATCACCGTCGAGGATGTCGAGGCGGTGGTCTCGAAGATCGCGCGCATCCCGCCCAAGAGCGTCAGCCGCGATGACCGCGAAACTTTGAAGAACCTCGAGCGCGACCTGAAGACTATGGTGTTCGGGCAGGACAAGGCGATCGTGGCGCTGGCGAGCGCGATCAAGCTGGCGCGCGCGGGGCTGCGCGAGCCGGAAAAGCCGATCGGATGCTACTTGTTCTCCGGTCCAACGGGCGTCGGCAAGACCGAGGTCGCGCGTCAGCTTGCGCATTGCCTCGGCATCGAGCTGACCCGCTTCGACATGTCGGAATATATGGAGCGGCATTCGGTGTCGCGTCTGATCGGCGCGCCGCCGGGCTATGTCGGCTTCGACCAGGGGGGGCTGTTGACCGACGCGATCGATCAGAAGCCGCATTCGGTGCTGCTTCTCGACGAAATCGAGAAGGCGCATCCCGATCTTTTCAACATCCTCCTGCAGATCATGGATCATGGACGGCTGACCGATCACAACGGCAAGTCGGTCGACTTCCGCAACGTGATCTTGATCATGACCACCAATGCGGGGGCGACGGAGCTATCCAAGAACGCGATCGGGTTCGGGCGCGAGAAGCGGGAAGGCGACGATCTCGAGGCGATCAACCGGCTCTTCACGCCGGAGTTCCGCAACCGGTTGGACGCCATCATCACCTTCGACAGTCTTTCCCCCGAGATCGTCGGTCGCGTCGTCGACAAGTTCGTGATGCAGCTCGAGGTGCAGCTTGCCGATCGCCGTGTCTCGATCGAGCTCAGCGAAGCCGCCCGCATGTGGCTGGCCAAGAAGGGCTACGATCCGCTCTTCGGCGCACGCCCTCTCGGGCGCACGATCCAGGAGCACATCAAGAAGGCTTTGGCCGAGGAGCTTTTGTTCGGCCGCCTAGCCAAGGGTGGGACGGTCAAAGTGGATCTGAAGGGCGATGCGCTGACCTTCGAATTTCACGAACCCGAACCCAAGGAACCCAAAGTTCCCGAGCTCGCGAAGTAGAACCGGCGCCGACCTCGCCAGCGTTCTCCCGGCCTGATGGACACCCTGCTATACGCGGAGAGGATCCGTCACTGGCATCTCCTCCGTGGAGACTGATAGTTGCATCGCGTTGCCGACATCGAGGGACTTCAATCACCACCGGGGGCGCTCATATTAATGCGGGTCAGGTCGATCGACTAAAGTAGTAACCCACTTATGTCACCGATCTTTTAAGTAGAATATGTTAATATTAGCTACCTCTTTTTATGGTCGTTGGCGCCGATGCGGACTCCGTTTGGGGCTCTTGGAAACTCTGGTGCGGTCGCGGTCTGGATGGCTGGGTGCGTCGCCACCATGGTGGGGATTGTCGCCCTCTCGCTCGATCTTGGGCGCATCGCCATCACCGACACCGAGCTGAAATGGGCGGCCGATGCGGCCGCTCTGGCCGGGGCACCCCAGTTGGACGGCCAGTCGGGGGCGCGCGATCGGGCCAGGCTCGCGGCCACGGGTGCACTCACCGGTAGTGGTGTCGGCCTTACGGCCAATGGCGACACCTTCGATCCCGACACCGATGCGATCGAGGTCGTGGGCGTGAAGTTCCTGAGCCAGCTCGGCCCCGGCGAGGGCACGGCCGGCGACGTGGAAGCGACCACGGACGCGGACGCCCGCTACATCCAGGTCGTCGTCGAGCAGACCACGATCAACAACCTGTTCATTCAGGTGGTGGGGGGATCGGACACCTCGACGGTGCAACAGAGCTCGGTGGCCGGATACGGCTCGACCATCTGCCGCGTACCGCCGCTGATGCTCTGCAACCCGTATGAGGAGACGAATCCAAGCGCCAGCTTGCCGCCGGGCATGGGCATTCTCGTCAAGAACGGGGGCGGCAACGAGGCCTATTGGGGGCCGGGCAACTACGCGCTACTGGAGATACCGGGCCTGCCGGGCGCCGACGCCATTCGCGATGCGTTCGCGAGCCTGCACGGCTCGCCTGTCTGCTACGATCCGAACCTGGTCACGACCAAGCCCGGCCAGGCGGTCTCGGTGAATGACGGCATCAATGTCCGGCTGGACATGTATCACGGGGTGACGAACGGCCTGAAATCCAGCGCCCTCCACTATCCTGCGAAGAACGTCGTGAAGGGGTTAGGCGATCGTGGTACCTCGGCAACCAAATGCAATCCCAAGACCGACGACTACGATCTCTACACGGGCGAAGGCGATCCGGCCGAACTCGTTCAGTACCCGCGCGACAAATGCTTTTACACCAACACCTGCGCCATTACCGGTGCCGGCATTCGCTATGGCGATGGACAGTGGGACAAGGCTGCCTATTGCCAGATCAACTACGGCGACCCGACCTGCAGCGCGGTCGCCTCGCCCACCGGTGCGGAGATCAGCACGCGATACGGATTCTACCGCGCCGAGGTGGAATCCGGCGTTGTCCCGCAGCAGGTGAATGAGGACGTAAAGGATCTCTGCTACACGGCGCAGACCTGGGATGGGCTACCCACCGGCACGGATGTGCGTCCGGAAGGGTTCGACATCACCGCAAATGGACCGGATCGCCGCGTCTTGACTGCGGCGATGGTCAATTGCAACCAGCAGAATGCGCTGGGGAATCTTAACGGCCATAAGACCGTCGAGGTCGCCAAATGGGTGCTGCTATTCCTCACCGAGGCCGCAGGGCAGTACGGCGATCAGGCAGAGATCTTTCTCGAAGTCATCCGCGAGTTGGATGTCGAGAATGATGAGGTTTATGCCCATGACATCGTCCAGCTCTATCGGTGATCTGTCATAGTCTCTTCGGCGGAGGCTTGCTGACGCCGTCTTCCAGGAACTCATGCGCCCAGCCTAGGGCGTCGATTCCGTCGATCAGCGCGCGGTGATGGCGCCGTTGTTCGTGAGCGAGGTGCAGTCACCCGCGGCCCTGATGCCGTCGTCGCCGCTGGGTCCGGTGGTTGCGATGTCGCCGGCGATGCCGATCCGGGCGGCGGTAATGGATCCAGCGGCGGAATTGACAACCTGATTGTCGGCGCGGACCTCGATACCGTCGAGCCCCGCGGTGATCTGCCCGGCATTGGTGACCAGGTTGAAGTTCTGAACCCTGATTGCGTTTTGGCCCGCGATGATGACGCCATCGTTGGTCAAGCCTTGAAGGCTGGCGGCGATTCCGGAGCGCGCGTCGATACCGTCGAGGCGTGCGTCGATCGTTCCCGTGGCGGCGTTGGTGATCGTGTTGGAATTGGCCGAGGTTCGAATGCCGCCGTCGCCCGCGGATCAGCTTGTGACGATGCTGCCTTCGTTGAGGACGAGATTTCCGGCGCCCGACATCGAGACGCCGATCCGGCCGGAATCGAGCGATGTGCTGGCTTGGTTCGCGAACTGGTTGCCGGCGCGGATGACGAGGCCATCCAAGCCGGCGGAGAGCTAGCCGGAGTTGGTCACTGCGGTGAAGTCCAGGGCGCGGATGCCGATCTGCCCTGCAGTGATCGATGCCGTCGCGGCGGACCGGCTGAAATTGATCGCTAGCCGCCTTCGCGATACGGCGACAACTCATTGAGGGCGGCAATGTCGCGCTTTACCGCGGCCCGCTCGCGCTTGAGGAAGTCGGCAACCGCCTTGCGAAATCCTGGATCGGCGATCCAGTGCGCGGAGGCGGTCTCGACCGGCAGATAGCCGCGCTGGATCTTGTGCTCGCCTTGGGCTCCCGCCTCGACGCGGGCAAGGCCGTGGGCGATTGCGTAGTCAATGGCTTGGTAGTAGCAGGCCTCGAAATGCAGGAACGGAATATCGATCGAGCAGCCCCAGTTGCGACCGTAGAGCGTGTTGTCACCGCGTAGATTCAGCGCACCGGCCACCGCCTGCCCTTTGCGTTCGGCGAATATCAGCACCACGCGCTTGCCCAGCCTAGCACCCAGAAGATCAAAGAACTCGCGCGTGAGATAGGGGCTGCCCCATTTGCGGTCGCTGGTCGAGATGTAGAAACGGAAAAACAGATCCCAGTGCCTACTCGTGAGCTCGGGGCCATGAAGCGCGCGCAGGGTGACGCCGGCCTCGGCTACGGCGGCGCGCTCTTTGCGGATCGCCTTGCGTTTGCGCGAAGAGAGGGTGTCCAGAAACTCCTCGAAACTTCGGTAGCCCCGGTTTTCCCAGCGGAACTGCACGCCGGTGCGCTTGAGAAACCCCGCCGCGGTCAGCGCTTCGATATCTTCGGGCATTGCGAAGGTGACATGCAGCGAGGACACCTTGAGTTCCTCGGCTGCCGCGATCAAGCCGCGGGCAAGCGCCGCTCGGATCGTTGCGGTATTGGTGCCCGATCGCACTAGGAGCCGAGGGCCCGGAACCGGCGTGAAGGGCACGGCCGACTGCAGCTTCGGATAGTAGCGTCCGCCCGCACGCTCCCAGGCCTCGGCCCAGCCCTGATCGAAGACATATTCGCCCAGGGAATGAGATTTGAGATAGAGCGGCGCTGCCCCGATCAAATCGCCGCCGGGATCTTCGAGGAGGAGATGCGCCGGCCTCCAGCCGGTTCCGGGACCAACCGAACCTGACTCCTCGAGCGCCTTGAGGAACGCATGGCCGAGGAAGGGATTGCCGGATCCGGCGCAGGCTTCCCACTGGGCGGCCGCAACGGCCTCGATCGACGAAGCGAGCTTAAAAATGGAATGGGGATGGTCCTCTGGCATGCTGCAGCACCATAGGTGGCTCGCCCCCCGGGAGGAAACCCCGTTCCTGCCGCAAGAGGGCGGTCTCGGTCGGGGGTTGCCGTCACACCGCCCTTGGGCTAGAGCCTTGTCATCCGAATTGTGAATCCTGATGGAACCCATGTCCACCGAACCGGGCTACGACATCGTCATCATCGGCGCCGGCCATAACGGCCTGACCTGCGCCGGCTATCTTGCGCGCAAGGGCTATCGGGTGAAGGTGGTCGAGCGCCGAGGGGTGGTCGGCGGCGCCGCGGTGACTGAGGAGTTCCATTCCGGCTTTCGCAACTCGGTCTGCTCCTATGTGGTGAGCCTGCTCGACCCGAAGATCATCCGCGAGTTGGAGCTGGAACGCCACGGATTGACAATTCTCGACCGGCCGTCCGGAAGCCTCTCGGTCCTGCCCGATGGTCGCTTCCTGCGCCTTGCCCGCGAGCTTGACCAGGCCGAACGCGAAATCGGCAAGTTCTCGCAGCATGACGCCCAGATCTACGGCCGGTTCGAGGCGGAGGTCGCCGAGGTGGCCGAGATCTTTCGCTCCGTCACGACCGAAACCCCGCCCAATCTCGGCGGCGGCTTTGCCGATGTGATGAGCCTTCTCAAGCTCGCCAACCGCGCCCGCAAGCTCACCCCCAGGCAGCAGAAATCCTTTGTCGAGCTGATGACAATGAGCATCGGCGACTATCTTGACGCCTGGTTCGAGAGCGATCCGATCAAGGGCCTGTTCGGCTTCGAGGCGATCGTCGGCAATCTGGTGAGCCCTTATACCGGGGGGTCGGCCTATGTGCTGATCCATCACTATTTTGGCGGCGTCAACGGCAAGACCGGCACATGGGGCTATGCCAAGGGCGGGATGGGCGCCATCACCCAGGCGATGGCGCGCTCGGCCGCCGAGTATGGCGCCGATATCGAGGTTGGCGCCCCGGTGAGCGAGGTGATTGTCGAGGGCGGAAGCGCGCGCGGTGTAGTGCTGACCGATGGACGCTCGATTCGCGCCCGTGCCGTCGCCGCCAACGTCAACCCGAAGCTACTTTACTTGAAGATGCTCGACCGCTCGGCGTTGCCGGGCGAGTTCCTGCGTGACATGGAAGGTTGGCGCTGCCGGTCCGGCTCCTTCCGGATGAATGTCGCCCTCTCCGAGCTGCCACGCTTCGAGAGCCTGCCGCAGCGCGAGCCCGAGAAGTTGATGATGGCCTCGATCGACATCGCGCCCTCGCTGGCCTATCTGGAGCGGGCCTATGACGACGCCAAGGGGGGCGGGTGGGCCAAGGAGCCGATCGTCTCCATGTGCATTCCATCGATCCTCGACGATACGCTGGCGCCGAAGGGCTGCCACGTCATGAGCCTGTTCTGCCAGCACTTCCATCCCGAGCTCTCCGGCGGCAAGACCTGGGATGGCGTGAAGGAAGGGGTGGCCGATCTCATCATCGACACGGTCGACCGTTACGCGCCCAATTTCAAGCGCTCGATCCTGGGCCGCCAGGTGTTGAGCCCGCTCGATCTCGAACGCGAGTTCGGCCTTGTCGGTGGCGACATCTTTCACGGCGCCCTGCATCTGGACCAGATCTACAGCCTGAGGCCCGCGGCCGGTTACGCCGACTATCGCGGGCCGATCAAGGGCCTTTATCACTGCGGCTCGGGCGCCCATCCCGGCGGCGGGGTTTCAGGCCTGCCCGGTCACAACGCCGCGCGCGAAATCGCCAAGGATTTCCGGCGCGGCCGGATTGCGGCCTAGCGCCGCGCGGGCCCGTGAACTTTCGGGGCACCGATTCAGGAGAATTTCTCAAGAAAGTTTCGTGCTATGATTGTGCCTTCTCCCAACCCGAGATCGAGGGAGGGCTGTCATGGCTGCTGATTTGGTTCAAGCCCCGCACACGCAAGCGTGGAAACTCTACGTCGCGGCCGGTATCGGCGGATTCATGCTGGGTATCGGCGATTACCTGAGGCACGGAAATCAATCGACGGTCATAGCGCTCGAAAAAATGGCCGACGAAGTACTGAGGCCGGTGATCGGACTTGATCTGCTGCTGGCGGTTTTGCTCCTCCTGCCGTTTTTGGGCGTGATCGCCGCCTGGATTCAGAAGCCCCTCACTGAGCGCGATGCGTTCGCGCTCGGACTTGCGGCCTTTTCATTGTTCGCGCTTGTGCCGAGCGCGCAGCCGGCGGTCGGAGCGGGAACGATCAGTGTCTCCTCTGCGGAAGCCGCCCCACTTCGCCTAGTTGCCCCAGCTCATGCGGAAGAGCCGGCCAAGAATTCCGGTGCCGCCACGGTGAATCTGCATTTCGCGGGCGCCCGGCCTCCGGTAGCGGAAGTCTCGATAACCAACTTGACCACTCAACAGGGGCTGGGGTTCGTTGCAATCCAAGATTCGCTGAAGCTGGTCGGCAAGAAAGGTGATCTGATCGAATTGGATATCGAAGCCGCAGGACATCGCAGAACGAAGATCAAATTCCCCCTCGGCGAGACCGAGACGATCTACGAGGTGAATCTTCAGGAGAATCAGACGCCGATCTTCCTGCAGCGCCTGTTTCCCGCCGATAGCGTGCGGCCGATCCTCAAGGAGTCGCTTACGAACACCCTGCCCCAGTGACGTTCATAGTGCCTTGATGGCCCGAAAGCGCAGGCGGACATAGTCGACGATCCAGTTGTCGTCCGGCTGGCGCAGATGCGGCTGCAGCGCCGTACGCAGCTCGGCGATGAAATCGTCGCGCTCGACCTCGGGCACGCGGGCGAGAGGCGCTCCGGCGAAGGTTTCTATCCATCCGGTGATGTCACCGGGCAGAGGAGTCGGGCGGGGGAAAAGTTGGATTTCCTCCACCGCGAAACCGGCCGCACCGAGCTTGGCCCGATACTCCCGATCGCCCGGGAAGTACCAGGGCAGGTCCGCCGTAAGGCCGCGCCGGCTAAGCGCCTTCGTCAGCGCTTCGGCGATACGGGCGATGTTGCCGGCCCCGCCCATCTCGCCGACGAAACGGCCACCGGGCTTCAAGGCGCGATGCACGCCGGCGATGACCAGGTCGGGGTCCCTCATCCAGTGCAGCGCCGCGTTGGAGAAGACCGCATCGAACTCCTTCCGGAACTCGAGGCGCTGGCCGTCCATTACCCGAGCATCGAGACCGCGCGCCTGAGCGGCGCCGACTTGCTCGGGGCTGGCATCGACGCCAACGACCGCGCATCCGAACGCCGCCAGCCTTTCCGTCAGCACCCCGTCGCCGCAGCCCAGATCGAGAATCCGCTCACCCGCCCGCGGAGCAAGCAGCTCGATCACCGGCTGGCCCAGCTCGGCGACGAAGCGCGCATTTGCGGCATAGGTTCCTGGGTCCCAGCGCTGCCCCGCGGGCGCGCCGGTCATTGCATGAGTTCGGGGGCGGTCGTCGCACCCTCACCGTTCTTTGGAGGCGAGGGGGCCCCGGTCTTTCCCGGCGACGAGAAGATGAATCGGCCGAGCAGATCCACCAGGTTGATGGCGTCTTGGGTGAACTCGATCTCGCCTCCCGGCGGCAGCATTTCCTCCGCGCCGCCCGGCTCAAGCACCATATAGGCGTTGCCGAGAAGCCCGTCGCTTTGGATCCGCGCGGAGGTGTCGACCGGCAATTGAATGACGCTCTCGATCGAGATTCGAACAACCGCGCGATAGGAGCTGGGATCGAGTTGCTGTCCGACGACGCTGCCGATCTTGATGCCGCTCATCCGCACGTCGCTGCCATCGGCAAGTCCATCGACGCGGTTGAAACGCGCAATCAGCTCATAGCCGTTGGTGGCTCGAACGTCGCTGGAGGTGTAGGCGAAGAACAGGAACAGGCCGGCGATAACCAGCACGACCGCCCCCATGATCGTTTCGATGACGCTGCGCCGCATCGGCTCAACTCCAGGTCAGGAGGGCGGAGTCCAGGGCTGGTAGTCGCCGGTGGCCGGCTGCCGCTTGCCGCCCTCCAGCGTATGGCCGGCCGGACGGTAGGCCGCCGGTGTTCCGGTCAGATTGGGCAAATGCTGCTTCTGCCAGGGATAACGCGGGCGGCCGTCGCCTTCGGGCGGCTCCTTCACGGTATAGTGCAGCCAGCCGTGCCATTCCGGGGGGACCTTGGATGCCTCCGGCTCGCCTTCATAGATGACCCATCGACGCTCCTTGCGGCCCTGGATACGGCTCGGCGCGCGATAGTAGCGGTTGCCGTAGGCGTCGGCCCCGACATATTCGCCGCGCAGCCAGGTGTAGAGACGGGTGGCCAGGGTCATTGAGCCGATCGCATTGTAACTTCAAGATTTGGAAGGGCCGGGACTATCGCAAAAGCCGGTGGGCGCGTCCAGGGCGGCGGTGGTCCCCCGAGCCTATATCCGATCCGCTCAATCCCGGCGGATCAGCAGCCTGGAACACGATTTCCTCACCGGATTTAGCGACAATCGCGCCAGATCACAACAAAATGTTGTTGTAGCCGGAACACGCCATTGATACAGTCGCTATCCGCCCGATGGCGCCTTGTCGCAATCCGATAAATCAGGTTTGGACAAGTCCCGAGGGCGGTCATATCGATACTCCAAAGTAATGGTTTGCGGGTCGCAAGATGCGGCTCCGTAGCATTGCGGCTCACCTAAGTGAAGAGCGGCGATGTTATTAATGATTTACTTCAAGGATACTCCGTAGAGATAGAAAAACACAAATTTTTTCTCTTGCCTCGGCCCTCCGTCAGGCGCAACATGTTTGAAAGATCAATGGTGCATCCACAATATGTTGGGTGTCACCGGGGAAACCGCCGGCCAGCCGAGAGGGAACCAGGAAGGGGGGAAGGAATGCGAATCGAGCGCCGCTTCACGACCGAAGGTCAGTCGCCCTACTGCGGCATTGCGTTTCGAACGGCGAACAGCGAGATCCGCAATCCGGATGGCTCGGTCGTCTTCCACCTCGCCGATATTCTGGTGCCCGAGGATTGGTCTCAGGTCGCCTGCGATGTGCTTGCGCAGAAATATTTCCGCAAGGCCGGCGTGCCGGCCCGTCTCAAGCCCGTGATCGAGTCGGACGTTCCGGACTGGCTGCTGCGCCACGTGCCGGACGAATCGGCCCTTGCGGAGCTGCCGGAAAATACCCGGTGGGGCGGCGAGCGCGACGCGCGCCAGGTGTTCGACCGGCTGGCCGGCACTTGGACCTATTGGGGCTGGAAGGGCGGCTATTTCGACGGCGAGGAAGATGCGCGCGCATTTCACGACGAGCTGGCCTTCATGCTGGCCCGCCAGATGGGTGCGCCCAACTCTCCGCAATGGTTCAACACCGGCCTGTTCTGGGCTTACGGGATCGATGGACCAAGCCAGGGCCATTTCTATGTCGACTTCCAGACCGGCGAGCTGGTCCGCTCCGAATCGGCCTATGAGCACCCGCAGCCGCATGCCTGCTTCATCCAGTCGGTCGCCGACGATCTGGTCAATGAGGGCGGCATCATGGATCTGTGGGTGCGCGAGGCGCGGCTGTTCAAATACGGCTCCGGCACCGGCACCAACTTCTCCAAGCTGCGCGGCGACGGCGAGAAGCTGTCGGGCGGCGGGCGCTCCTCCGGCCTGATGAGCTTTCTCAAGATC
>DASPGI010000143.1:0-6332 GCA_035620695.1 Alphaproteobacteria bacterium
CCGGCCGTGCCGGCCTGTTGTTCAAATCTCCCCAAGATGAGCGCCTGATCGTGCCGTCGACGCTCTCCAGCGAGGTGGAGATCCGCGCCAACGGCCTCGTTCAGCGCGTGCGCGTGCTGCAGAAGTTCCGCAACGACACCGCCGCCTGGCTCGAGGGTATCTATGTGTTCCCACTGCCGGAGGGAGCGGCGGTCGATCGCCTGCGCCTGCATGTCGGGGCCCGAGTGATCGAGGGCGAGATTCGTGAACGCGCCGAGGCCAAGGCCGAATACGAGGCCGCAAAGACGAGCGGTCAGCGCGCGAGCCTGATCGAGCAGGAACGGCCGAACATCTTTACCACCTCGGTCGCCAATGTCGGTCCGGGGGACGAAATCGCCGTCGAGATCGAGTATCAGGACCGCGTGCTCTATCGCGACGGCCGCTTCTCGCTGCGTTTTCCGATGGTGGTTGCTCCCCGCTATGTCGGCGGCGATGCCCCACACGCTCTCGCCATCAGCACGACGCCCGCTCCGCCGACGCAGACGACGGTCGCCGATGCCGAGCGCATCACTCCGCCGGTGCTGCGGCCGCAGGACGGTCCGGTCATCCCGATCAAGCTCACGGTGCTGCTTGATCCGGGCCTCCCCGTGCACGCGATCGAAAGCAGCACGCACCGGCTCGCCACCTTCGAAGAGCCGTCCGGAGACATTCGTATCGTCCCTGATGGCGAACTTTTCGCAGACCGGGACTTCGTCCTCGAATGGGCGCCCAGGCCCGCGGCCGAACCGGAAGCGGCGCTCTATGTCGAGACACTTGCCGGCTCGCCTTATCTCCTGGGGCTCGTGGTGCCACCCGCCCGGCCCAGAGCCGCGCCGCCGCCCCGCGACCTGGTCTTCATTCTCGACACCTCAGGATCAATGGCCGGCGAATCGATCCTACAGGCCAAGGCAGCACTCGCCTCCGCGCTCGACCGGCTGCGCCGCGAGGACCGTTTCGAGATCATCCGCTTGAGCGACGAGGCCTCCTCCATGTTCGGCGGTTTCATGATCGCCGATGCACAGGCACGCGCCGCCGCCAAGCGCAGGCTCGCCGGCTTTTCCGCCGAGGGCGGCACCGAGATCCTGCCGGCGCTTGAACGGGGATTGGCGTTGCCGACCAGTGAGGGCCGTCTCTTCCAGATCGTGTTCCTGACCGACGCCGCCGTGGGCAACGAAGCAGCGATTTTCGACCGCATCGCCTCTGAGCTTGGCTCGCGGCGCTTGTTCACGATCGGTATCGGCTCGGCTCCAAACGACTATTTCATGCGAAAAGCGGCGGAGCTCGGCCGCGGCAGCTTCACCTACATCGCCTCTACCGATGAGGTCGCCGCCAAGCTGGGTGAGTTGTTCGAGAAACTGGAGCAGCCCGTTCTCACCGATTTCGCGCTCGCCTGGCCGCTCTCAGCCAATGGAGCCGAAATCTTTCCCTCCCTGCTGCCTGACCTCTATCGGGGCGAGCCGATCGCTTTCTCGGCACGGCTGCCGAGCGGAAGCCCGTTGATCGGAACCATTGAAATCGCCGGTAGCCTCGCCGGAGAGCCCTGGCGAACTCAGATCGAGTTGGCCCGAGCGCAACCGACGATCGGAGTTGCCGCGCTATGGGCAAGGTCGAAGATCGAGACGATATCGGATCAGCTTCGGCGCGGCGCCGATCCGGCATCGGTTCGAGGCAAGATCGTGGAGATTGCGCTCCACCATCACCTTCTCAGCGAGCACACCTCGCTGATCGCTGTCGATCCGATGCCTGCCCGTCCAGCAGAGGCAGAGCTCGTGACCGCCAATGTGCCGCTCAATCTGCCGGCGGGATGGCGATACGAATCGGTCTTCGGCGACCCGGGGACGACGCAGATGATCAGGTCCAAGCTGCGCGATCACGAGACGGCGCTGGTTCTGCCGGCAACCGCCCTCGGCGTTGATGGGCGGGTGCTGATCGGCCTTCTTCTATTGCTCGCCGCCGCGGCTCTGACCGTCGCATTCCACTCAGCGGAGCGGCGGTCGGCGGCATGATGCCTGGTCGTCCCATTCTGTGGCTCCTGCCCGCATTGCTGGCTGCGGCCGCCGCTTGGCAACTTGGCAGCGCGGGCTGGCTCTGGGCGAAGGCTGAGTTGGCCCAGCTTTTGCTGGCCCGGGCCTGGGAGCGGACGCTTTTGGGCGAGAAGAACGTGCGGCCGTGGAGTTGGGCCGATACCTGGCCTGTGGCCAGGCTGGAGGCGCCTTCGCGCGGGCTCGCTTTCTTCGTCCTTGCAGGCGGGACCGGGCGAACCCTGGCCTTTGCGCCGGGCCATCTTGACGGCACGCCCTTGCCGGGGGAGCGCGGGCGCAGCGTCATTGCCGCCCATCGCGACAGTCATTTTCGCTTCCTGGGCGGGATCCTTCCGGGAGAGCGCCTACGGCTGCAGACCAAGGAGGGGGCGTGGCGGGATTTCGTCGCGCTTGAGGGGGTAGTGCTTGACGCCCGCCACGAAAGGCTCCGGCTCGCCCACACGGGCGAGCCGGAGCTGGTCTTGGTGACCTGCTATCCTTTCAATGCCCCCTTTGCCGGAAGCCCGCTGCGTTATGTGCTGCGAGCAGTCGTGGCAGACGTGATCGAGGATTCAGGCGGCTCGGGCTGAGGCTCGCGGTTCGGCGTTCAACGTGACCGCGACGGCGTGAATCACCGCCGCAATGCGCACCACGTTCTGCACCGTTTCGCGGCTTGCGCCCTTGGAAGTCACTTGCCGCTCATGGGCATCGATGCACTGGCCACAGCCGTTTATTGCCGACACCGCCAGCGACCAAAGCTCGAAGTCGACCGCCTCGACGCCAGGATTGGCGATCGCGGTCATGCGCAGCTTGGCCGGCATGGATGCATAGTCCTTGGCCGAGACCAGATGCGTGAAGCGATAGTAGATGTTGGTCATCGACATGATCGCCGCCGCGGCGCGGGCAGCGTTCATGGCGGTCGGGTCCAGGTGCTGCGCGGCCTCCGCCTCGATCGCGGCGATTACTTCCGGATTTCGAGCGGCAATGGCGGAAGCGAGCGCGGCGCCCCAGGCCTGGCGCTGGGTAAGGCCAGGCGCGGTCAGGACTGTGCCGAGGTTGAGCCGCAGATCTTTGGCATAGTCGGGTAGCCTGGTTTTCAGCGACTCGATGGACATGGGCTGTCTCCCCGGGCGTGTCGAACGTTACCGCTTCTCACTATCCTTCCCATCAAGTTTGAGAAGGACGGCGCTGTCTGTCGGATCAGGCGGCCTTCAGCGTCTCCTCGCCCTTGGTCCAGTTGCAGGGACAGAGCTCGTCCGTCTGCAGGGCATCGAGCACGCGCAAGACTTCCTGCGGATTGCGGCCGACGCTCAGATCGTTGACCGAGACGAAGCGAATGATGTTATCCGGGTCGACGATAAAGGTCGCGCGCAAGGCCACGCCCTCCTTGCGGTCGAGCACGCCAAGCCGGGAAGAAAGCTCCCGCTTGACGTCGGCGAGCATGGGGAAGGGCACTTTGCCCAGATCCTCGCGGCTTTGCTTCCATGCGAGATGGACGAATTCACTGTCGATGGAAACGCCGAGCAGCTGCGCGTCGCGGTCCTTAAACTCTCCGTCGAGCTGGGCAAAGCCCACAATCTCGGTCGGACAGACGAAAGTGAAGTCCTTCGGCCAGAAGAAGATCACCTTCCATTGACCCTTGAAGCTATCCTGGGTGATGTCGGCGAAGGCGGTTTTCGGATCGGTCGATGCGACGCCCTTCAAGGCAAAGCTCGGTAGGCGGTCCCCAATGGTGAGCATGATGCGTGTCGGCTCCTATTTTAGAACAATTCCAATCTGGATGTCACATATAGGTCGGCGCCGCAGGACAGTCAATACTCTTTAGAATAATTCTAGTAAGCGATATAAGTGAAGCCTTCGCTGGCGGATTGGCTTGGCCGGAACACCAACCTATCTTAGGACCATGCGTCGCGGGCTTTCCGATTCGGCGGTCACCGTCCTTGAGAGACCGGTCTCCGATAGCGGACGCCCGTTCGTCTTTCGCTCCGAGTTCCAGCCTGCCGGCGATCAGCCGCAAGCCATCGCCGGGTTGATCGAAGGGCTGCGGCGAAACGAGCGCGACCAGGTGCTGCTCGGCGTCACCGGTTCGGGCAAGACCTTTACCATGGCGCATGTGATCGCCGCGGTGCAGCGTCCAACCCTGATCCTTGCTCCCAACAAGACGCTCGCCGCGCAGCTCTATGGCGAGATGAAGGGATTCTTCCCCGAAAACGCGGTCGAATATTTCGTGTCCTATTACGACTACTACCAGCCCGAGGCCTATGTGCCGCGGACGGACACCTATATCGAGAAGGAATCGTCGATCAACGAGCAGATCGACCGCATGCGTCACTCGGCGACGCGCGCCTTGTTCGAGCGGCGCGACGTGATCATCGTCGCCTCCGTATCCTGCATTTACGGCATCGGCTCGCCCGAGACTTACAGTGCGATGACGGTCACGCTGCGCCGGGGCCAGATGCTTGACCGCACCATCCTCCTGCGCCAGCTTGTCGAGTTGCAATACCGCCGCAACGACACGAATTTCCAACGCGGCTCGTTCCGGGTGCGCGGCGACACGGTTGAGCTGTTCCCCGCACATATGGAAGACCGCGCCTGGCGCTTCTCCCTGTTCGGCGATGAGCTGGAGGCGATCCACGAATTCGACCCCCTCACCGGCGAAAAGGTGGCCGATCTGGGCGAGGTCAAGGTCTATGCGAATAGTCACTATGTGACGCCGAAGCCGACCCTTCAGCAGGCGGTCAAGCAAATCAAGGAGGATCTGAAGCTGCGTCTGGGCGAGCTGCACCAGGCGGCAAAGCTGCTCGAGGCTCAGCGTCTGGAGCAGCGCGCGCGCTTCGACATCGAAATGATCGAGACGACCGGCAGCTGCGCCGGCATCGAGAACTACTCGCGTTACCTAACCGGCCGCAAACCAGGCGAGCCGCCGCCGACCTTGTTCGAATATCTGCCCGGCGATTCCCTGCTGATCGTCGACGAGAGCCACGTCACCGTGCCGCAGATCGGCGGGATGTTCCGGGGCGACTATCAACGCAAATCGACACTGGCCGAGTTCGGCTTCCGCCTGCCCTCCTGCATCGACAACCGCCCATTGCGCTTCGAGGAATGGGAGGCGATGCGTCCGGAAACGATCTTCGTTTCGGCGACGCCGGGACCGTGGGAGCTGGAGCGTACCGGCGGCGTCTTCATCGAGCAGGTGATCCGACCGACCGGCCTGATCGATCCCGTATGCATCCTCAGGCCGACCGAGCGGCAGGTAGATGATGTCATCGCCGAGGCCAAGGATTGCGCCGCCAAAGGCCAGCGCGTGCTGGTCACCACCCTCACCAAGCGCATGGCCGAGGATCTGACCGAATATATGCACGAGGCGGGCCTCCGCGTCCGCTACATCCATTCCGACGTCGAGACGTTGGAGCGGATCGAGATCATCCGCGACCTGCGGCTCGGCGCCTTCGATGTGCTGGTGGGCATCAATCTTTTACGCGAGGGGTTGGACATCCCCGAATGCGCCCTGGTGGCAATCCTCGACGCCGACAAGGAGGGATATCTGCGCTCGCAGACCTCGCTGATCCAGACGATCGGGCGTGCGGCCCGCAACATCGATGGCCGGGTGATCCTTTATGCCGACAATATGACCAGATCCCTCGATTACGCGTTGCGCGAAACGAACCGGCGTCGCGAGAAGCAGCAGGTCTACAACGTTGCGAACGGAATCACTCCGGAATCGGTGCGCAAATCGATCTCCGACATCCTGGGCTCCGTATACGAGCGCGACCATGTCACCGTCGGAACGGGTCTGGCCGAGACCCCGCACCTGATCGGCCACAATCTCAAGGCGACCATCGCAGATCTGGAGAAACGCATGCGCTCCGCCGCCGCTGATCTGGAGTTCGAGGAAGCCGCGCGGCTCAGGGACGAAATCCGCCGGCTCGAGGCGATGGATCTGGGCGTGCCCGATCCCGGCCGGCAGCTTGAGAAGGCCGCCGCGCGTCCGCGCCGGCCCGCCGCCTCGGGCCGCCCGCGCGGCCGTGGCCGCAGAGGACCCTAGAGCCGCCATGGCCGAGGACGGACCTTATGACGGCGGAACGGGAGCGACGGTCTCCACCGCGCTGGTGACGGGCGCCGCAAAGCGGATCGGCCGCACCATCGCCCTCTCCCTCGGCCGGCAAGGCTGGAGGGTTGCCGTGCACTACCATGCATCCAGCGCCGCCGCGGAAGAGGTTGTTCGCGAGCTTCAATCCTTGGGGAGCGAGGCCTTCGCGATACAGGCTGATCTCTCACAAGAGGAGGAGGTGA
>DASPGI010000144.1:0-18093 GCA_035620695.1 Alphaproteobacteria bacterium
TCCATATCATCGCACAAGTTGAGACAGGCACCGGAGAGCAGCGCATCTGCTGCCGGCGTGGAAGACAATCCATCGAAGCCAGTCCGCATGGCGACGCTCATAGCGGTCATAGAATAAGAGGTCGATGATTCCCAGCCAGCTTTGAACGGGACCAATCGACCACGTCATGTGCTCCACCGGACCTAGTACACTCCATTGAGTAGGACTTTGGTCCACTATGTAAGCCAACTTCACCGTGACATTCTGAGGAGCCGGCTCATGGTAACGGTCTCGCTGGCAGATGGCCATGGCGGCGATGATTAAACAGAACCAGTCATTCGCTCGATTCGTGCGGCTTGTGATGGCGCCGACCGCCATAGCGGTCTTTATTACTGCGGCGGCGACGTCCGCCTTCGGACAGACAGAGGAACCCGCGACCACCAGCCAGAGCACCGAGTCCGCGGTGGCGGCGGAACAGCCGGTCCCTCAGGGCCAGGAAGCGACGGCCGAGGCCGACTTGCCAGAGTCGGAGGTGTCCACTCTGCTCGGCGGGGACGAAATCGATGCTTTGACCTCCCGCATCGCCCTCTATCCCGACCCCCTGCTTGAACTGACCTTGCAGGCGGCCATCTTCCCGCTCGATGTCGTTCAAGCCTCGCGCTTTCTTGCAAAGCATGCCGAGGATCCGAGCCTCCAGCCCGACCCCGAATGGGATCAAAGCGTCCTGGGTCTTTTGAATTATCCGGTGGTGATCGAGGCCATGAACGATGATCTCGATTGGACCGAGAAGTTAGGCCTGGCCGTGGTGAATCAGCTTCAGGACGTGCAGGATTCAATTCAGCAATTCCGGGCACAACTCTATGCCGGGGGCGCACTCGTCACGGATGGTAAGCAGCGGGTGATCGTTGGGGAGGATGTGATCGCGATCCTGCCGGCCAATCCCGATCTCATTTATGTGCCGCAGTATGACGTAATGGCGTTCGCGCCGCCGGTAGAGGAGGCGGCGGGCGAACCGGCAGAACCCGAGCTGGCGGCCGAGGAAGCGACCGAAGCTGCGATGGAACCGAGCGCGGGAACCGCCGCCGAGCCGGAAATGGAGACCGCCGAGAGCATGGAACCCGCTCCGACCGAATACGCCGCCGCCGCGCCGGGAACCGAGGCGGCGCCGGTATATAGCGAGGCGCCCGTATATGCGTCGGCGCCGCCGGTGGCCTACTCGGATCCATATCCCTCATTCTGGTCGACGGCCGCCACCTTCCTGGGAGGTGCTGCGGTCGGCGGATTGATCGGCTACGCCATCGGCGATGATGACGATGACGACGACAACAACAACAATGGCGGGAACGACTGGAGCAGGAACGTCAACATCGAGGACAGCAATATCATCATCAACAAAGACGATGATCGCCTTGATGGCCGCAGCCCGCGCCGCGATGGGCTGAACAAAAGGGACGCGCAGGCGGAGCTTCGGCAGCGCCAACGCCAACGGGGGGGTCAAGATCTCCGGGGCGGTGCTCAGCGTCAACAGACCGCACAGAATGTCCGTCGCGACGCAAAACCAAAGGGTACTGCGCCCGTGCGCATGGCGCGCGCCGATAAGCCGCAAACAAAGGCCGTGGCGCAACAGCGCCAAACCACGGGCAAGCAGGCGGCGGCGAAGCGGACCAAGCGCCTCGGCGAGGCATCGACCAAGAAGAGCGCCGCCACCGCCTTGTCCGGCTCCAAGAACACCAGCGGCAAGCAAGTGAAGGCCCAGAGCCGCCGTGGCTCCGAGAGCCGCGCCGTCGCCAAGAGGAAAGCCGAGCCCCAGAAAGTGGCGGCGCGCAAGGGAGGGCAAGGGCTGACAAAACCCAAGAACGGCACTCAGGTAAAGAAGCAGGCGAATCGCGGCAAGAAATCCGGCGGCGGGAAGAAGCGCAAGCGGGCATGAGCCGTCGTGCGACGTCGGTTCGTTTTGGGCGGGAGAGTTGAGATCATCATGGACACAACCCCACTCTGCGTTCGCCGGACGCCGCATCTCGCGCGATGGGCCGCGGTGCTTGCTCTGGCGGTTGCCCTTGCGCTCGCACCTGAGGGCCGGGCGGACGCTGCCGCTGACCAGCCCACCTTCCCGACCCCGGAGGCGGCGATGGGCGCTCTTCTGGACGCGCTCGACAAAGAGGACGCCGAGACGGTTCTGGCCCTATTCGGCAAGGAACATCGCGACTTCATCATCGGCGGCGATCCCGCGGGCGCGCGGGAAGCCTTCCAAGACATCGCGTCGGCGGCCAAGGAAGCGACGGTGTTTCGCCCCGACGGCGAGGACCGGCGGGTGATCGAAGTGGGACGCCTCGCCTATCCCTTGCCGATCCCGCTGGTGCGCGAGAACGGCGCTTGGCGGTTCGATACCGAAGCCGGCATCGAGGAAATCACCGACCGACGGATCGGTGAGAACGAGCTCCAGGCGATCAGAGTCGCCAGAGCCTATGTCGACGCTCAGGCCGAGTATGCGGGCGAGGATCGCGACGGCGACGAGGTTCTGGAATATGCCCAGAAGTTGGTCAGCACGGAAGGCCAGAGGAACGGGCTTTACTGGCAGACGACGGCGGAAGCTGACGAGCTCAGCCCGTTTGGACCGCTGGTTGCCGAAGTGGACGAGGACTATCTCGCAGAGCGCAAGGCTGGCGAACCTTTCTACGGCTATTACTACAAGATTCTCACCCGCCAGGGAGCGAATCCGCCCGGCGGCCGTTACGACTACGTCATCAACGGCAATATGATCGCTGGCTTCGCGCTCATCGCCTGGCCGGCCGAGTACGGCACTTCCGGCATCATGACCTTTCTTGTAAGCCACCACGGCAAGGTGCTGCAGAAGGATCTGGGCGAAGAGACGGCTGTGCTGGCGGCGGCTACCCAGGAATACGATCCCGACGGCACCTGGACCGAGACCGACGATTGAGTGCGCGTCGCCGCGGCCTCTGGTGCCGCTGGAATTCGATTGTCCGTGGCACCGAATGATCCGCAGAGGGTCGGGCGCGTAAGGTCTGGATTGAGTTTTGGCCCGTGACAGGAGGGATAGGTATGTTGACCGAACGCATTGAGCAAGGGCCGTTCCGGCTTTCCCGCCGTCGGCTTTGCGCCTCCGCTGCGCTCGTTGCGACAGTTGTCGCCATCGGCCCGCCGAGCGCTTCATGGGCGGCAACGGCGGCGGAGATCGACGCCGACGCCAACAACGCTCTGGATGCTCTTCTCAAAGAAAACGAAGGAGCGCGCGCCTTGGCCGACCAAGCCAAGGGAATCCTGATCTTTCCGTCCATCGTCAAAGGAGGCCTCATTGTCGGGGGCGCCTATGGCGAGGGAGCATTGCGGGTCGGCGGCAAGTCCGTCGGCTACTATAACTCCGTCGCCGGCTCCGTCGGATTGCAGGCCGGCGTGCAGAGCTTCAGTTACGCCTTGTTCTTCATGACGGATGAGGCGTTGAACTATGTGAAGAAGTCGGAAGGGTGGGAGATCGGCGTTGGGCCGACCGTCGTCGTCGCGGATGAAGGGTTTGCCGCCAGCGCTTCTTCGACGACCTTGCAGGCGGAGATCTACGCGTTCATTTTCGGGCAGGAGGGGCTGATGGCAGGCCTCAGCATCGAGGGCTCCAAGATTACCCAGATTGAGCGGTGAAGATCGATTGGCGCCTGATTCCCTGGATCCGCTGCTGAGCTGGACCGGTTTCCGCCAATGCTGATCGCCTAGGCGGGATGGAGGATAGGAATGACGCGCCGATTTGCCATCCCGGCATTCTATGTGGCAACCACGGCGGCGCTCGCTTCTGCAACTTTTGCGGCGCGAGCGGAGACTGGAAGCAGCTCCACTGGCGCATCGGAATGGACCCTCGAGATCAGTCCCTATTTCTGGATGGCTGGGCTTGATGGCGAAGCAGGTGTCGGCAATCTGCAGGCTGATGTCGATCTGAGCTTCAGCGACATCCTGAATGACCTGCAATTTGGCGGCATGCTGCTTGCGGATGCGCGTAAAAACCGCTTCGGTATCTTCTTCGCTCCGCTGTTCGTGCGCACGTTCGACGAGGCGGAGGCCGGGCTGTTCGATATCGATGTCACCAGCGACACGGCCGTGGTCGGCGGCGGAGTGTTCTATCGGATCGTGGAGTGGACTATTGGTCGAACTGGCGAGGGCCAAGCACGCAAAGCCTGGGTCGACCCTCTGGCCGGCGCGCGTTGGACGTACCTTCGCCTGGAGCTTGACGGCGATGGACCCTTGGGCAGGCATGTGGACCAGCATGAGAGCTGGGTCGATCCGTTTTTCGGCGTCCGCGTCGGGATCGACCTTTCGGAGCGTTGGTTGCTGGTCGCCGAAGGCGATGTCGGCGGCTTCGGGGTCGGCTCCGACTTCACCTGGAATGCGCTCGCGGTGCTCGGATATCGCATCACGTTTTTGGGCACCGATACTATTTTGGGTGGCGGATATCGCGCGCTGTCCTGGGACTATGAGGATGGCGACTTCAAGTGGGACGTGACGATGCACGGTCCGTTCATCGGCGCGTCGTTCCGGTTCTAGGCCGACCTGGAGAGGATCGTGGCTGTCTGGCCTGCGGAAAGGGCGATTCGAACTTTGGTTATTGTATCCGGCATCTGTCTGCCGCAGCCGCCGGGCGGGCTTCTGGCCGACCAGAGCGAGCCGCCACGACTATGCGAGACGTATGCCGGGGCCCCTGAGCGCTCCGAGCGACCATATCCCGGCATGGTCTGGATTCCGGGCGGCACCTTCACCATGGGCGACGATGACGAGCGAAGCGAGGAACGTGCCGCCCACCAGGTTAGCGTATCGGGGTTCTGGATCGATCGGCACGAGGTGACCAACGCGCAGTTCGCAGCCTTTGTCGAGGCCACAGGCTACCGGACGGTTGCCGAGCGCGGGCTCGATCCCAAGGAGCGCCCGGATCTTCCGCCCGAGCTTCTAGCCCCCGGAGCGACCGTGTTCCATCAACCGGATGGCCTGTTGAACTTGGTCGATATCAGCCAATGGTGGCGCTACGTGCCGGGAGCGGATTGGCGCCATCCGACTGGCCCCGACAGCTCGATCAAGGGCAAGGCCAATCACCCCGTCGTCAACGTCGCCCACGAGGACGCGCTTGCCTATGCGCGCTGGCTTGGGAGCGAGCTTCCAAGCGAGGCGCAATGGGAGTTCGCCTCCCGCGGCGGTCTCGATAGGCAGACCTATGCTTGGGGCGAGGACTATTACAACCCGGTCGACGGTTGGCGCGCCAATAGTTGGCAAGGGGCGTTTCCGCTGAAGGATAGCGGTGCCGATGGCTACCGGAGCATAGCGCCGGTCGGCTGCTACGCGGCGAACGGCTATGGCCTGTTCGACATGATCGGAAATGTCTGGGAATACACCGCGGACTGGTACCTTCCCGGCCATCCGAGCGCAAGCGCCGCCAATCCGAAGGGTCCGACACACGAAGCCGCCGTCAGCTATTCGGGAGCGGTCGGGCCGCTGGTGGTGATCAAGGGCGGATCGTGGCTGTGCGCACCCAATTTCTGCGCGCGCTACCGGCCCGCCGCACGCCAGCCTCAAGAGCTGGGGTTAGGCGCCTCCCATCTTGGCTTCAGAACGGTGATCAACGGCTCGCCGCCCGAATAG
Source organism: Alphaproteobacteria bacterium (assembly GCA_035620695.1). Classification (GTDB taxonomy): domain Bacteria; phylum Pseudomonadota; class Alphaproteobacteria; order JAREAF01; family JAREAF01; genus JAREAF01. The sequence continues at coordinate 5,611 of DASPGI010000144.1, forward strand.
CGGCGGCCCCGCCGAAAATCGCACAGCCTCCGCCGGCTATGCGGTTACGGTAATCAAATACACGGCTTTCCATCGCGTCGAGATGGGAACCGAAGCGCTTCAGGCCTCAAGGAGCCCGCTGCTGGAAGCACCGTAGGGATCACAGCGGACCTGCAAGCCCAAGTGACGGCCTGCGCTTTCGGTCAACCATTGCGATAGATATAGCTGTAGGCATTGATGGCCGGCACGCCGCCCAGATGCGCATAGAGAATTTTTGACCCGGCGGGAAAGTATCCCTTGCGCACGAGGTCGATCAGGCCCTGCATCGATTTCCCTTCATAAACCGGATCGGTCATCATGCCCTCCAGCCGGGCGCATGTTCGAATTGCGTCGTTCGTCTCGTCCGAGGGCACGCCATATGCGGGGTAGGCGTAGTTCTCCATGAGCACGAGGTCATCCTCTTCGATCTCGCGGCCGAGTCTAACAAGATCGGCCGTCTTGCGCGCTATCTCGAGGACCTGCGCACGGGTTTGATTGGGCGTCCCGGAAGCGTCGATCCCGATGACGTTGCGTGCTCGTCCATCGGCGGCGAAACCGACCAGCATCCCGGCATGCGTGGAGCCCGTGACCGTGCACACGACAATATAGTCGAACCTGATTCCAGCTTCTGCTTCCTGCGCTCGGACCTCTTCGGCGAATCCGACATATCCGAGACCGCCATATTTGTGGACGGACGCGCCGGCCGGAATCGGATAGGGAACGCCGCCCGTCGCTTTCACCTTCTCCAACGCGGCCTGCCAGCTTTCACGGATACCGATGTCGAAGCCCGCATCGACAAGTTCGATCTCGGCGCCCATCACGCGGCTCATCAGGATATTGCCTACGCGGTCGTACACCGCGTCGGAAAATGGGACCCAGTTTTCCTGGACGAGACGGCATTTCATGCCGAGTTTTGCGGCGACCGCCGCGACCTGCCGTGTGTGATTCGATTGCACGCCGCCGATCGTGACCAGCGTATCGGCTCCCGCGGCGATCGCATCGGGGACGATGTATTCAAGCTTGCGAATCTTGTTTCCGCCGAACGCCAAGCCTGAATTGCAATCCTCCCGCTTGGCGTAGATCTGAACCTCGCCGCCCAAATGCTTTGACAGCCTACCGAGCTTCTCGATGGGCGTGGGGCCAAACGTCAGCGGATAGCGTTCGAACCTCTCCAGCATACCGATCTCCCAGAGGCTAGAAACGGTGACGATTGCTCCATACTAGCTCCTGTGTCGCAGCGTGCCAGAAATTACTGAGAATCGCATTCCTTGCGCAGGGCTGGGACGGATAGTCAGGGATCTACCAACATCCCGAATTCTTTGTGCGTTGTTTTAGATTTGTGGAGTTAACGTCGGCGTGGGATTGCGAGTCTGCAGAGGTCCGGTTCCGACATGCGCCACGGCAAGAGAATAAGCTGGAATGCCAAGGCCATCCTCGGCTTCGGGACGGCGGTCGCTCTTATCTTGCTCGTGCCGCAGGTGCCGAAGTATCTCTGGGTTTGGCATTGGGGACCGAGCACCGGGTACCGCAGCGCCAGTCTCAGCAGCGGGCACTACGAAAGACGGTTCCCCGCGATCCTAAGCGACAAGCCAATGGTCGGCCTGGTCCTCGTTGGCGGCGACCCTTCGTCGTCAGCGTCGACGCCGAGATCGCACGCGGTGCTTTGGTGATATTGGCATGGCGCTGACACAAGGAACGCGGCTGACGTTATACTGCGCTCCGTCGATTCACTACCGCTGAGGAACCAAATTGCCTCGCATAACGCTTATCGTCGATAAGCCCCAGTGGAGCGGAGGCGCTCCAGCCGGCAGGAACGGATAGGGGTGGTGAACTGGATTGCGACGGTTCACGAGGGCCGGCTCAAGCCGGTTCGACGTATGCGATCAAAAGGGAAAACCGAATGACCGAGACGCATAGAGGCGCCTGTTTCTGCGGGGCGGTAGAGATCGAGGCGACAGGCGCGCCCAAGGAGATGGGCTACTGCCACTGCCGTTCCTGCCGATCCTATTCGGGAGGGCCGGTGACCGCCTTCATCTTGTGGGACTCGGGCAAGGTGAAAGTCACCAAGGGGGCGGAGCTTCTCGGCCGGTTCAACAAGACCGGGATGAGCGATCGGAGATTCTGCACACAATGCGGCGGCCACATCATGACGGACCACCCGACCTTGGGTTTGACCGACATCTATGCAGCAGTGATCCCCGGTGTAGCCTTCAGGCCGGCCATCCACTTGAACTATGCCGAAACAGTGCTGCCGATAAAGGACGGGCTTCTCAAGCTGAAAGACTTCCCTGTCGAAGTCGGTGGGTCCGGCGAAACCGTGTCCGAATAGCTTCCCTCAGAGAAGGGACTTGCAATGACCTGCAGTTATCGCGTGTAAACGCGCATCAAGACCGACTGCGGAACCGCTTGCGCGCTGATCCGTATTTCTATTTCTTGTGCGCCGCTGTGCTTGAGTGAAGTTCTGGCAGAAAGATGCAGATCCCATCCAGGATTCCCGCGATGGAAACACCATTCTCCGGCAGACGGCGTGTCGCAGCATGAGCTCGCAACTGCTCGCGATCTGGGAGCATGCGCGCGGCAGTTATTGGTTCTTGCCGTCGCTCATGGTTGTGGCTGCGTTCGGGCTTTCGCTGGCCTCGATCGCCATCGACGATTTGGTCGGTGCGCAATGGCTTGATGAGTCACGCTGGCTCTATACCAACAAGGCCGAAGGAGCGCGGACTCTGCTTGGCACCATCGCCGGTTCGATGATCGGCGTGGCTGGAGTCAGCTTTTCCATCACCATAGCGACGTTTGCCCAGGCGGCGATCCAGTTCGGACCACGCCTGATCAGCAATTTCATGCGCGATCGGGGCAACCAGGCGGTGCTGGGCACGCTGCTCGCCACCTTTGTCTTCGCATTGATGATCCTGAGAACGATCCAGGCCTCGACCGAGAGCAGCCCCGCCTTTGTGCCGCATGTCTCCATCCTATTGGCATTGGCGCTGTCCCTGGTCAGCCTTGGAATGCTGATCTTCTTCATTCATCATATTCCTGAAAGCATCGATGTCTCCAACATGGTGGCGAGAATTGGGCGGGGCCTCGACGAGCGCTTGCGGGCGTTGCCAGAAATCGATGCAGAGAAAATCGACATCCTGGCCCGCGAGGACTCAGCGTCCGAAGGTTTCCAGATCTGTGGAGACTCTTGCGGTTATGTACTCCGGATCGACGAAAGCCGGCTGCTGCGAATCGCCTGCGAGGCCGATATGGTGATCCGGCTCGATGCCGTCCCTGGCGATTTTGTCAGGGCGGATGAGACACTCGCCAGCGTCACTCAGGCTGAGCGTGTCGACGAAGAGCTGCGAAAGCGGCTTGCGGGAGCTTTCGTCATCGGTCAGCAGCGCTCGCCCACACAGGATATTCTGTTTCTGTTCGACGAGCTGGTGGAGGTAGCGACGCGTGCGCTCTCACCGAGCGCCAATGACATATTCACCGCGATTGCCTGCATGCACTGGCTTGGAAACGCATTGGCCAGGGGAATCGACCGAGAGTTCGGATTCGCTTCCCAGATGGATGGGAGCGGGAGCGCCCGTCTGATCGGCCGATGCATTCCCTTCGAAGTAGTTCTCGACCGTGTGTGCGATACGTTGCGGCCGAGCGCGGAAAAGGACCCAACCGCAGCGCTGCAGTTCCTTGAAATGCTTGCCGGGCTGAAAGACCGGCAAATCAGCGTGCAGCAAAGGAACCGTCTGCTCGATCATGTCGAAGCCTTGCGTTCCGGAAGCATGCTGGCGCTTCGCAGTCCACGCGACCGGCAGGTTGTCGAGCGCAGAGCGAATACCCTGATCGAGACCCTGGAGAATCGTCATGAATGAAGTTCGGAGGATCCGTTCGTGACCCTAGCGTCTTGCAACAGGATCTACCTGGATACCGCCCGGCGCGTCCTTGGGCAACAGTCGGTCATGCCTACCACTCATCCTCGCCGGTCGCTTTCAGCGACAGAATGTAAGCGATAATCTCCTCCAACTCCTCCGGAATGAAGAGCTGCTCGCGCATCGGGTAGTGCGGCGCCTGGATGACGGTGCGAAGATAGTCGGCATTCCGCCCGGGCCTAAGGGCGATCTGACGGAAGCTCGGAGCTTCATACTCCTGCAATCCGGATCCGGAATCGATGCTCACCTTGGGAGGAGGAGCCTGTTCAGGGGACACCCGGTGACAAGCGCCGCAATAGTCCATCGCCAGCGCCCGGCCCTCGTCCTGCTTGGAGGCATCGGCCTGCACCGCCGTCGCGGACAGCAGCACACACAGACACGTCAAGGTCGGCATTAGTTGCATCGATTGCTTCCTTTACGGTATGGACGCGGCGCTCAAATCATACTTGGTAAAATCTTGACCGATCGTTTCGCGCGGCAAACTCTCGTGTCGGGCGCTCAGAATCCTCTATCGCGAGACGCGCTCGTCAACGATCGCCCCAGGCGGGCGTGCCGCTCATGGGTTCGATGAATGCTGGCGACCGTTTCGACCACCTCCTCATCGCTCAAGGGCGGCCGGCATCGCACCCGGTTCCAGGACAGCAACAGCTCGGTCGCCACCTGAGGATCGACGTCGTGCCAGAACAGATGGCCGGCGAGCGATGCGATGGTGGAGTTACGGCGGCCAATCGGCACCCCCTCGCGCAGCAGATCGCGCCAATAGTGGAGTGGCTTGCCCCGTTGGGCCTCGGGATCCATCCGATCTCTCAGAATCTCAGGTAATTGAACCGGCGCGCGATCCCACGGTCCTGCCCCCGGCAGCCAACGATATCTGTGTCCCGAGGCATGCAACGATGGCGGTGCGACCACGACTCCACCGTTGCCGCGGAGATCGAGACCAGGGAGGAATCCGGCTCGGTTGGGAACGGTGCCGCCTGGATGGGCAAAATAGAGGTGCCTGCCGCCTCCGCCCGTGATGGACTCCACGGTCTCGAACAAGGCGTACGGTCGGGGCGCAAGTGCGGCGAAACTCTCCTCACCGCCATGGCCGGCATCAATGTCGAGAACGACGATGCCGGAGATACGGCCGGTGACGATGGCAATGCCTGCGTCCGGCCAGCGGGCATACCAGGAGCCGATCATATCCTCCGCGGCAGGTTCGGTCTCGAAATCCCGCCAAGTGACCAGCGGCCGTTTCCCGCCTCTCGGGATCGGCACGACGGACCAGCCGAGACGCCTATAGGCAAGCGCCCAATCCAGCATCCGCGCATTCGGCGAAGGCCTCGCCTCCAGACTTGACTTGCGGCAATGATCAGACATGGCAGGCTCTCACCGGGATTTTCTTAGTCTCATTTCCAGGGAATCGAGTTGAGCTGGATCAAATTCGAAAGGACAGCAGCGGTTGGTCTGTTTCACGTCCAGCCGCCGCTGAATTCCGGTCGAGGGCATGCCCTGCGAGCATGGCGTCATCTTTCGGCGACCGATTGGCTCAGACGATCCATCAGATCATCGGCCGTGACCACTCCGGAGGGCGACAGAGGCAACCCTGCAGCCGCCAACATGCGAGCCACCCAAGTATTGCAGGTATTGAAAAGATGAAACTGTCCGTGCGCCGGATAGAAGCGGCTGACAGAGTCGCCCGCGATAGCCACTGGCTGACCTCCCGTTGATCGGTCGAATTCGGCATCTATTTGCGCAATCATGAGCTCAAGCTCCATAGAGCTTAGAGCGACCGCCAGCACCTCCCTTTCGCGATATAGCTTCTGTGGCGTCTCGACAAATCCCACGATGTGCATGACCGCCGCCGATGGGGTCAAGGCGGCGTCCAGGGCCATGAGGAACGTCGGCCGGGACGCTATGTAGAAGTCGCGGTCGCCCCAACCGAACTCCAGGAACCGCGCGCCCGGGAAATCGGCCGCTTCCGGCACCTGGCCGGCTGGAAGGCCGTTGCGGGCGATTGCAATCCCTGTGTGCCAGCCATGATTGATCACATAGATAAGATGGACTCGGTTGGCGCTGCCGGTTGGCGTAGATCCAGAGGGCGGCGCGGTGGCGCATGCGGCCAGCCAAGCGGCGTACACGGATCCCAGCAAGAGACGCAAAGCGACCCTGCAGGCGAGGCCCCATCGAGCGGCGGGCCAAATCCTGTCACCATTGAAGTCGCTCCAGCGAGGCGCCGCGTGGCTTTCGGCTGATTCCAAGTAAAGCGACGGGAGGAACAGAATCGCTTGAATGCCACCGGCCAGAAGCGCGATCATAATCTTACAAACATGACCTGCTACATGGTCACAATACAGGGAGGGATTGGGCATGGATTGGCTTTTTCTTACCAGGCGACGGTTCATGCATGGAGCCGCTTCCGTTGCCATCGTTGCCTCCGTTCCGCGCCTGGCGCGCGCACAAGAGGGCGGTGTCCTGAAGATCCGCTCCGTGCGGGATCTGCAGGTGCTGGATCCCGGTTGGATGATCGGCGGCATGGAAATCGATCTTCAATATGCCTGTCTGGGGTCCTTGGCGGTTTACAGCCTCAAGGACGGACAGCTCGGCTGGGTTCCTTCCGACTTCGTCGAGCGTGTTGAGGTCGTCGATCCCAAGCGAATCGAATTCGACTTGAAGCCGGGCATCCTTTGGTCCGACGATTTCGGTGAGCTGACCGCTGAGGATGTTAAATACTCTTACGAGCGCATTGCCGATCCTCAGAACGAGGCGCCCTGGAAGGATAAATGGAAGCCTCTGGACCATGTAGAGGTCACGGATAAATACAAGGGCGCCATTGTGCTGACGGAGCCATTCTCGCCGCTATTCGTCACGACCTTGTGCGACGGGCCGGGCTCGATTACCAGCAAGGCGGCCACTGAGAAGGGCGGTGGACGGTTCGAGACCTCTTTCCCGGCCATCTGTGGTCCTTACCGGATCAAGCATTGGGAGCCGAAGCAGCGGGTCGAGTTGGAGCCCAACCCGCTCTGGAAAGGGCCCAAGCCGGATTTCGGACAGGTCCAGTTCATTATCATAGAAGATGACAAGACCGCGGAAGTCGCTTACGAGGCGGGCGACATCGACATAACGACGGTGAGCGAAGAGACTTTTGCACGCTTCAAGGGAAGCCCGCCCGCCGGCAGCAAGCTCATGATCGCCTTCAACAACAATTGGTCCTGGCTCGGCATGAATACCGAACACCCCAAGCTTCAGGACAAGCGTGTCCGTCAGGCCATCCAATATGCCGTCGATGTGCAGTCCGCTCTCGATGCCGCTTACGGCGGCCTCGCACCGCGCGCTCGCGGCATTGTCCTTCCCGGACTGCCGGGGTATCGGGAGACGACGACGTTCGAAAAGCCCGATCCAGAAAAGGCACGTCAGCTTCTCAAAGAGGCAGGCGTGAGCGGCCTGGAGCTTGAGCTCAAGACTCTCCCGGACACCGACAAGAAAACCCTGGCGCAAGCGGTCCAGGCGAACCTCGCTGATGTCGGTATCAACGTGATCATCACCCCGACCGATCCCGGGCCGTTCTGGAACCTGGGCCTTGAGTCCGAAGGCGATGATTGGAAGGATCTTCAGCTTTATATCCACGAATATGGCGACGCGCCCGATTCCAGTCAGATGACGCAGTGGTATGTCAGCGAACAAGTCGGGGTTTGGAACTGGGAGCGGTGGAAGGACGAGGAGTTCGACAAGCTGCACTATGCGGCCCTGCAAGAAAGCGATCCGCAGAAGCGCTCAGAGATGTATCTGCGCATGCAGGAGATCATGGAGGATACCGGCGCCTATGTCTGGTTCGCCTTCAAACCGGCGCAGAAGATCTATCGCGACTGGATGGAGCCCGTTATCGTGCCCGGCGATCATCCCTATACGCAGTGGTTCAAGAAGGTCTAGACCGGTTTGGAATCTAGATAGCGTGTTTGAACGGGTCCGGTCGGCTGCCAGACGCTGCGCCGGACCCTCTTCTTGAAGCGGAGAGCTTTTTGGTGAGAAATCCGACGATACCGGCTCGCCCCGTGCGCGAGGTCGAGCTTCAGTGGATTCCCCTGTCGGACGGAACGAAACTCGCCGCCCGCCTATTTTTGCCCGAGGACGCCGAGACCGATCCGGTTCCGGCTGTCCTTGAATACATCCCCTATCGCCGCCGCGATTCCACGCGCGAGGGCGACAATCTCACCCATCCCTGGTTCGCGGCCCAAGGCTATGCCTGCGTGCGGCTCGACATCCGCGGCACTGGCGATTCGGAGGGGGTGATCCGCGATGAATATCTGAAACAGGAGCAGGATGATGCCGTCGAGGCGATCGCCTGGATCGCCAAGCAACCCTGGTGCACCGGCAAGGTCGGAATGATGGGCATCTCCTGGGGCGGCTTCAACTCGCTCCAGGTGGCGGCGCGCCGCCCCCCTGCGCTCAAGGCAATCGTCACCCTCTGCTCCACCGACGATCGTTACGCCGACGACATGCACTATATGGGCGGGTGCGTTGTCACCGATACCATGGCCTGGGGCACGAGCTTCTTCGGCCGGATGGCCCGCGCGCCCGATCCCCTCATGGTCGGGGAGGAGCGATGGCGCCGGATGTGGCGCGACCGCCTCGAGGGATGGGAGCCGCCCTTCATCACTTGGCTCCGGCATCAGAGCCGGGACGCGTTTTGGAAGCATGGCTCCGTCTGCGAGAACTATGCAGATATCGAATGCGCGGTCTTTGCAGTCGGCGGCTGGGCCGATGGATATTCCAACGCGATCTTCCGCATGCTCGCGAACTTGAAAGCGCCGCGTCTTGGACTGGTCGGTCCCTGGGGGCACAAATACCCGCACAATGGAATGCCGGGTCCGGCCATCGGGTTCCTGCAGGAGGCCAAACGGTTCTGGGACCATTGGCTGAAAGGCACGGACACCGGGATCATGCGGGAACCGATGCTGCGCGCCTGGGTGCAGGAGAGCCTGCCGCCGGCGGCGCATTACGACCACCGACCCGGTTACTGGGCGGGCGAGGCCTCCTGGCCCGGCTCCAACTTGCGTGAAGAGGCATACGCGCTTGGCCGTAACAGGTTGGAGCGAAGTGGTCGGGAGAAGTTGGCTCTGTCCATCGCCTCCCCGCAAAGCGTCGGTCAGCATGCCGGCGAATGGTGTCCTTACGGCATGGGCGGCCTCTCGCCCGAGCTGCCGCTCGACCAGCGGGAGGAGGATGGGGGATCCCTGTTCTTCGACACTGAGCCTCTGGAGACGCCGCTTACGATTCTCGGCGCAGCTGTGGTGGAGCTGGAGATCGAGGCCGACCAGCCGGTGGCGCTTGTCGCCGCACGGCTCAATGACCTGCGGCCGGACGGCTCCGATCTGCGCGTGACCTACGGAGTGCTGAACCTCACCCATCGAGAAGGCCATGAACGGCCCATTCTCTTGCAGCCGGGGAAGCCGGTCCGCGTCAGGGTGCAATTGAATGAAATCGGCCACGAGTTTCCGGCAGGGCATCGCATCAGGCTTGCGCTTTCGAGCGCCTACTGGCCGATCATCTGGCCTTCTCCCAGCCCGGCGCGTCTGGTGGTCCACACCGGTGGCTCGCGACTGCTTCTTCCCGTCCGCGACCGCCAACCGGGTGACGCCAAGATCCGGTTTGAGCCGCCCGTCACGGGCCGCGCAACCCGACGCCGGATCGTCGAAGGACCAAGCCAGAACCGGACGATCACCCGCGACGTCACCGCAAACGAGCTGCTCTACACCGTGAGCCGCTTCGACCATGGCGTCATCGAGGAGATCGGCGTCGAAACCTCCTTCGACAAGAAGGTCGTCTATCGCATCAGGCCGGACGATCCGACCAGCGCGCGCGTGGATCTGCGCGAAGCCTTTCTGCATCGTCATGAGCAGGGTTGGGATACTTTCGTCGAGGCGACGGCAGCGCTGAGCGCGACGGAGTGCGAGTTCCTGGTGGAAGCTTCGTTGAAGGCCTTTGACGGTGGGCGACCGTTCTTCGCCAAGAGCTGGCTGGAGCGTATCCCTCGCAACGGGGTCTGACTGGCAGGCACAGCAGTGCGGATCGCTTTGTGCAACGAGGTGCTGCGCGAGCTGCCGTTGGATCGGCAGGTCGACCTCGCCTCACGCCTCGGCTATGACGGGCTGGAGCTTGCGCCCTTCACGCTTGGAGCCGAGCCGCACCGGCTTCCCTCCGCCGAGCGTCAACGCGTCCGCCGACTGGTCGCCGATGCCGGCTTGCAGCTGGTCGGCCTGCACTGGCTGCTCATCACCCCCGCCGGCTTGTCGATTACCAGCGCTGATGCGACCGTGCGCGCCCGAACGCTGGAAGTGCTCTGCGGACTCGTTGACCTGTGCGCGGAGCTGGGCGGGAAACTCATGATTCACGGCTCACCCCAACAGCGCCGGATCGCGCCTGGCGAGGACCGATCTGCAGCGCGGGCGCGGGCGATCGAGGCCATAGCGATGGCGGCGGAGCGGGCGCGCCAGGCAGGGCTCGTCTATTGCCTGGAGCCGCAGCCTCCGGCCAGCACCGAATTCGTGAATAGCCTTGCGGAGGCGGCCGGCATCCTTGCTGATCTCGGCAACCCGGCGCTTAAGACGATGATCGACACTTGCGCCGCGGCCAACTCGGAAAGCGAATCCGTTCCGGCTCTGATCCAACGCTGGCTGGCAAGGGGAGTGATCGCACATATCCAGCTCAATGACCGCAACGGACGAGCGCCGGGGCAGGGAAGCGACGATTTTGCGCCGGTGATCCTGGCGCTGGAGCGCGGTGGGTATGATGGCGCCGTGTCGGTCGAGCCCTTTGTCTACGAGCCGGACGGGCCGACCACCGCGGCGCGCGCCATCGGCTATCTCAGCGGCATTCTTGCCGCCCTGCGAACGTGACCGCGCCGCGCCTGCGCCTTATTGAAAGCCGCCTCGGCGTACGGACTGCGTTAAGTCGCATGCCGTTCCGTTACGGCACCGTCACGGTTCGCGCAGCACCGGTGGCCACGCTTGAGGTCGCGATCGAGACCGAAGACGGTCGGCGCGCAACCGGCTATGCCGCCGATTTCCTGGCCTATCGCTGGTTCGACAAACGGCCGCAAAAGACCCTGGTCCAGAATGTCGCGGACCTCCTGCGCGCGATCGATCTTGCGGTTTCGGCATACCGGGCGGAGAGAGCGCACAACACGGCCTTCGAGCTGTGGCTGGCCAGTAGCTCCACGATGTCGATAGATGGCCGGGCCGCTGATCTCAATGATCTGACGCAAGGGTTCGGTGTCTCGATGCCGGAGCGGGCCGTCATCGATGCCCTGGGCCGGCTTTTGCGCCGTCCTGTCGCTGAGCTTGTGGCGAAGAATGCTCTCGGGATCGACCTTGCCCGGCTCGATCCGGAGCTAAGCGGGGTTGAGCTGAAACAGATCCTTTTGAATCGGCCGCTCGACTCGCTCTGGGTTCGCCACACGGTCGGCCTGCTCGATCCGATTACGCGCGCGGACGTGCCGGAGGGTGGTGAAGTGCGCGATGGGTTGCCCGAAACCCTGGAGGAGTATCTGCGGATCGACGGGCTGCGCTTTCTCAAGATCAAGCTGTGCGGTCGGCTTGCCGAGGATATCGACAGGCTCACGGCCATCGCCGCCCTTTTGTCGAAACGCGCCCTTCCTTGCGCCGTGACGCTCGACGGCAACGAGCAATTTCAGAATCTCGAGGCCTTCGCCAAGCTGATGGATCGGCTCCGTGCCACGCCCGCGTTAAAGGCCCTGGTGGAAGCCATTCTCTTTATCGAGCAACCGCTCGAACGCTCGGTGGCCCTGTCGCCCGAAGCCGAACCGCTCATGCGCCGCATCGGCGGTGAGACGCCTATGATCATCGACGAGGCGGACGGCACGCTCGATTCCTTCCGTACCGCCATGGACCTCGGTTATCGCGGCGTCTCGCACAAGAACTGCAAGGGTGTGGTGAAGTCCCTGCTGAATCTGGCCCGCGCGCGTCGCCGTAACGCCGAGCTTGGCACGGATCGCTATTTTCTGAGCGCGGAGGATCTCACGACGTTACCGATCGTGCCCTTGCAGTCGGACCTTACGATGGTTGCAGTGCTGGGAATCGCGCATGTCGAGCGAAATGGGCATCACTATTTCTTGGGGTTGGATCACCTGCCGCCCGAAGAGCAGTCCGAAGCGCTGACCCATCATTCGGGCCTCTATATCTCGTTCGGACGAAAGGCGATCCTGAATATTCGCGACGGCGCCCTCGACCTGCGGTCACTGCAAGTGCCGGGCATGGGTTTCATACCGCGGCCGCGGATGGCGAGCATGAGCGCGCCGGAAACCTGGCTGGCGAAGCATGCCTCGGACGATAGCTTGGGAAGCTGACCGTTCAGCCTGCGGACTGGGCCGACAGCCTCGGATAGAGAGATTTCAAGCGCTCATAGACATCGCGCCACAGCCGGTATTTGCGATCATAGACGGTGTGGCGGGTCGCATCGGGCCTGAAGCTGCGGCCCGGCGCGACATAGCTGGCGATCTGCGACCAATCTTCCAGCGCGCCGACCCCCATGCCGGCCACGAACGCGGCGCCCAGAG
>DASPGI010000145.1:0-6334 GCA_035620695.1 Alphaproteobacteria bacterium
AGTCCTACAAGGTCACCGAGGGCATCTTTGTCTATGTGGCCATCGACGATGATGGCCGGCCCCGGCTCGTCGAATCGACCGGAAGTGTGTAACATTCGGCAAGCGCGACAGTCTTGTTCCTCCCCGCATGGGAGGGGCGCCGGTCATAGCCCCGGATAAATCGGAAACCGCCGGCAGAGCTCGGCGACGTCGCTGCGGACGCGCCCCTCGACATCGGCATTGCGCTGCGCTGTGAGGCCGTCCAGCACCTCCAGAATCCACCCGCCGACCCGGCGGAACTCCTCCGGCCCGAAGCCGCGCGCCGTGCCGGCGTTGGGGGAGAGCCGCAAGCCGGAGGCGATCTCCGCCGGCTCGGGATCGAAGGGGATCAGGTTCTTGTTGCAGGCGATGCCAGCTTGCTCCAACGCCTTGGAGGCGGCCTCGCCGTTGACGCGGCGCGGTCTGAGATCGACCAGCATCAAGCCGGTGTCGGTGCCGCCCGATACCAGGCGCAAGCCACCCTCGGCAAGCGTTTGGGCGAGCGCCTGCGCATTCTCGAGCACGCGCCGGTTATAGTCCCGGAACTCCGTCCGGAGCGCCTCGCCGAGGCACGCAGCCTTGCCGGCGACGCCTTGCAGCAGCACCGAGCCCTGCACGCCGGGAAACACGCCGGCGTTGAGCCGCTTGCTGAGATCGGGATCGCTCCACAGCACCATGCCGCCGCGCGCGCCGCGCAGGCTTTTATAGGTCGTGGTGGTGACGACGTCCGCAGCCGGGAAGGGGTGCGGATGGAGCCCTGTCGCGACCAGGCCGGCGAAATGCGCCATGTCGACCAGGAGGCGAGCGCCGACCGCATCGGCGATGCGTCGGAAGGCGGAGAAATCGATCGCGCGCGGATAGGCGGAGCCGCCGACGGCAATCAGCTTCGGGCGATGGCGCTGGGCCAGCGCATCGACCTCGCCGAGGTCGATGCGCTCGTCCGCGCGCGACACGCCGTAGCGGACAATGGAATAGATGCGGCCCGTGAGCGTCGCCGGATGGCCATGGCTGATATGGCCGCCCGAGGCGGTGTCCATGGAGAGCAGCGTGTCGCCCGGCTTCAGAAGTGCGAAATACGCGGCGGCGTTGGCGTTCGAGCCGGAATGCGGCTGCACGTTGGCGAAGCGGCAGCCGAACAGGCGGCAGGCGCGGTCGATGGCGAGTTGCTCGATACGGTCGGCGAATTCGGCGCCGCCGTAATAGCGAGCGCCCGGCAAGCCCTCGACGGTCTTGTTGGTGAGCACCGAGCCTTGCGCCGCCAGCACCGCGGGGCTGACGATATTCTCGGACGCGATCAACTCGATCTGGTCGCGCTGGCGCGAAAGCTCGCCCTGGATCGCGGCCTCGAGCTCAGGATCGGCGGAGAGGGGGGAGGAAGGGGCGGGCATGAGCGCGATGATCGCAAGCCCGGCCGCAAACAGGAAGGGGCAGGCCGAAGCCTGCCCCATTTTGTGTCCTATTGACGTGTTAACGGGTGGCCCTCAATCACCAGACCGCTAAGCCGGTTCTTCCATCCCACACATCAGGACGTTATTGAGAATTTCAGTTTTTGCTAATTCTGTCAAGCCCGCTAGAGTTGTCCCCCGAACTCGAACATCACGCCGGCATATGCAGGCGACACCATGGGGGATTAAAGCATGCAGAAGCGGCCTTACCGGCTCGGCCTGGATGTCGGGACCAATTCGCTCGGCTGGTTCGTGGTGTGGCTGAACGACGACGGTCGGCCAACTGCACTCGGACCCGGCGGCGTGCGCATCTTTCCGGATGGACGCGATCCAAAGTCCGGAGAGAGCAACGCGAGCGATCGGCGCGACGCGCGCTCGGCGCGCCGGCGGCGGGACCGCTATTTGCGTCGTCGGGCCGATCTGATGGAGGCGTTGATTCGGCACGGGTTGATGCCTGCGGATCGGCCCGAGCGCAAGGCGCTCGAGTTGCTCGATCCATATGCGCAGCGCGCCGGCGCGCTGGATGGCAAGCTGCCGTTGCATCATTTCGGCCGCGCGCTCTTCCACCTCGATCAGCGCCGCGGCTTTAAGAGCAACCGCAAGACCGACAGCAAGGACAAGTCCAAGGGAGTCATCAAGGCGGCGTCGTCGCGGCTGAGGTCGCAGATGGCCGAAAGCGGGGCGCGCACGCTCGGTGAGTTCTTGTGGCGTAGGCATGAGAACCGCGAGCCCGTGCGGGCGCGCAACCGGCTGACCGGAGCGAAACCCTCCGACGATTCGGGATTCGCGGGCGATACCGACGAGCAGGACAAGAAGCCCAAGAAAGCGAAGGTCGACTACGAATTCTATCCGACCCGCGACCTGGTCGAGCAGGAGTTCGATGCGCTGTGGGCGGCGCAAGCGGCCTATCACCCGGCATTGACCGACGCGGCCCGCGACGAGATCAAGGACATCATCTTCTACCAGCGTCCGCTCAGGCCACAGCCGACTGGGAAATGCGCGCTCGATCCGGCCACCGGCCCAGACGACGCGGATGGCTTCCGGTGTCCCTGGGCGATGCCGATCGCGCAACGGTTTCGCATCCTCCAGGAGGTGCGCGCCCTCGAAATCGGCGAGACCGGCGGAGCGCAGCGGCGCTTGACCAAGGAAGAAGGCGACCGCATCGCCGCCGAGTTGATGAAGCGCAGGGCGCTGAAATTCGACCGCATTCGCGCGCTCCTGAAACTGGGGGACGGCATGCGGTTCAATCTGGAATCTGACCGGCGCACAGAACTGAAGGGCGACGTCACGACGCACATCCTGTCCGATGCGAAGCTGTTCGGGAAAACCTGGCGCGGGTTTTCATCGGAGCGGCAAGCAGAGATCGCGGAACGGTTGCTTACTGAGCCGGACGATGGTGCCATGGTGGCGTGGCTGGTCGAACACTGCCGCGTTGAGTCGGAGCGAGCCGCAGCCATCGCGAACGCACCACTGGAGGAGAAGGAGAAGGGACATTGCCGGTTAGGCCTTCGCGCCTTGCGCAAGGTCGTCCCCCATCTGGAGGCGGGCTTGCGCTATGACGAGGCGGCCAGAGCCGCCGGCTACGACCACGCCAAGGGACCGACCGATGAGCAGCTCGACCGGCTGCCTTACTACGGGGAATGGTTGCAGGACGCCGTGGTCGGCACCGGCGATCCACGCCACCTCCGAGAGCGGCGGTACGGTCGATTGCCGAACCCGACCGTGCATATCGGGCTCAATCAAATCCGCCGCGTGGTCAACGCGATCATCCGAAGTTCCGGCCCCCCGGCCGAAGTGGTGATCGAGCTGGCGCGCGATTTGAAGCTCTCGGATGAGGAAAAGTCGCGCATCGATCGAGAGCAGGCCGAAAATCAGAAACGCAATGAGGAGCGGCGGCGCATCCTCGCCGAGCATGGTATGGCCGACACTGCGCTCAATCGCATGAAGCTGCGGCTCTGGGAGGAGCTGAACCCGAAGGATCCCTTGGACCGGCGCTGTCCTTATACCGGCGAGATGATCGGCGTGGCGGCGCTGCTTTCGGCCGAAATTGAGATCGATCATCTGCTGCCATTCCAGGACAGCCTCGACGATGGCGCGGCGAACAAGGTGGTGTGCTTCCGCCATGCCAATCGCTACAAGGGCAAGCGGACGCCCTTCGAGGCCTTCGGCGGCAGTCCGACCATCGACGGTTTTCGCTACGACTGGACCGCAGTCGCCGCCCGCGCCAACGGATTACCGAAAGGCAAGCGCTGGCGTTTTGCTCCGGATGCGCGCGAGCAATTCGAGGCCAAGCGCGACTTTCTGGCACGACAGCTTAACGAGACAAGCTGGCTCGCACGGCTTGCGCGCCAATATCTGGGTGCTGTCTGCGATCCCTATCGAATCTGGGTTGTCCCAGGCCGGATGACGGAAATGATCCGTGGCAAATGGGGCCTCAACAGCCTTCTGCCGGATCATAATTTCACCGACGCCAAGAACCGTGCCGATCATCGCCACCACGCCATCGACGCGCTGGTGGTGGCGCTGACGGACCGCGGGCTGTTGCAGCGGATCGCCTCCGCCTATGACGAGGAGCGTCGGCGAATCGAAGTGCCGCTGCCGTGGGAGAGCCTGCGCGACGATCTTGCGGCGGCTCTCCAGCGGATGGTGGTATCGCACAAGCCCGATCACGGGACCGCCGGACGGCTGCACGAGGAAACGGCCCACGGACTGGTGGCCGAGCCAGAGAAGGAGGACGGCCACACGCTGGTCTACCGCAAGGCGCTGACGGCGTTGACGGAAAACGAGATCGCACGAATTCGGAACGCTCAATTGCGCCAAGCCGTGACCGACCATGTCGCTGCGGTCACCGCAACGGGCGTCAAGCTTGCCGATGCGCTGGCAAGCTTTGCCTCCTCAACACCGAACCCCGCCTGGAAGCATGGCGTCCGTCGGGTGCGGCTCCTCAAGACCGAGGATCTCGCCTACCTGATGCCGGTCGCCGATGGCAACGGTGCGACTTACAAGGCCTACAGCGCTGGGGAAAATGCCTATGTGGAGATCTACGAGCTGCCGAACGGCCGATGGCAGGGCGAAGCGGTCATGGTCTATCAGGCCAACCGGCCGGGTCATGTTCCCTCCTGGCGAGGCCGACACCCCAAGGCCAAGCTCGTCATGCGTCTCCACAAGGGCGATTTGATCCGCATCGAGGAGAGTGGACGCGAGCGGATCATGGTGGCACGGCGGCTTGACGCCAGAGCCGGACGCTTCAAGCTCGCCGATCACAACGAGACCGGCGATTTGGATAAGCGACACGCCAAATCCGATGATCCGTTCCGCTGGCTAATGGCGTCGTACAATACCTTGCGAAGCCTGAATGCAACGCGCGTCCGAGTGGACGAGCTGGGACGGCCTTGGCGCGTCGCCGCGGAGTAGAAGAACGGACAGCGCATGGTCGGCCGTGTAGTCGAGATCGCAAACGATGGACGACATCTCTCCCTGCTGCACGGGTTTCTGCTGGTCAGCCAGGAGGGCAAGGAGGCTGGCCGGGTGGCGCTCGACGAAATCGGCGCGGTGATTGCCAACGCACACGGGCTGACCTACACGAACAATCTGCTGGTGACACTGGCGCGGCGCGGCATTCCGCTGGTGCTGTGCGGGCCGCAGCATCGGCCGGAGGCGGTCTTGTGGCCGGTCGACGGGCATCACGCGCAATCGGGGCGGATGACCGACCAGGCGCGTGCTTCGCCCGTGTTGAAGAAACGGTTATGGCGGGAGATCGTGCGCGCCAAAATCCTCATGCAGGGCGCGACCTTGGCGGCGGTCGGGTCCCGTTCCCAGGGGTTTCTGCTGCTGGCGCGCCGCGTGCGAGCAGGCGATCCCGAGAATGTTGAGGCGGAGGCGGCGCGGCGTTATTGGCCATTGCTATTCGGGCCCGAGTTCCGGCGTGAGAAAAACGCGGATGCGGGCGCCAACGCCTTGCTTAATTATGGCTATGCGGTGCTCAGAGCCGCAGTGGCGCGCGGCGTTATGGCCGCCGGCTTGCATCCGAGCCTTGGGCTCATGCATGCCAATCGCGGCAACGCGATGGTGCTGGTCGATGATCTGATGGAGCCGTTTCGGCCGATCGTCGATCGCGAGGTGTACCGCCTTGTGCGGGATGGCGTTATGGAGCTGAAACGGGAGGCAAAGGAGGCGCTGGCCCGCACGCTCGTCATCGATCTGGCCACCGAGCGCGGCATGACGCCGCTCATGACAGTGATCGAGCGCCTGTGCCAGTCCCTGGCGGCGATCTACGGTGGCGCCGAGGAAGACTTGGCATTGCCGCGCCCCGCGCTGCCGCTGGAAAGCCGGATGCGGCGACGAGCGGACGGAGGCGATGACGAGGAAGGCTAAGTCGCTGCCGGTTGCGGCCGAAACCACGGCGCTCAGCGGATATCGTATTGTGTGGCTGTTCGTTCTCTTCGATCTGCCGGTCCTGACCAAGAAGCAGCGCAAGGCCGCGACGCGCTTCCGCAAGGATCTTCTGAATCTCGGCTTCGCAATGAGCCAGTTCTCGGTCTATCTGAAATTCTGCGCCGGCAAGGAGCAGGCTGAGGCAATTTGTCGCAAGGTCGAGGCCGCCATGCCGAGCCAGGGAAAGGTGCATATCGTGGCGATCACCGACAAGCAATACGAGAACATCCGGACCTATCGGGGAATGAACCGGGAACCCGGATTCAGGAACGCCGACCAACTGGCCCTGTTCTGAGACATGCCGGCGCTCTTACAAGATTACCGTCGAAAGAAAAAAGCCCCTGTTTCCAGGGGCTTGTATCAGGTTGGAGCTTAGCGGTCTGGTGATTGAGGGCCAACCGCAACCGGCGTTACACCCACCATCAACTTCGATGCAG
>DASPGI010000146.1:0-40838 GCA_035620695.1 Alphaproteobacteria bacterium
AAGCCGAGCGTAAACAACATGACGGTGCGCGTGTTTCTGCGCGCGGCAGGATTGGAGTTCAACGAGGCCGACGTCTGGGGCAAGACCCGCACGCCCGAGTTTCTGAAGAAATGCCCAGCCCATCTCACCCCCATGATCGAATCCCCCGACCTGCCCAAAGGCGCGATGTGGGAGAGCTGCGCGATCATGCAGTATCTTTGCAACAAGCACGGTCTGGCGAAGTTCTATCCTGGCGATCCGGCGCGCCGCGCGATGATCGACAGCGCGATGTTCTATCTGGTGGGCACACTCTACCCGCTGGTCGCGCGCGCCACCTACCCGGCCCTTGGGTTCCCGCTCTACCCGGGCGAAGTCGGCGCCAGCGACGCGAGCGATGCCAAGAAGGCGGATGCGCGCAAGGCGGCGGCCAATGCCATCGCCGAGCCGCTCGAGGTTTTCCGCAGCTTCTTCATCGCCAATGGTCCGTTTATCGGTGGCGGCGCGCCGTCGATCGCAGATATCAGGCTTGCGGCCACGCTCGAGTTTCTGGCGGTGATCGACTACCCGCTGCCGCAATGGGCGCGCGACTACATGACGGCAATGGAGAAAGCGCTGGGCAAGGCTTATGCTGAGCCGGCAACCGATGTGCGCGGCTATATCGACTATGTGAAATCCCAGCGCAAGTGATTAGGGACAAGTTCCATGATCAAGGGTCTTCACCACAATGCCTATCGCTGTCGCGATTCCGAGGAGACGCGACGTTTCTATGAGGATTTCCTCGGACTGAAGCTTGCGGAAACGCTTGAGATTGGCGAAACCAAGAGCGGCCGGAAAACCGAGACGCTGCACACCTTCTACCGGCTCGACGACGGCTCGTTCCTCGCCTTTTTCGAGGCGCCGGATCGGCCATTCGAGTTCAAGGACCAGCACGACTTCGATCTGCACATCGCGCTCGAGGTTTCGTCCGCGGATCTGCGCAGGATGTTCGAGAGGGGGAAGGCGGCCGGGATCGAGACCAGGGGAATATCGGACCACGGCTTCATCGATTCGATCTATTTCCGCGATCCAAACGGCTATGTGATCGAGCTTACCGCCAAGCGTCCGAACCATGACGAGGTGATGGATCCAGCGAAAAACCGCGCCCGCGAGAAGCTCGCCGCCTGGCAACGGCGAAAGGCCAAACCGGCCGCGTGAAGCGCCACGGCCAAAAGAGCGCCAGGCTCCGGTTCGCCTGAGTCCGCGTTCACGCTGAGAACCAATCGAAGCACGATCTGATCGCCGAATGCTTTGTTTCTCTGATCACAGGCGAAACGCATGGTTCGGGAGGGACCCGAAAGATGGCTACCCTGACGGCGCGGCGCTTCGGAATATTGACGATTGGGCTTGGTCTGGGCATGAGCTTCGCTCCGGCCTTGGCCGAGGAATCGGATTCCGCGCAGCTCGACGCCCTTCGTGAGTCGATGGCCAAATACGAGGATGTCTATGCCGCGGTGCGCGATGGGTATTTCTCAACCGTCGGCTGTGTCTACTATTCGGGTGAGAAGAGCGAGGGACATATGCACTACCCCGCGGGATCGATGGGGGTCCATTTCTTCAATCCCGCGCTGCTCGGTCCCGTGCCCGATCCCGAACGTCCGCCGATCCTGCTCTATGAGCCTGATGGCGAAGGGCTGCGTCTGGTCGGCGTCGAATGGTTTGTGACGCTGGCGAGCGGCGTCAAGGAACGCCCAGTTCTCTTCGGGCAACCCTTCCAGGGACCGATGGAGGGCCATGAACCCCTCCTTCCCAAAGAAGTCGTTCACTACGACCTGCATGCTTGGCTCTTCAAGGACAACCCCCTGGGGATGTTCGTGCCAACGAACCCCGACGTGACCTGCGAGGGCAAGCCCTTCGCTCTCCTTGAGCGGCCGACGAAGCTCATGCCTGAGCCATAGGAGCCTGCGGCAGTCACACCGCAGCGTTTCCAGGCGCAAAATAAAAGGGCGGCATCACCTGCCGCCCTCCTCGTAACAAGGGGCGAACGAAACGCGCCCCCCTTACTCAAGTTGGCTCAGACCGCCTGCAGATTGGTTGCAGACATCTTGCCGCTGCGCTGATCGCGCTGCAGTTCGTAGCTGAGCTTCTGGCCCTCGCGCAGGCTGCCGAGGCCGGAGCGCTCGACCGCGGAGATGTGAACAAAGACATCTTTGTCGCCATTCTCCGGCTGAATGAAGCCATAGCCCTTCTGGGCGTTGAACCACTTGACGGTACCGATGGACATAGTTTCTCCAGGAACATGGAACTCCCACCGCCCGGGATCGGACGGCGGATCGAACTTCGCCAGGAAACGGGATTGCGTTGGTTCGGCGCCGGGGCACTACCCCGAACATGAACGCACAACGCCGAGCCGGGCAGGAGGTCGACGAGGGAGAATGTAGGGTGCCGGGGCAGGGCCTGCAAGGGAGAATCTGTCCGGCGGTCGCCACGATGGGGTTAGAGCTGAAATCCGCGCTTCTCGGATTCGGTCACAACCGACTGTAGGAAGGTTTCAAAAATGACTTGCACTTTGAATCCATGTTTCCGGCTATCTGCTACACACTGTGTTCGCTTGAGTGACACGGTGAGTCTCCCGGCCGTAGCACGATCCTAAGATCGGAGCGCAATGGGGAAGCAGGGGAGCATCCCCCTCAAGGTCCTGGCGCGGCGAGCAATTGTCGCGTCAGTTCGTTTGTGAGAACTCGAACCAACGTCCGGCATCCGATCCCTCGTCGATAGACCCTCTTGCGGTCTGGCAGACTGAGCCGGTGGAAAATCGTCAGATAGACCTCGCCCGCCGAGGGAAGGGTGAGTCCGGCCCAATAGTTTGCTGGAGCAACGTCATCCACGACAGCAACCCTCTTGCTTCATGCTAGCGAGCAGGCTGTCGGCTGTTCTACTGCTGTTTGTTGCCGTATGTGCGCGTTGAGGCCACCTGCAGCGGTGATCACTCGCCGTCCTTGACGGCGGGCACGCCTTCCAGCAGCACAGAGGGCTCGACGCCAAGCGCGCCCGCGAGGCGGCAAATGTTCACCAGGCTCGGGTTGCGCTCGCCGCGCTCAATGCCGCCGACATAGGTAAGATCGAGATCGGCGCGTCCGCCAAGCGCCTCCTGTGATAGGCCCCGCTCCCGCCGGAGCTCGCGCAAGCGCTGGCCGAATCGAAGTCTGGCCTCCGTCCCCAGCAGGGTAGACTTTCTTTGCTTGCGCATAGGGTTCATCGAGAGCCAGATGATGATTATAAGTCTACAGCTTATAAGTACAATAAGTACTTATAAGTCTTTACTACTAAGCAGCGGGCCCATTACTTGGCGAGCACTGGCCCTTGCGCCGCTTTCTCCTCTACAATCTTCGGTAACGAGGGGGCCGATCCGGGAAATCGTCGAATGGCTGTGGCGCGCGTCGCCGCCGTCGCCTTTCAGGGCGTCGAGGTGCTGCCGGTCGATGTCCAGGTGCAGATGGCGCCGGGAGCGGTCGGCTTTCAGATCGTCGGGCTGCCGGACAAGGCGGTCGGCGAAAGCCGCGAGCGCGTGCGCGCGGCCTTGAACGCGCTGGGGCTGGCACTTCCCGCCAAACGCATCACCATGAACCTGGCCCCGGCCGATCTCTTGAAGGAAGGCAGCCATTTCGATCTGCCGATCGCGCTGGCTCTGTTGACGCTGCTGGGCGCTCTGCCTGTGGGCGAGATGGCGGAGTATGTGGCGCTGGGAGAGCTCGGGCTCGACGGGGCGATCGCTCCGGTCGCGGGTGTGTTGCCGGCCGCTCTTCATGCCTCGGCCTCGGGGCGCGGCATCATCTGCCCGGGCGCCCAAGGCGGAGAGGCGGCCTGGGCGGGCGAGGTTCGCGTGCTGGCGCCGCATTCGCTGATCGCCCTCATCAATCACTTCCGCGGCGAGCAGATCCTCCCCGCGCCGATCCCGCGCATTGCCGAGATGCGCGGGCGCGGGCTCGATCTTAAGGACATCAAGGGCCAGGAGACGGCCAAGCGCGCGCTCGAAGTGGCTGCGGCCGGCGGGCACAACCTTTTGATAATCGGGCCGCCTGGCAGCGGCAAGTCCATGCTTGCGGCGCGGCTGCCTGGCATTCTGCCGCCCTTGGAGCCGGCCGAGGCGCTCGAGGTCAGCATGATCCATTCGGTCGCGGGCGGTCTGCCCGAGGGCAAGCTGATGCGCGAGCGGCCGTTCCGCGATCCCCACCACTCCGCCTCGCTGCCGGCCCTGGTCGGCGGCGGCTTCCGCGCCAAGCCCGGCGAGATCAGCCTCGCGCATAAGGGCGTGCTCTTCCTCGACGAGCTGCCGGAGTTTCAGCGCGCCACGCTCGAGGCCCTGCGCCAGCCGGTCGAGACCGGCCGCATCGCGATTGCGCGCGCCAACGCGCATGTCAGCTACCCGGCGCGCTTCCAGCTTGTGGCGGCGATGAATCCCTGCCGCTGCGGGCATCTCGACGATCCGGCGCTGGCCTGCGGGCGGGCGCCACGCTGCGCGCAGGATTATCAGGCGAAGATCTCAGGGCCGCTCTTCGACCGCATCGATCTCCATGTCGAGGCGCCGGCGGTGAACGCGGCCGATCTTACGCTCCCCGCCCCACGCGAAGGTTCGGCCGAGGTCGCGGCCCGCGTCGCCGACGCCCGCGCCACCCAGCTCCAGCGCTATCAGGCCCTGCCCGAGGAGCGCCGCATCGCCACCAACGCCGAGGCCGACGGCACGCTCCTGGAGGAGGTCGCCACCCCCGACGCCGACGGGAGACGGCTCCTGACCGAAGCGGCCGACCGCATGAAGCTCTCCGCCCGCGGCTATCACCGCGTGCTCCGGGTGGCGCGCACGCTGGCCGATCTCGAAGCCGCCCCATCGGTCAAGCGCATCCACATCGCCGAGGCGCTCGCCTATCGCAGGATTGCACCGGGGAGATAGGTCGCTCCAAGTCACCAGCTTTCTCCTCGCTTGCATGTACCTCGGCCAGGCGCGCTCAATCCCAGTCCCCGCATGCGAAACGGAGGTTGGACCATGAGCACCGGCGTACCGAGCATTGTCAGCCACGTGTCGATCGGCACGAACGATTTCGAGCGCGCCTCGGCCTTCTACGACGCGGTCCTGCCGACGCTGGGGGCCAAGCGGATCATGGAGCACGAAGGCGCAGTCGCCTGGGGCAAAAAGTTCCCCGAGTTCTGGCTGCAGGTCCCGATCGACGGCAAGCGGGCGACGCTCGGGAACGGCACGCATTTCGGCTTTGTCGCGCCCTCGAAGCAAGCCGTACGCGCGTTTCATCAGGCGGCACTCAAGGCCGGCGCCAAGGACGAGGGCGCGCCGGGTCCGCGTGCCGATTACGGCCCCCATATTACGGCTGCTTCGTGCGCGACCCGGACGGCCACAAGATCGAGGCGGCCTTCTGGGATTTCGAGCTCGCGAAAAAGATGGGAATGGGCTGAGCCTTTCTTCGCGCCTGGAGCCAATTGCATCGGTTGGTTGCGTAAGGCAGGATTCCGCCAAAACACGGATCGAGCGCCTCACCGGTCCGGATTCGATCGCAATCGGGGCCAAATCAGGTCGGAAAAGGAGTCCTCCCAATGCCTCTACTTCGCGTCGCCCTCATCCAGGCGGCCCCAGTCATGTTCGAACGCGCCGCCACCATCGAAAGGGTCGCCGCGCTGGCCGGCGAGGCGGCGGAGAAGGGGGC
This sequence comes from Alphaproteobacteria bacterium, assembly GCA_035620695.1. Taxonomy (GTDB): domain Bacteria; phylum Pseudomonadota; class Alphaproteobacteria; order JAREAF01; family JAREAF01; genus JAREAF01. The sequence continues at coordinate 5,667 of DASPGI010000146.1, forward strand.
CGAGCTGGCACTCTTCCCCGAGGCCTTCATTTCCGGCTACCCGCACGGCCTCGACTGGGGCGGACGGGGTGCTGCGATCATGGGCGAGGAGGCGGGGCGCGACTACGCCCGGCGCTATCATGCCTCGGCCGTCACGGTGCCAAGCGCGGATACCGAGCGCCTTGGCGCCATCGCGCGCAAGCACCGGCTCCATCTCGTCCTCGGCGTGATCGAGCGCGACGGCGGCACGCTCTATTGCGCCGTCTTGTTCTTCAATCCCGAGGGCGTGCTGTTCGGCCGGCGCCGCAAGGTGATGCCGACCTTCGCCGAGCGCCTGGTCTGGGGGCAGGGCGACGGCTCGACGCTGACCGTGCATGAGACGCCGCTCGGCCGCATGGGCGCGGTCATCTGCTGGGAGAACTACATGCCGCTCTTACGCGCATCCATGTATGCGCAAGGGATCGAGCTTTATCTGGCGCCGACCGCCGACGATTTCGACAGTTGGTTTCCGAGCATGCAGCATATCGCGGTCGAGGCGCGCTGCTTCGTCCTCTCCTGCAATCAGTTCAACCGCCGAAGCGACTTTCCCAAGGACTATGGCAGCTTCCCCTCGGAGGATCCCGATTTTGTGGTCGCGCGAGGCGGAAGCTGCCTCGTCGATCCGTTCGGCCGGTTCGTGATTCCGCCGCATCTCGAGGGACCGGCCGTGCTCACGGCCGAGATCGACACCTCGCTCATCGCGGAGGGCAAGGCCAGTTTCGACTGCGTCGGCCACTATGCGCGGCCGGACCTGTTTCGGCTGGCGGTGGACCGTACCCCGCGCGCTTCGGTCGCTTTCATCGGCTGAGAGCTGCGCGGGGATAGTCCTTTATCTCCAGCGCGGCAACGCGCGCATTGTAAGACGCTCGGCTTGGCGTCAAGGATAGGTCCTAGGGGGTCATTTCTCGTCGGAGGTTCAAGGATGCAATCGCAAAAGCCCGCAGCGGTGCCCTCGCTCCAGGCGGAAAACGAGCGGGTGCGGGTGACCAAGTGGAGCTTCGCGCCGGGCGCGGCCACCGGCTGGCACCGGCATGAATACGACTATGTGATCGTGCCGCTCACCAGCGGCAGGCTCAGGGTGACCAATGCCGGCGAGAGTGTCGAGGCCGAGCTTGTCGCGGGCCAGACCTACTGGCGCAAGGCCGGCGTGGAGCATGATGTCGAGAACATCAACGATTTCGACTTCGCCTTCGTCGAGGTGGAGGTGAAGTGATTTCTGTCTCGCGCACTAGGACGTGTGCTCACACATAGTACTCTGGGCACCGTCAGAGCAACATCCTGCGCAGATCTTCGAAGCGGTCGTGCGGCGGCGCATGGCCGAAGATGCGGTAGGTGGGGAAGGGTTTGATCCAGGCCGACGCCTACAAGCAGCGCTCGGTGCCCAGGCCACACGGCATATGCCCAACACGGGAATGAAAAACGTCAGCTTCTACTAACAGCGGACACCGCAAAGCCCGCTGCCGCCCCGACTAAATCAACAAAATCTGCCGGGAGCGGCATTTTGCCTTTTCCCGAGGGATGACAATTCTCTCAGCAGGCCGCGTTGGATGCCGTAAGTGATCAGATTAAGGGTACCCGCGAGTAGGACTCTTCTTGCTCCCGGAATCAGAGCGCGGCAACATGACCCATGTGGTATGCCAAACCGCTCCGCAGAGTTGGTCAGAGGCGGCGCATTATTCTGCCTGCGGGTCAGACACGCTCGATTTTGCTCACATTCACATATGGAACGTGGTTAGCCAGAACAATCCGTCAGTGCTTATTCCGGCAGACCAGCCAACCGCATGCTATCGATCAGCTTTTTGATCAGGTCAGGATCGACAAACATCGGGTTCTTTCGCAAGGCACGTAAGGAATAGCGCGGAATGTGTCTAAGCAGTTCGTCTATATAGTGCCGGGCTTCGTCCTTACGGCCAAGCTGAGCATAAGCACAAGCTAGCGTTACCAATGCACCAAACAGCGAAGGATCCTGATGAAGACCCTTTTTCGATGTCTCAATAGCTCTTTCATAATCACCGAGGAAAAAATATCCGTGCCCCATAGCATCGTATAACCAAGTCCCTCGAGAATCGCGCGGACTGCCACGTTCCGCCGTACGACAGGCCGCCAAACCTCCCTCGAGGTCTCCGCAAAATATGAGGGCGTGACCAAGCACCGCGTATGCCTCAGCAAAGTTCGGATTCAGGTTGATCGCGGTTTTCGCCACTCTGATCGCGTCTTCCGCTTGGCCGGTCATGGCAAGGACGAACGCCAAGGACTGATGGGCTTCTGGATTAGTTGGCGCCAGACGAACAGCTTGCTCGACCCAATGCCGTGCTCTCGCGAATGCTGGTCGCGCCGGGCGCACCCACCCGCGCATTCCGATGTGCGCATGGCACAGTCCGAGCAGGGCGTAAGCGTTTGCAAACTCGGAATCGATCTGAATCGCCTTCTCGAGATCGGCGATCGCGACATCAACGTCTTCCTTGGTCATTCTGTGATAGGCGGAAAGCGCACGCAGGTAATGATCCCATGCGTCGAAATCGTCGGGTCGCTTTCCCCTTGCGCGGGTGATCTCGGCCAGCGTTATCTCCGGCCCGACCATTGCTGCTATGCTGGCAACAATGTCGTCTTGCAATTCAAAGAGATCGCCGATCTCTCGGTCGTAGTGCTGCGCCCAGACATTGTGATCGGCCTCCGCATCGATCAACTGCACGTTAATCCGGACCCGATTGCCGGATCGGCGCACGCTACCCTCCAGGACATAGCGCACACCGAGCTCGCGCCCCACCCGTCTTACGTCGACGGCCTTCCCCTTGTAAGTAAAGGCGGAGTTCCGCGCGATGACAAATAGCCATTCGAAGCGCGAGAGAGCCGTCGTCAGATCTTCTGAAATACCGTCGGAAAAATACTCCTGAGCGTGATCCTCGGACATGTTGTCGAAAGGCAGGATCGCGATTGACGGTTTCGTCGGCATCGAGAAGTGCGCCGGCGGCGCATGGGAAACGCTTTCCGACGTCACACGGTAGGTGCGAATAGAGTCAGCTATATTCTTCAAATGCTGCATTCCAAAATCTTCAAACCCTGCATCGAGTTTTCCCTTCACTTGATCAAAGACCATTCCAGAAATGCAAATTCCACCCGGATCAGCCAATTCTTCAAGCCGCGATGCAACGTTTACACCGTCTCCATAGATGTCGTTTCCGTCGACAATAACGTCACCGACATTGATTCCAATTCGAAACGTGATCGACTTGTTGTCTGGGACCTTCAGGTTGCGCTCTGCAACACCGCGTTGAATGACAGCTGAGCACTCTACAGCGTCGACCGCGCTGGCGAACTCAATCAAGGCGCCATCGCCCATGAGTTTCACTATGCGTCCGCGGTATTCCGCAATGACCGGATCGATGAAGGTTTCGCGCAGTTTTTTCAGCGCAGCTAGGGTTCCGGCCTCATCTTCGCGCATGAGGCGGCTATAGCCGACCACGTCGGCGGCGAGGATGGCGGCTAGGCGGCGCTGAGCGCGTTCTTCGACCATGTGACCCGATGCTTTCGATGAAAGCATCGGGCGAGAGTCTAATGGCGCCCCGTTCCGGAGTCTATCGATCCAGCGAAGCGTTTTCACGAAGCCAGGGTCATGGGCGGTCCTTTCGGCGCAGCCCGCCGTACGGCAGCATGCCCCTCATTAGTGGTCCTACTCCAAGGCGAGCTAGGAAGTCGGCCCCGTGCCCACCCCGGGTTTAAGTCAGCTCGTCCAAGAGCGCCCTAGCCTCCTTCAGGTCAGCGGTGTCGAAGCCCTCGGTGAACCACTCATAAAGCGGTGCCAGGACCTCCCGAGCCTCCCCCGCTCTGCCTTGCCCAAGCCACAGTCGTACGAGACTCGTCGTCGCGCGAAGCTCAGGCGACTTGGCGTTCTGGTTTTGCGCCACCTCGATCGCCCGCCGAAAGCAAAGCTCGGCCTCTGGATAGGGGTGGCCCGACTGTCCGATGAGGAGCTCGCCTCTTTGGCGATGGAGCTCCGGCTCCCAAACGCGCTCGCCGGTTCGCGCGATCAGATCGATGCCCTCTGCCACGGCCTTGAAAGCTTCGTCAAGTCGGCCTGCGAGCGCTGCTCCCTGGGCTGCCATGAGCAGAAATAGCGGAAGCATCGCTCTCGCCTCAATGGCTTCCCAGCCGTCAATCCCCTTGCGGATCTCGGCGATGCCGTCTCCCGGATCGGTGATGTGTGTCAGTGCGGCGCCCCGAAGCGTCGTCCCGGCGGATAGGAAGCTTTTGATGCCACGCTCCGTGGACACCGCAATCGTGTCTTCCGCGAATTGCAGCGATTTTGGCCATTCCCGCCGAAGCCAATGAATCAATGCCCTGAAGTACAGAGCATAGGCGGAGGTCTGCCCGTAGGAAAGCTCGGCGGCCCACGCGCAGGCATCGTCGCTCGGCCCCATAGCCTTCTCGGGATACCCCAGGAACCAATACGTCAAGGCTTGCGATGACAGGCTCTCCGTCAACGGGTCTTCACCGCCGAGATAGACCAAGTTCCGATGCTGCTTGGGATCGTGCCGTGCGACGACTTCGGTCGAATGGGCAAGTCCCACGTCCAATTTGCCCACAAACCAGTTGGTCATTCCCAGCATGTCGTGGGCCAGCAACTGGAGCGTGGAGTCCGGTTCGCGATTGGCCAGGCTCAGGCTTTCCTCGCTGAGGTGTAGCGCTTCTTCATGTTCGCCCCGCGTGAGCAGGCAGCCCCATAGGCCATAGAGGATGGGAGCGACCTGCTTCGATTCGCCGACCTGATGACAAAGCTCTCGCGCCCGGCTATAGGTGCTTACCGTTTCCGATGCCGACCAGCCCTTGCTCGCTGTGAGCGCCGCGCCGAGGGGGGCCTGAAGCCCAAGTTCGATCTGCGCGCGCTCCGTCGTATCGGGCAGCGTCTCGACGAGCTTCAGCCCCCGTCGAAGGTGGGAGATCGCCTCGATGTTCGCCGAGCGTCGGATGGCATGCTCACCAGCCTGAAGCCAATATCCGATCGCCCGCTCGGCAATGCCCCCCTCCGTGAGGTGATGGGCCATGACCTCCGGCTCCGCCCTTATCCGATCCGGAAACTCACGCTCCAGCGCCTGTGCGATGAGTCCATGCAACTGGCGGCGCTTGCTGTTCAGCAAGCTCTCGTAAGCGGCGTCCCGCACCAGCGCGTGCTTGAAGGTGTAGGTCGCATCGGGAGCGACGCCTCGGCCAAACGCCAGCCCGGCCGCCATTAGCCGCCCGAGCGCTTGTTCCAGTTCCGTGGCGGACAGGGGAGACACGGCATGCAGCAGCCGGAATTCGAACTGACGACCGATGCAGGCCGCGGTGTGGGCCACCTCCCGTGCCGGACCGAGCCTGTCGAGGCGCGCCGTGAGCGAGTCCTTGAGGCTAGCGGGGACACGCATCGTGCCCGCCGACCCGGGCGCGCAGGGGCCAGCCTCCAGTACGGCCTTGGTCAGCTCCTCGATGAAGAGCGGCACGCCCTCGGCTTCTGCCATGATGTCCTCGACCACGCCGTCGGGCAGTGCATTCGACAGGGCGACGTTCACCATGATCCGCTCGCTGAACCGGCGGCTGAGCCGGCTCAACATGAGATTGGTGACATGTGCGGCGCCGGTCCATGGCGCATGGTATTCGGGCCGGAAAGTGACCACCACAAGCAGCGGCAGGTCGCTAGTCCGGCGCACGACGAGATCCAGCAACTCCTCAGTCGTGGGATCGATCCAATGCACGTCTTCCCAAACCATCAAGACCGGTCGATTGGCGCAGAGACCGGTGAGCTGGTCGACCAAGGCCGCCGCCATCTCTTCCCGTTGTCGGCTTGGCGAGAAGGCGAGTGGTGGATAGCGACCGTTAAACGGAACCGCGAGTAGATCGGCGAAAAGAGGCGCCACGGACGAAACATCGCCAGTGCCCCGGCTGATCAGTCTCTCGAGCTTGTCGAGCTTCGTGGCAGCCGGCTCGTCCGGGTCCAGGTGCGCTGCGAAGGTCAGCTGGCTGATCACAGGATGGAGGGCCGAGCTGGTGTGGTGCGGCGAGCACTGGTAGCGGAGCCATGTGTGTGGCTCCGTGGCGATCCGGTTGCGCAGCTCCTGGGTCAAACGTGACTTGCCGATCCCCGGCTCACCCGAGACCAACACAACCTGACCCTCACCGTCTTTCGCCTCCTGCCACCGGTGGAGCAACATGTCGAGCTCCGCCTCGCGACCAACAAGGGCGGTGAGCCCACCCGCCTGGTGTGCGTCGAATCGACTTTGCGCGCGCACTTCGCCAAGCACCTTCGATACGCTAACTGGCTTACCGACGCCCTTCAGCGCCTGCGGCCCAAGGTCTTCAAGCGTAAACACCCCGCCAAGGACTCGCCTCGTGGTCGGGCCCACGACGACACTGCCCGGTGCTGCGATCTGCTGCAGACGTGCGGCCAGATTCGGCGTTTCGCCGGAGATCTCCCCCCGTTGCGACATGCTCTCGCCCAGCATGTCACCGATCACGACCAGCCCGGTCTCGATCCCGACGCGCGCCTGGAGCGGCTCGGACGCCTCGAGACCAGCGACCGCCCGCGCCATTACGAGTCCGGCCCGGACAGCCCGCACGGCATCGTCCTCCTGCGCTTGGGGATAGCCGAAGTAGGCGAGCAGCCCGTCTCCCAAGTGTTTCGCAACGTAGCCGCCATGTTCTCGCACGGCGACCGCGCACGTCTCCTGGAACGACTGAATGACGGCGCGAGAGTCTTCCGGGTCGAGCCTCTGCGATAACGCGGTCGAGCCAACCAGATCGCAGAACATCACCGTCAGCTGCCGCCGCTCGGCCTCACGTCGGGATTGCGCAGCGTCTACTTGCGGTTGCTTGGCGCTTTGGAGGTCGGAGATCGCGGCGAGAATCTTCTTCCGCGGTCCTGCGGGAAGGCCGAGGTCCTTCAAGTCCGCTTCATTGAAATGAGGGAGAGCCGCCAGGTCGATCTCGTTTTCGGCGAAGACCCTGATGTACTTGGAAAGCCCGAGATCATCCAGCCAGTGGTCGATGTCGCCCGCCATGGCAGCCTCAATGCGACCGTCGGTCGTGCTCAGCCTAATGATTTTTTGTGTCTCACGCTACTGGCTCGGCTCGCTACGCCAGAGTCCGGATGGGGTCAAACCTGGCAAATCCGCGACAGCGCAAACATGTTCCGGTTTGGCCTCGAAGGCCGACATTCGATGCGCGCGTTGATGAATACACATCCTAGGCCGGAGCGAGGATTGACGCTCACTCACTCCGGCTGGATCATGCGGCCCAGGCGCTGGCCGCCAAATATATGCACATGGAAATGCGGCACCTCCTGATGTGAGTCCCTGCCGTGATTGGCAAGCACGCGATAGCCGCTTTCCTTCAGGCCGAGCTTGCGCGCGACGGTCCCCACCGCCCGCACGAACCCGACGATCTCCTCCGGCTCGGCGCGTTCGGAGAAATCGTCGAGCGATTGATAGGCTCCCTTCGGGATGACGAGCACATGGGCCTTGGCCTGCGGATGGATGTCATGAAAGGCGAGCGCATGCTGGTCCTCATAAACCTTCTTGCACGAGATCTCGCCCCTCAGGATCTTCGCGAAGATATTACCCGGGTCGTACGCCATGGTCTCAAGACCCTCCCTTGCGGCCGGCCTTCTCCTCCAGACCCGAACCAACGCGTCGCCGCTCCAACTCGCGCCAGACCTCCGCAGGCTTGAGGCCGCGATCGGCCCAGAGTGCCAAGAGATGATAAAGCAGGTCGGCGCTTTCAGTCGCGAGCGCGCCGCCCTCATCCGCGATGCCCGCGATCACTGTCTCGACCGCCTCCTCGCCCAGCTTCTGCGCGATCTTGCATGTGCCCTTGGAGAGGAGGAGGGCGGTATAGGAGACCTCCGGATCGGCGGAGCGCCGGCTTTCGATCACCTCGTATAGACGGTCGAGCACGGTTGCGTCGGCCACTTTCTCGCCCACCCTGATCTGTCGACTCCCCCGCATCCTGAAGCGGCGGCGGACGGGTTTCAACGCCCGAGACGCACCGGGATACCGGCGGCGGCGATTGCGCGCTTGGCCTCGGCGATCCCGTGGCGTCGGTAATGGAAGATTGAGGCCGCAAGCACCGCCGAAGCGCCCGTCTCGGCCAGGGCCTCGACCAGATGCTCGAGCCGGCCGGCCCCGCCGGAGGCGATCACGGGCACCGGCACGGCATTGACGACCCGCCGCGTCAGCGCCAGGTCATAGCCGGCTTCAGTGCCGTCGCGATCCATTGAGGTCAAAAGGATTTCGCCGGCGCCCATCTCGGCCATGCGCTCCGCCCAGGCGACGGCATCGAGGTCGGTTGGCTTGCGCCCGCCATGAGTGAACACCTCCCAACGGTTGGGACCGGTCTCTTTGGCGTCGATGGCGATGGTGATGCACTGGCTGCCGAACTTGGCCGCGGCGCGGTGGACCAACTCGGGATCCCTCACGGCCGCGGTGTTGATCGAAACCTTGTCGGCGCCGGCCAAGAGAAGCTGGCGTACATCCTCGACGGACGAAACGCCGCCGCCGACGGTGAGCGGCATGAAGCATTCGGCGGCGGTGCGCCGCACCAGCTCCAACAGCGTCCCCCGCCCCTCGACCGAAGCGGTGATGTCGAGAAAGATCAACTCGTCGGCGCCCTCCTCGTCGTAGCGCCGCGCCAGCTCGACGGGATCGCCCGCGTCCTTCAGATCAACGAATCCGATGCCCTTGACGGTGCGGCCGGCCTTGACGTCGAGACACGGGATGACGCGGCGCTTCAGCATAGGGCCAGCGCTTCTTCAAGCCCGATCCGGCCCTCATAGAGCGCGCGGCCGAGGATCGCGCCGGCGAGCCCGGCCGCCTTGGCGCGGCGAAGATCCTCGAGGCTCGAGATCCCCCCGGAAAGGATGACGGGCAAATCGACGGCCTTGGCAAGTGCGGCGGTCGCGGCGATATCCGCCCCCGCCAGCATGCCGTCGCGGCCGATCTCGGTATGGATCACGGCCGCGGCACCCGACGCCTCGGCCCGCCGGGCGAGATCGAGCGGCGTCAGCGCCTCGACCTCGGTCCAGCCGGCGCTGCGCACTTGACCCTCGCGGGTGTCGATCGCGACTGCAATGCGGCCGGGAAAGCGACGGCAGGCCTCCCTGAGGAGATCGGGGGCACGCACGGCCAAGGTCCCGAGCACGACCCGGTCGATCCCGGCATCGATCCAGCGCTCCACTTCAGCGAGATCGCGGATGCCTCCGCCCAGTTGCACGGCAAGCCGCGTGGCCGCGAGGATGCGCCGGACGGCCGCAGCATTGACCGCACGGCCCTCGACCGCCCCGTCAAGATCGACCAGATGCAGATGGGTGGCGCCGGCGGCGGCGAAGGTCAGGGCCTGCGCGGCGGGGTCCTCCGCATAGATCTGGGCGCTGCCGAGCTCGCCTTGCCGCAGGCGCACGCATTTGCCGTTCTTCAGGTCGATCGCCGGGTAGAGGATCATTCGGCCTTGCCGTCGAGGCGCTTGAAGTAGAAGAGGCCGGCGACAGGCTTGCCCTCGACCATGGCGTAGAGCGGATGTCGTCCCCAGCGCTCATAGCCGAAGGATTCATAGAGCTGGATCGCCGCCTCTTGAGTTTCGCGCACATCGAGATTGAGGATCTTGAATCCGGCGTCTCGCGCGGCCTCTTCGGCGGTGCGCGTCAGGAGCCGGGCGAGGCCATGCCCGCGCGCCCAAGGTGCCACGAAATTGATCGTCAACGTCGCGGCATGGGCTTGCGCCTCATTGTTGCGGGCCGGGCGCAGGAGTTGCGCGGACCCCGCCGCCACGCCGTCGAGCCGGCCGATGAACAGCAGGCGTTCGGGGACCAAGAGCACGCCGCGCCAATAGGATTCCATGACCGAGCGGGGCGGCGGCTTGAGCCAGCCGAATCCGCCGCCCGCCCTGATGGCGTCGTCGGCGGCCTCGCAAAGCTCGGTCAGCTCGCGGCCATTGAACTGGGTGATGCGCGCGACAGCGATCTCGGACATGTGCGGGATCAGGGCCTCCAGGTAAGGAAATTGGCCAAGAGTCGCAGTCCGACCCGCTGGCTCTTCTCAGGATGGAATTGGGTGCCGGCGATATTGTCTCTGGCGATCATGGCGACCACGGGGCCGCCATACTCGGCCTCCGCCAGCACCAAGTCGCGATCGCCCGTGTGCAAGTGGTAGGAATGAACGAAATAGGCATGGTCGCCTTCGGCGATGCCGGCCAGAAGCGGGTGATCGGATCGCCGCAGGCGCAGCTCGTTCCAGCCCATATGCGGAACCTTCAGAGTGCTGTCGGGCGGAGTGAGCCGCTCTACTTCTCCCTCGATCCAGGCGAGCCCTCGATGCACACCATGCTCGAGACTTTGATTTGCCAGAAGCTGCATGCCAACGCAAACGCCGAGAAAGGGCGCTCCGCGCCGGCGCACCGCTTCGTCCAGTGCCTCGATCATGCCCGCGACCGCCGCCAGGCCTGTCATGCAGTCGGCAAAGGCGCCGACGCCCGGCAGCACGATTCGCTCGGCCCGAACGACCGTCTCCGGATCGGCGGTGATGTCGATCTCCGCATCGTATCCGCTCTCGGCGGCAGCGCGCATCAAGGCCCGCTCGGCCGAGCGCAAATTGCCCGAGCCGTAATCGATGAGAGCGACCATTGAGGCCACGGGGATCACCTCCACCCCAGCCCTCCCCCCTCGAGGGGGAGAGTCAGGGAGGAGGCTCTACCCTCAACCCATCGTGTGTGGGTGATACACAAGTTCGCAGCCGTCACAAGCTGCCCTTGGTCGACGGCACGGCGGCGCCAAGGCGCGGGTCAGGCTCGATCGCCTCTCTCAGCGCACGAGCGAGGCCCTTGTAGCAACTCTCGATGATATGATGCCCGTTCTCGCCATAGAGATTTTCGACATGCAGCGTCAGCCCGGCATTCTGGGCAAAGGCGCGAAACCATTCCTGGAAAAGCTCGCTGTCGACGCCGCCGATCGAGGGGCGCTTGAAAAGCACCTTCCAGACCAGATACGGCCGGTTGGAGGCGTCGAGCGCGACGCGGGTCAATGCCTCGTCCATCGGAATCAGCGCCGCGCCATAGCGGCGGATTCCGGCGCGTGGGCCAAGCGCCTTGGCGACCGCCTGACCCAGGACGATGCCGGTATCCTCCACCGTATGGTGCTGGTCGATATGAAGATCGCCCTTGGCCTCGAGCTCGATATCGATGAGGCTGTGCCGCGCCAGTTGCTCCAGCATATGGTCGAGGAAGCCGATCCCCGTGCTGATTCGTGCCGCGCCCGATCCATCGAGATCGACGGTCGCGCGGATCTTGGTCTCCTTGGTCGAACGGTCGATTTCGGCGCGACGCATGGGCAAGGATGCTTCTCCTGAATGGAGCCTGGGAGGGATGCCTTGAAGCAAGAACCCGGGTTTCTAACAGGAACGCCCTGGCAACGCCAAGCCTCCGAGTTGGAGAGCGGGAAGAAGCATCGATGCTTGAACCGGGCTGCCGTCTCCCTTATTTCGAGAGAGCATGCCCCAAGCCCATAACCTCGATTGGCACGGCACCACCATCCTTTGTGTCCGAAAAGGCGGTTCGGTGGTGGTCGCCGGTGACGGCCAAGTCAGCTTCGGCCAGACCGTGATCAAGTCGAACGCCAAGAAAGTCCGCCGCCTTGGAAAGGGCGACGTGATCGCCGGCTTTGCCGGCGCCACCGCGGACGCCTTCACCTTGTTCGAGAGGCTGGAGGCAAAATTGGAGCAACATCCGGGCCAGCTGACCCGCGCCTGTGTCGAGCTGGCGAAGGATTGGCGCACCGACCGCTTTTTGAGGCGCCTCGAGGCGATGATGGCGGTCGCCGACCGGGGCGTGTCGCTGGTCCTGACCGGCACCGGCGATGTCCTGGAGCCCGAGGATGGGTTGATCGGCATCGGGTCGGGCGGAAGTTTCGCGCTGGCCGCCGCACGCGCCCTTATTTCCTTGGACGAGCTGGACGCCGAGGCGATCGCGCGCCGAGCAATGAAGATCGCCGCCGATATCTGTATCTACACCAATCAGAATATCGTGGTCGAAAAATTATGACCGCCTTTAGCCCGCGCGAGATCGTCTCCGAGCTTGACCGCTTCATTATCGGGCAGCACGAGGCCAAGCGGGCGGTCGCAATCGCGCTGCGCAACCGCTGGCGTCGCCAGCAACTCCCCGAGGCGTTGCGCGAAGAGGTGCTGCCGAAGAACATCCTGATGATCGGCCCGACCGGCGTCGGCAAGACCGAGATCGCGAGGCGCTTGGCGCGCCTTGCCCAGGCGCCGTTCCTGAAGGTGGAGGCAACGAAGTTCACCGAGGTCGGCTATGTCGGCCGGGATGTCGAGCAAATCGTCCGCGACCTGCTGGAGGGCGCAATCCTGATGGTGCGTGAGCGCCTCAGGCGTGAGGTCTCGGCCAAGGCCGAGCTTGCGGCGGAGGAACGGGTGATCGACGCGCTCGTCGGGCAGAACGCATCGACCGAGACCCGCGCCAAATTCCGCAAGATGCTGCGGGAAGGCCAGTTGTCGGAGAAGGAGGTCGAGGTCCAAGTGCGCGACAGCGGCTCGGGTGCGCTGCCGACTTTCGAGATTCCTGGGATGCCCGGCGCCCAGATGGGAATGATCAACCTCAACGAAATATTGGGCCAGGCCTTCGGCCAACGCATGAAGCCGAAGCGGATGACCGTGGCGCAATCCTATGATCTCCTCATGGCCGAGGAATCGGACAAACTTCTGGACCAGGAAAGGGTGGTGCGCGAGGCCATCGCCGCGGTCGAGCAGAATGGCATCGTCTTCATCGACGAGATCGACAAGATCTCGGCGCGCTCCGAGCGCATCGGCGCCGATGTCAGCCGCGAGGGCGTGCAGCGCGATCTCCTGCCGCTGATCGAAGGCACCACGGTCGCCACCAAGCATGGCGCGGTAAAGACCGACCATATCCTCTTCATCGCGTCGGGCGCCTTCCACATGGCCAAGCCCTCGGACCTGCTGCCCGAGCTTCAAGGCCGGCTGCCGATCCGGGTCGAGCTCGATCCTCTGACCCGCGAGGATTTCCGCCGCATTCTGACCGAGCCCGAGGCAAGTCTGGTCAAGCAATATCAGGCGCTGATGAAGACCGAGGATGTAACCTTGACTTTCACCGAGGATGCGGTCGAGGCGCTGGCTACGCTCGCCGCCGAGATCAACGCCTCGGTCGAGAATATCGGCGCGCGCCGGCTGCACACGGTGATGGAGCGATTGCTCGAGGAGATCAGCTTCACCGCCAGCGATCGCGGCGGCACCGCCATCACCATCGACGCAGGCTATGTTCAGGAGCGCGTGGGGCCGCTCGCCAAAAATGTGGATCTGAGCAAGTACATTCTTTAGGACCGCCGGCTGCTTCCGAACGACAGGAGCTTCCCGATGAATTCCGACACCGATCTCCGCGAGCATCGACGACAAGATCGCGATCGCTTGGATAGGCCGGGTACGCTCGCAACCACGGACACCGTGAGGGATCCGGTCTGCGGCATGGCGGTCGACTCACACACCACCCCACACAAGGCCACGCATGCCGGCCGCCCCTACTACTTCTGCTCGGCCCGTTGCCGCGGGCGCTTCGAGGCCGATCCGAGCCGCTATCTGACGAAGGTACCCACCGCGGCCGAGGCGGTGCCCGCGGGCACCATCTATACCTGCCCGATGCATCCCCAAATCCGCCAGGTCGGCCCCGGATCCTGCCCGATCTGCGGCATGGCCTTGGAGCCTGTCATGGCAACGGCCGAGGCCGGTCCCAATCCGGAACTCCGCGACATGACGCGCCGATTGTGGATCGGCCTTCTCTTGGCGCTGCCGGTCGTCGGCTTGGAGATGGGCGGTCATGTGACGGGTCTGCGTCATTATTTGGGTCAGCAGCTCTCCAACTGGCTGCAATTCGTCTTTGCCACCCCGGTCGTGCTTTGGGCCGGCTGGCCCTTCTTCGTACGCGCCTGGAACTCGCTGGTGACCCGCAATCTCAACATGTTCACGCTGATCGCCATGGGCACCGGCGTGGCCTGGGTCTACAGCGTCGTCGCGACCCTGGCGCCGGAGATCTTTCCGGCGGCTTTCAGGAGCGCGGATGGCTCGGTCGCTGTCTATTTCGAAGCCGCGGCGGTGATCACCGTGCTGGTCCTTCTGGGCCAGGTATTGGAACTGCGCGCGCGCGAGACGACAAGCGGCGCCATACGCGCGCTGCTCGACCTCGCGCCAAAGACCGCAAGACGCCTCGGCCCAAATGGCGCCGAGGAGGAAGTTCCGCTCGAGACGGTGGTGGTCGGGGACCGTTTGCGTGTGCGGCCAGGCGAGAAGATGCCAGTCGACGGTGTGGTGCGCGAGGGCCGCAGCTCGGTCGATGAATCGATGGTGACAGGCGAATCGATGCCCGTCACCAAGATCATCGGGGTCAAGGTGATCGGCGGCACCATCAACCAGAGTGGCACGCTCGTCATCGAGGCCGAGAAAGTCGGCCGTGATACCTTGCTGGCGCAGATCGTCCAGTTGGTCGCGGAAGCGCAGCGCAGCCGGGCGCCAATTCAACGCTTGGCGGACCAGGTATCCGGATGGTTCGTGCCGGCGGTGATTGCCGTCGCCGTTTTGGCCTTCGTGGCCTGGGGGATCTGGGGACCGGAGCCCCGATTCTCCTTCGGGCTCGTCGCCGCGGTCACGGTCTTGATCATCGCCTGCCCCTGCGCGCTCGGGCTGGCCACCCCGATGTCGATCATGGTCGCCGTCGGTCGCGGCGCCCAAGCCGGCGTCCTGATCAAGAATGCCGAGGCGCTCGAACATATGGAAAAGGTCGACACTCTGCTGGTTGACAAGACAGGTACATTGACCGAGGGCAAGCCGGCGGTGATCGCAGTGGTGCCGATGTCGGGAATTCCCTCAGAAGAGCTCTTGCGGCTTGCCGCCAGCGTCGAGCGGGCAAGCGAGCATCCGCTGGCTGCCGCCATCGTCGCCGCCGCGGAGAAAGAGGGGCGCGCGCTTGCACCCGTATCGGAGTTCGATTCGCCCTCCGGAAAGGGTGCGCTAGGCATGGTCGAGAGCCGGCGCGTGATCATCGGCAACGCGGGCTTTCTGGGCGAGCATCGGATCGATGTCGCGGCAATGGCCGATGCGGCCGAGCGGCTCCGCCAGGACGGAGCCACCGCGATCTTCGTAGGGATCGACGGCCGGATCGCCGGAACGATCGCAATCGCCGATCCGGTCAAGTCTTCAACGCCCGAGGCGCTCGCCGCGCTGAAGGCCGAAGGCGTGCAGGTGGTGATGCTGACCGGCGACAACTGGACGACGGCGCGCGCGGTCGCAAGGCGGCTGGGCATCGAAGAGCTGGAGGCCGAGATCCTCCCCGATCAGAAGAGTGCCGTGGTGCAGCGTTACAAGGCCCAAGGCCGGGTAGTGGCGATGGCCGGCGACGGCGTCAACGACGCGCCCGCCCTTGCGGCGGCCGATGTCGGGATTGCAATGGGGACCGGCACCGACGTCGCGATGGAGAGCGCGGGTGTCACGCTCATCAAGGGCGATCTGACGGGGATTGCGCGGGCGCGGCGGCTGTCGCACCTGACCATGCGCAACATCCGCCAAAACCTGTTCTTGGCCTTCATCTACAATTCGCTGGGCGTGCCGGTCGCGGCCGGAGCGCTCTACCCGTTTACGGGCATTCTGCTTTCGCCGATCATCGCCGCAGCCGCCATGGCGCTGTCATCGGTCAGCGTTATCGCCAATGCGATCCGCTTGCGGACGGTGCGGCTCTAGAGAGGGGCCGCTGGTCCGGTTTGTGGCGCGGGTCAGCTCCCGCCATCGAGGATTTCGAGCATGCGACGTACCGTCTCGGGATCAAGCTTCTCGATGCGCTCAGCGAGACGATTGGCAAGCTCGGTTGCCTCGGGCGAGAGGCCGGCGGTGTCGACCGTCACGCGCGGATGAGAAAGCTGCGCCAGCTCCTGCAGCTCCTCGGCCTCATCCCAGATGATGTTGAAATAAGCACAGATGCGATGGACGAAGGCGCGATTCGGACGCCCTCGGTGCCCATGCTCCAGGGCCGAGAGATATGCGGCCGAAACGCCAAGTCCCTTGGCCATCTCCTTCAGCTGAATCCCACGCGCGCGTCTCAGGTCGCGCAGCTTGGCGCCGAATGGCGTCACTTCGATCCCCTCCGGCGTCGCAAGAGGACATAAAGCGCGCCCGCCCCGCCATGCTCGGGCTGCGCCTCGGCCATTGCCAGCACATGTCCGCGCATGGGCGCCTCGTTCAGCCAGCGCGGCAGCGCCGATTTAAGAACGCCGCCAGCTTCCCGGCCCTTGCCGGTGACGATCAGGACGGCGCGCAGGCCCCGCTCGGCACCGCGCGCGATGAATCTATCCACCGCCGCGTGCGCTTCGCTCTGGGTCAGTCCATGCAGATCGAGAGTGGATTGGATGGGCAATCGCCCGCGCCTCAGCCGCTCCGCCAGACGCCGATCGACACCGATCACGTCACCCGGCGCCAGCTCCGGTTGCGCGCCCGCGGAACCGGTCCGCTGCTGCGGCGCGGCCTTGGCGCGGCGCTTAAGCGTCTCGGCGCCCTGTGGCCGCATGGGGGAGGGTGCCTCCTCAGGCGATTCCGGCTTGCGCCAAGCCGTGACGTCGCGCGTGGCGCGCCGCCAGAGCTCCCGCTCATCGCGACTAGTCCGCCGGCCCCGCATGGATCAACAGGATATGAAGCCGGCGCGGCCCGTGCGCGCCAAGCTGCAGGGTCTGCTCGATATCGGCGCTGCGCGAGGGTCCGGTGATGAAATTGACGGTGCGCGGCATCGCCCCGGTTTGCCGCAGCAGGGTCCAGGCTTCTTCATAGGCTCCGACGATCCGCGCGGCGCGCAACAGAACGATGTTGGTGTCGGGGAGAAAGTTGAGCGTCGTCGGCATGGTCGGTCCGGAGGTCAGCATCAGCGTGCCGGTTTCGGCGATGCCGGCGAAGGCGGAGGTAACTGATACCGCCTCCGCGCCGGTCGCACGCCCGTAGCTTACGGAAAGCAGCGGCAATGCGCTCCAGGGCAGTTTCTCCAGAACCGGATCGGGAGCGATGCGCAGCTCAGGCGGCAGATTCTCCCGGCGCAGATAGTCAGCGATCGCCGCTGGAGCCGCTTCCGCGGAAGGCAACTCGGCAAGGGTCGCATCGGCCTCGCGCGCCATCGTGGCAAAGAGAGCGACGCGCTCAGGATGCGGCAGGTCAGCGGCGCGACGCGGAATGAGATTGGGCTTCGGCTGCGACAAACGCAGCTCCAACTCCGCATGCGCGTCGGCCTCCGGCCCTTCGCGCCGAAGCGCGCGCGCGATTGAAGCAAGAATCGCCTGGCGTTCGTCGCTCATAACCGCCGTCCCGCCCGCCAGGCTGATTGAAAGCTGCCTCCCTCGGGCGCCGGCAGGTCGCGGCTCCTCGTCCAGCCGCCGGCCAGTGGCAGCCTTCCGAACGCGCCGGCGCGTCGGCCTGCCACGCCGAGCGCAGCGGCGCCGATCCTCACCGCCAGCCGATAAAGAGCTGGACGCCGCGCCAGAAATGCCCAGAGCTTCAAGGCGACCTGCATCCGCGCCGGCTGCAGGTGCCGCTCGAACTCCCGCTCGCGCCAATGACGCATCATCTTCGGCAGCGGGATGCGCATGGGACATACCGATTCGCAGCGCCCGCAGAAGGTGGAGGCATTGGGCAGATGCCCCGCTTCCTCGATCCCGATCAAGGCCGGGGTCAGCACCGCGCCCATCGGGCCGGTATAGACCCAACCATAGGCATGCCCGCCCACCGATTGATAGATCGGACAGTGATTAAGACAGGCGCCGCAGCGGATGCAGCGGAGCATGTCCTGGAACTCGCCGCCCAGCATACGGCTGCGGCCGTTGTCGAGCAGCACGACGTGGAACTCCTCCGGCCCATCGAGATCGCCCGGCCGCCTGGGTCCGGTGGAGAAGGTGGTATAGACAGAGAATTCCTGCCCCGTCGCCGAGCGCGCAAGAAGCCTGAGAATCGTCGCGGCGTCCTCCAGACTCGGCACCAACTTCTCGATGCTGGCCAGCACGATATGCACGCGCGGCAGGCTCTGCGTCAGATCGCCGTTGCCCTCATTGGTGACGATTACCGTCGAGCCTGTTTCGGCGATGAGAAAATTGGCCCCGGTGATGCCGACATCGGCGGCGAGGAAGCGACCGCGCAGCGCCTCGCGCGCCTCAACCAGAAGTGCCCGTGGCTCGCGCAGTGGTCGATCCGGATCGAGACCGGTATGCGCCTTGCGAAAGCTGGCGGCGATCTGCTCCCTGGTTACATGGATTGCCGGCGCGATCAGGTGGCTCGGTGGTTCGTCGCGGAGCTGAATGATGTATTCGCCAAGATCGGTTTCGACCGGCTCGATTCCGTGCAGGGCAAGATGCTCGTTGATGGCGATCTCCTCGCCGATCATCGACTTGCCCTTGGTGACTGTGCGTGCGCCGGCCTTGCGGCAGATCTCCAATATGGCCGTCCGCGCGGCCTCGGCGTCGGATGCCCAGTGAATCCGACCGCCGGCGGCAACTACCCGCTCCTCAAAGCGCGTCAAGTAGAAATCGAGATTGGCGAGGGTATGGTCCTTGATGGCGCGGCCTTGATCGCGCAAGGCCTCGAATTCCGGCAGACGGGCCGCTGCGGTCGCGCGCCGCTCCACAAAACCCTGCCGCATCTTCGTCAGCGCCGCCTGCAGGTCCGGGTCGCGGAGAGCGCGATGGACATTCTCCTTGAAAGCGCGCGAGGTCGCCTGCATGAGGCGCTCTCAACCCCGGCCGGCGCCGATAGCGGGCGCATCAGTTACGCCGGCGAGAATCTCGGCGATGTGGCGCACTTGCGTCTTCTTGCCTTCGCGACGCAATCGACCGGCGATGTTCATGAGACAGCCAAGATCGGCCGATGCGAGGGTGTTCGCGCCGGTGGCGGCGATGGCCGCAGTCTTCGCCTCGACCATCCGGGTCGAGATCTCCGGATATTTCACGCAAAAAGTGCCGCCGAAACCACAACAGGCCTCGCGATCGGGCAACTCGACGAGCTTGAGCCCTTCGACAGTATCCAGCAGCTTTCGCGGTTCGGCGTCGAGCCCCAGCTCGCGCAGAGCCGAGCAAGAATCATGATATGTGACGCGGCCTTCGTAGCGCGCCGGGGAAGGCACGCGTTGCAAGCTCAAGATGCGCGTCAGGAACTCGACCAACTCATGTGCGCGTGCGGCCAGCGCCTCGGCTTTCGGCCCATAGACCGGATCGTCCTTCAGCAATGCCGGATAATGCCGCGAGATCATGCCGGCGCAGGAGCCGGAGGGTGCCACCAGATAGGCACAGGGCTGGAAGGCATCGATGGTCAAGCGCGCCAACGCACGTGCATCCTCGCGATCGCCCGAGTTGTAGGCGGGTTGCCCGCAACAGGTCTGGGCGAGAGGCACCTCAACGGCGCAGCCGGCCGCCTCCAGCAACTTGACGGAGGCAAAGCCGACCGATGGCCGGAACAAATCGACCAGGCATGTGACGAAGAGGCCGACCCTGATCCGCTCCGCCATGTCTTCGAGCCCATCTCACTCCCGCGTTCGCGCAGCATGCGGGACTTGGCCGTAGAGAAGCAAGCCGCCGACGCCTCGTACAGTCAACTGGTCGGTCCGATTCTGGCCGCCACTGCTTTGGGCAGCAGGAACCAGTAGCGGCCGGCGCTCTTCATCCGTCCGGCCTCGGCGAACGCCGCCGCTCCGGTGCCCCAATAAAAATCCCCGCGCACCGCACCCCTGATCGCCGAACCGGTATCTTGCGCCACCATCAGGCGTCGGAGCGCGCGGGAAGGATCGGCTGGCCAGTGCGTATCGAGCCAGACCGGCGCGCCCAGCGGCAACAGCGAGGTATCGACCGCAAGGCTGCGACCAGGGGTCAGCGCCACGCCCTCCGCGCCGACCGGGCCCTCGCCATCGATCTCCCGGAAAAAAATGTAACGCCGGTTCAACTGCATGACCCGCCTCGCTTCTTCGGGATGCGCCCGCAGCCAGGCCAGTATATCGGGCATCGAGGCCTTGTCTTTTGGCAGGGTCCCGCGATCGATCAGGGCGCGGCCGATGGGAAAGAAGGGATGCCCATTCGCGGCCGCGAACCCGACCCGGGTGGCACCGCCTTCGACCAGACGCACGCGGCCCGATCCCTGCACATGCAGCAAGAATGCCTCGGCCGGATCGGCGAGCCAAAGTAGCTCGAGCCCGCGGCCGGTAAGTGCACCCCCCTCGATCTCCTCGCGGCTGGCATAAGGAACGAAACGCCCGCCCTCGGCACGTCCGAAAATTGTCCGGCCCGCAAGATCGTCGGCGAAATCGCCGAGGCTGGCCGAGAGCAGCTCGCCTGGACGGCGATAGAGCGGGACCGTAAAGCGGGCAGAGGGTGCTCGCGCGCCTTCCAACTCCACCTCGTAATAGCCTGTGAAGATCCCTTCAGGCTCGCTCCCGGCCGTTACCTGAACCGGCTGGAGCCGATCTTCGAGCACGCGGCGAAGTGCCGTTTCATCGCCGGGGGCAACCGATGCCAGGTCACGGCAGGGTCCTTGCCAATCCCTCGCGGCGCCGCCGATCGCGCGCGGCCCGATGCCTGCCTCAGGCGCGATCCGGAGAATGCGCGCGCAAGACCGTTGCAAGGCCGGCAGCGCTTCGATGATCCGATCTTCCTCCCAGCCCGGCAGATCGGCAAAGCGCGCCGGCGCAAGTCGCAGTTCCTCGGAAATGATCGCAGGCGGCGGCGCAATCTGCGGCTTGGGCTCGCAGGCGAGCGTAAGCGGCAGGACAAGCAACAGCGCGGCGAAGTCCCGGGCGCGCATGATCGGCCGTGCAACGGTGGAAACCGGGACCTTTGTATCAGCCCGGGCTGCGGGTCGCTACCAGGAGCCAGTTGGGATCGCGCGAGGAGGTCTTGCGCGCGAACGTCCAGATGTCGGTTACGATCGCCACCGCGGAAGGGTCGCCCTCGACCACCCGGCCCTCGGCATCGCGGGTGACATTGATCTGTTCGGTGACGAACTTGACCGACACCTGAGCGGTTCGGTCCTCAAGAGCGGCATCGACGATCTCGGCCTCGCGTATGCCGACCAGTGTGGTCGAGAGGGTCTGACGGGCCTCCTCGCGCGCTCTTATGGCTCCATCGAACTGAGCGAAGACCTCATCGGAGAGCAGCGGGCGCAACATATTGGAATCGCCCTTCGCGAACGCCTCCACGATCATCTCGAAGGCGCGCCGGGCGCCTTGGGTGAATTCGCCGGCGTCGAAACCGCGGTCGATCGAACGAATTTGCGCGATGCCCGCAAGCGCACCCGAATTGGCGAGGGCAGGCGCCGTATCTTCGCGCCCCGAGACGCGCCCGCGCTCAGGCATCGGAACGACCGTATCGCGCTCGCGGGCCTCATCGGCGGCGGTACGGGAGCTGATCGGATCGGGGCGGCGACGCTCATGGCCGGTGCGTCGGCCAAGGACGCTGCGCAGCCGCAGCACCAGGAAGCCCGCCACCATTGCGAACAAAATGATCTCGAGAAATGGGAAACTGCCTTCCATGCTGCCCCGCAACCGGCTCAAAAAGGGGGTCCCACCTGGGGGCCTGACTGATCAACGGCCCTGAGGCCGGCCCGTCGCTCCCTACCTTGTGTTTTTTCGAGGGAGGTGAACGGCCGATCTACCCCATGTAAATAAGGGCTCCGGGGGCAAAGGGCAAGCGAGGCCCCCTTTGGAAGGAGGCCGGGCCTGATCTTGGTGCCCGCTCCGCGAAAGACCGATGATCCTGTTACGCCACGGCCAGACCATTTTCAATGCTGTGTTCGGCTTGACCCGGATCGATCCGGGCATAGTCGATCCAGGACTCACGGCGGAAGGCCGGCGGCAGATCCGGACGGCGGCGGAGAACCTGGCAGGGCAGGGGCTGCGGCGGGTGGTCGCGAGCCCCTATGTCCGGGCCTTGGAAACGGCCGAGATCCTGGTTTCGCGCCTCGGGCTACCGGTCGCCGTTGAGCCATTGATTGGCGAGCGCGGGCATTTCGCTTGTGACATCGGCACGGCACGATCCCGACTGCTGCAGCGCTGGCCGCAGCATCAGTTCTCCGATTTCGAAGAAGAATGGTGGCGCCCGGGTGAGAGCGAGGACGCGTTTGCTCATCGTTGCTTGCACTTTCGCGAACGGGTCGCGGCTCTTGAGGACTGGGGAGAGTTGCTGGTGGTCACGCATTGGGGGGTGATCCGCGGCCTGACCGGCCGTTCCGTGGCCAACGGGGAGTGGGTTCGCTTCGATCCGCACCAGCCTCCCGATCAGGCCGAGGATTGAGCCCTGGTCGGTTCCGTGCTAGAGCCGCGCCCGCGCGTGGGCGAGATCCAATAGGAGACTCTCGAGAATGACCGCCGAGGAGCAGGGAGCTGGCCACAAGACTGCAGGCGAGGGGCAGAGCGCCCCCGGGGTCACCGAGCGCGCTCCTGGACAGCCCCCCATCACGGTCCTGGCTCAATATCTCAAAGACCTTTCCTTCGAGAATCCCGGGGCGCCGACGGCTTCCGCAGCCGGCCTCGCCGCCCCGCAAGGGCGCGTTGATGTGGATGTGAGGGCCCGCTCGCTGGGCGAGCATGGCTATGAAGTCAGCCTGGTCGTGCGCGCGGAGGCCAGCCGCGAAGGTGCGACCGCTTTCTTGGTCGAGGTCGACTATGCCGGCGTCTTCCAGTTGAACGGGGTGCCGGCCGAGGCGGTCGAGCCTGTGCTACTGATTGAATGCCCGCGCATCCTCTTTCCCTATGCCAGAGCGATCGTCTCCGCCGCCACGCAGGACGGCGGCTATGCGCCGCTTCTGGTCAATCCGATCGACTTCGTTCAGCTTTATCGCGCACAGCGTCTGCGCCAAGGCACAAGCGCCTTGGCTTAGTCACCTTCAGGATAGCCAAATCGGCGATACGAGCCGTGCGAGCAGTGCCGCGTGGGCAGCCAGTTCCTCCGTGCTCGGCGCGTGTGGCCGCGGCGCTCGCGGTTCACGCCGAAGGCGCAGGCTCGGCCGTCCATCCATTGCCGTTCCAGCGATCAGCTCCAGTCCCGGCTGACGCCCGCCGACCAGCTCTAGGTAGACCTCCGCCAAGAGCTCTGCATCCAGGAGCGCGCCGTGCTTGGTGCGGGCAGAATTGTCGATGCCGAAGCGCCGGCAGAGCGCATCCAGGCTGGCCTGCGCTCCCGGGAACTTCCGCCGCGCAATCTCCAAGGTATCGATGGCGATGCCGGGCGGCAGCGGGGACCGGCCCGCGCGAGCAAGCTCGAAATTCAGAAAGCTCAGGTCGAAACCCGCATTGTGGATCACCAAGGGAGCGCCCTCGATGAAGGCGAGGAACTCGTCCGCGATTTCGGCAAAGCGCGGCTGCGTCCTCAAGAAATCGGCATCAATGCCGTGCACGGCGAAGGCATCGCTGGGCATCTCCCGCTCGGGATTGAGATACCAGCGTTTGGGCATGCCCACCGGTAGATGATTGTTCAGCTCTATGCAGGCGATTTCTACCACGCGATGACCGAGCTCTGGCTCCAGGCCCGTGGTCTCGGTGTCGAGCACGATCTCGCGCATGATCTTCCTGGCGGCTAGGGCCGACGTCGGCGCCTCCCCTTCGAGGTATGGCGCCTCAACCCTTTTAGCACGCCGATCAGACCGCGCAAGGTGCGGCGACGGCCGAGACCGGTCGGCACGATGAAATCGGCGCGGCGGCGCTTTTCGGCGTCCGGCATCTGGCGCGCCAGCACCTCCGCCAAGCGCCGCTCCGTCATCTGCGGCCGCGCCAGCACCCGCGCCCGTTGCACGAAACCAGGCGCCGTGACTACGAGAGTTGCATCGCAGTCGCGATCGCGTCCGACCTCAAAGAGCAGCGGCACATCAAGCACCGCAATGGGCCGACGCCGCCGACGCGCCTGTTTCAGGAACTTCTTGCTGTCCTCGCGCACCAGCGGATGCAGTATCTGCTCGAGCCTCTCCATTGCCTCCGCATCGCGGAAGACCCGTGCGCCAAGCGCTTTACGGTCGATCGCCCCTTTCTTGACGACTCCGGGGAAGGCCGCGCCAACGAACTTCACCGCCCCCCCGCCCGGGCCCAACAGACGATGCACCGCCTGATCGGCCTCATGCACGGGAACGCCGAGACGCCGCAGCAGCATGGCCGCCGTGGTCTTGCCCATGCCGATGGAGCCGGTAAGGCCGAGGATTTTCATGACCGCGACAGCACGAAGTCCCGCAGCTCCGCGGTGACCTCCGGGCGTCGGCCGAACCACGCCTCGAAGCCCGGCACGGCCTGATGCAGCAACATGCCAAGCCCGTCCACGACCCTATGGCCCCGAGCTCGCGCAAGGGCCAGCAAAGGCGTCTCCAGGGGCGTATAGACAATGTCGCTGACCACCGAACCAGCAGGAAGAGGACCCAGATCGATCGCCAAGGGCGGTTGCCCGCTCATGCCGAGCGTCGTGGTGTTGACCAGGAGTGCTGCATCGCAGAGCGCATCTGCCATCTCCGAGAAGGCAAAGACGCAGATCGGGCCGGCAAGCATGCGCCCTAGCTCTCTCGCCCGTTCGGGCGTGCGATTGACCAGCCGGATCTCCGAGGCGCCCAGCTGGATCAACGCGGCGACCACGGCGCGCGCCGCCCCGCCTGCCCCGATGACACAGGCGACTTGCCCTTCGATGCTCCAACCAGGTAGCGCGGCTCCGAGACTCTCGGCATAACCCCCGACATCCGTGTTCCACCCGAGCAAGGTGCCCTTGGGCGTGACGCGAACGGTGTTGACCGCGCCGATCTGGCGCGCCTGCGGCTCCACTTCATCCAAGTGCAAAAGCGCCGTCTCTTTGTGCGGCAGGGTCAGATTGCAGCCGACAAAGCCAAGATCGGGCAGGGCTCGGAGCGCCGAGACCAGCCGTTCCGGGCGCACGGCCAACGGCAGATAGGCGCCATCGATGCCATAGTGCCGGAGCCAATAGCCGTGCACTCGGGGCGAGAGCGAATGCGAGACCGGCCAGCCCATCACCCCCGCCAGCCGCGTATGCCCGGTAGGGATCACGGCAGCAACCCCTCGCGTCGCAGCGCGGCCAGAAGAGGCAGCATCGGCAGGCCGAGCACGGCAAAGACGTCGCCGGTTATGCTTTCCAGAAGTTGTGCCCCTGGTCCTTCGAGCTGATAGGCACCCACGCTTTGCAGCGCCGATTCCCCCGCGACATCGAGATAGGCCGTGATCAGGCCGGTGGTAAGCTGGCGCATCTGCACCTCCGGCGTCTCCAGATGCGACCAGACCGGCCGGCCGGCACGTAGCAGGATCAGGGCGGTCGCGAGGGTGTGGCGACGGCCGGAAAGCCGCTCGAGTTGCTCGAACGCCCGCGCTCGGGACCCCGGCTTGTCCAGCCACTCCCCCTCGCATATGAGAAGTTGATCGGTGCCGAGCACAATCCGGTTGGGGTGGCGCGGGCAAACCGCCATGGCCTTGAGGCGTGCCAATTCCAGCGCCGCTTCGTCCGCTTTCGCTCCCGCTTGGCAAAGGGCGGCTTTCGCCGCTGCTTCGTCGATCTCGGGCGGGTCTTGTAGAAACGGCACCGCGGCTCGGCACAGCAACTGTGCGCGTATCGTGCTGCCGGAGGCAAGAACCAGGTCCGAGCGGCTGCCTGCGATCCGTTTTGGCTCTTCCGTCACGTCAGCGATGCATCCGCCAGGAAGGCTTCGCCGCCGCGGTGACGGGAGAGCAGTTGGATGATCGCGGCGGCTGTTTCCTCGATCGACCGGCGGCTAACATCGATCACGGGCCAGCCATGGGCGGTGCAAAGCCTGCGCGCTTCGGCAACCTCGCGCCGGACCGCGTCGGGATCGACATAATCGGTCTCTTCGTCCTGCGCAAGGACGCGCAGCCGGTTACGCCGGACCTGGACGAGCTGCGCCGGATCCTTCGTCAGCCCAACAATTAGGGGACCGCGGCTCTCGAGTAGCTCGGGGGGAAGCGAGCAACCGGGCACAGTCGGCACATTTGCCGCCTTGATCCCGCGATTGGCAAGATAGATGCAGGTCGGCGTCTTCGAGGTGCGCGAAACCCCCACCAACACGACATCCGCGGCCTCGAGGTCCCCGGTCGACTGCCCATCGTCATGCGCCAGAGCGAAGCTCATCGCGTCGATGCGCTGGAAGTACTCTGCGTCGAGCGCATGCTGACGGCCTGGTTGGCCTTGCGCCTGAAGCCCGAGGTGATTGGCAAGCGCCGAGATCACCGGATCCAGAACCGGAATGCATGGCATCTGCAGCAGCCGGCAGCCTTCCCGAAGCGCCGCGCGTAGGTTGTCATTGACCATCGTGAACAAAACGACGCCGGGACTGATCGCCAACCCCGCCAAGACCTTCTCGACCTGGCCCTGCGTTCGCACCAGGGTCCAGGTGTGCTCCACCACCTCCACCCCTTCGAACTGCACCAGGCAGGCACGAGCAACTGCAGTCACGGTTTCGCCGGTCGAATCAGAGACGAGATGAAGATGAAACTTTCGAATCACTTGAAAACCTGTACTCCTACTTGTGGGTGGATGGCTTGAAACCCTGGCAACTGGAGTTCGTCCCCGGAAAAGAACAATATCCCTGCCAGATTATACGCTGGGAAAGACGCTTTCCCCAACCCGGGAGAAGTATGCATATAAGGCCGTAAAGAGGGGCTTTATCCCCGACTTTCCCAATGCGCAACCCGAGGCCTCTACTCCCGCCTATACCTGGGGAATTCATCGTGTCTGGCCACAACGCAGCCACCCGTCTCCTCGCTTGATGCTCGCACCTGGGGACAGCCCCATAGGTAAAATTCAATCCCCAGCTCTGCGATCTCTACCATCACTCCCATCCTTTCTTTTTAGTAAGAGGGTTTGTAGAAGGAAGGCCTCCTTAACTCACATTCCGCTTTACAGCATCGACATCGACACACGGTGATTCAGACCTTCGCAAAACCGCTTTTGCGCGCACTTGCGGGTGAGCGCGTGCAGCCGAGCCCGGTTTGGCTGATGCGTCAGGCCGGGCGCTATCTGCCGGAATACCGTGCGTTGCGCGCCAAGGCGGGTACGTTTCTTGATCTTTGCTTCACGCCTGAGCTGGCGAGCGAAGCCACCGTGCAGCCTATTCGTCGGTTCGCTCTGGATGGAGCGATCCTCTTCTCGGATATACTGGTGGTGCCTTGGGCGCTGGGTCAGCCGCTTCGGTTCGAGGAGGGGCAAGGTCCGATTCTCGATCCGCTAGTTCCGGAGATGTTCAATCGGTTGCAGCCGGAGGGAATCGTGGAACGGCTGGCGCCTGTGATGGAGACGGTCGGCAGGGTCAAGGAGGCTCTGCCGCCTGCAGTGGCGCTGATCGGCTTTGCCGGTGCGCCCTGGACAGTGGCCGCCTATATGATCGAGGGCGGAGGCTCCAAGGAGTTCTTGGAAGCCAAGCGTTGGGCTTTAGGTGCGCCCGAGCGCTTCCAGAAGCTGGTCAACCTGTTGGTGGACACAACGGTGGCCTATCTCTCGGCTCAGGTTAAAGCCGGAGCCGAGATCCTACAGATCTTCGATAGCTGGGCCGGCTTGCTTAGCGAGCCGGAGTTCGAGCGGTGGAGCTTTTCACCATTGAGGTGCATGGTCGCGAGGTTGAAAGCGCTCCATCCGGAGGTGCCGGTGATCGTCTTTCCGCGTGGAGCAGGTCTTGGGTATGCGCGCTTCGCTGATGCCTCCGGCGCGAGCGGATTAGGTCTTGATACGACCGTTCCGCTCGGCTTTGCCGCCAAGCTGCAGCGTAAGGTGACGATCCAGGGCAATCTCGATCCTGCCATGCTGGTTGTCGGCGGCCCTGCCTTGGAAGAGGGCGTGCAGCACATTCTGGAAGCGCTGGGTCACGGCCCCTTCATTTTCAATCTGGGTCACGGGGTCCTTCCGCAGACACCGCCCGAGCATGTGCAGCGACTGGTCGATTTCATTCGGCGGAAGACGGAATGAGCCGGATCGCGGTCGTGCTCTTCAATCTGGGCGGTCCGGATGGACCAGAAGCGGTGAAGCCGTTTCTGCGCAACTTGTTCAGTGATCCGGCGATCTTGCGGGTTCCTGCCTTGTTGCGGCGTCCGCTTGCGGCCGGGATAGCCGGGCGGCGCGCGGTCGCGGCGCGCGAAATTTACGCCAAGCTTGGCGGCGGCTCTCCCCTGCTTGCCAATAGCTTGGCACAGGCCCAGGCGCTGCAAACCGCGCTCGGCGCAATAGGTGATGTTCGCGCCTTCGTATGCATGCGCTATTGGAAGCCGCGTGCCGAACAGGTGGCCTCGGAGGTGAAGGAGTTCGATCCCAAGCGGCTGGTGCTGTTGCCGCTCTATCCACAATTCTCAACCACCACCACGGGCTCTTCGTTCGCGGACTGGCAAGGTGTCGCGCAGAAGGTCGGGCTGGCGGCCGCGGCCAGCGCCATTTGCTGTTACCCGACCGAGGCAGGCTTCATTGCGGCGCTGGCCCAAAACACCCGACAAGGGCTGGATTCCATCGGCGGAATCCGAAACGTGCGCCTTCTGCTGACCGCCCATGGGCTGCCCGAGCGGGTGATCGCGGCGGGCGATCCCTATCAGCGCCAGGTCGAGGAGACGGCTGCGGCGCTTGTGCGCATGCTCGGCCTGCCCGAGCTCGACTGGCAGCTCTGCTATCAAAGCCGGGTAGGGCCGTTGCGCTGGATCGGACCTGCGACCGATGACGAGATCCGGCGCGCGGGAAGAGAGGGCCGGGCGGTGGTGGTGGCGCCGATCGCGTTCGTCTCGGAGCACTCCGAGACCTTGGTTGAGCTTGACATCGAATATGCGCATCTCGCCCGCGAGGCTGGCGTTCCCGTCTATCGGCGCGTGCCGACGGTGTCGACCAGCACGCACTTCATCGAGGGACTGGCGGAGCTGGTCCGCGAGGCGCTCGCGCGTGGTCCGGGACTTGCCTCGAGCACGGGAACGCGCCACTGCCCCCACGGCTATCGGGGCTGCGCCCTTGGGCATTCTTAGAAGTGGACGCGCTGGCACCCGTCTATCTCTGGGTCAAGGCGCTCCACGTCATAGGCGTAATCGCCTGGATGGCGGGGCTGCTCTATCTACCCCGGCTCTTCGTCTATCATGCGGGCGTGGCGGCCGCATCGCAGCAATCGGAGACCTTCAAGGTGATGGAGCGCCGGCTCTATCGGACGATCATGCATCCCGCCCTTCTGGTCACCTTGGTCACTGGCGCGCTTATGTTGGCCATGCCTGGCGCCGTCGATTGGGCCGGAGGTTGGCTGCATCTGAAGCTCGCGATCGCCGCCACGCTTCTTGTCATGCACGGTTTGATGGGACGATGGCTCGACGCCTTCGCCCAGGATCGCAATCGGCATGGCAGCCGCTTTTACCGGATCGTCAACGAGCTGCCGACCTTGGCCATGGTCCTGATCGTGATCCTCGTGGTGGTTAAGCCATTCTAAACAGACGGGGCGTTGCTTTTCCCTGAAGATTTGACTTCCGCCGCAGCATTCGCTAAATAACTCCGACAAGACGCCCGCGCACGGGAATTGCGATCCCGGCGGCAAACGCCCTCCTCGGCAACTCAACCGCAGCCAGCCGTACGAAAGTCCCTCTGGGAGAGCGTTCAATCGGGTGTCGATTCCCGCTCTCGGGCGCCGTGGCAGATCGGCCATGCGGCGCGGCTCCCTCCAAACCCAGTTTGCCACCGATCCATCCAACCACCACCGATCCGAATCCAGGGCACAGATGCATCTCCAAGAACTGAAGCGGAAGTCACCGGCCGAGCTGCTCAATTTCGCAGAGGAGCTTCAGGTCGAAAATGCGAGCGCGCTTCGTCGCCAGGACATGATGTTCGCGATTTTGAAGCAGCTCGCCGAGAACGATACGGCGATCTTCGGCGACGGCGTGCTGGAGATATTGCAGGACGGCTTCGGCTTTCTCAGGAGCCCCGAGGCAAATTACCTGCCCGGCCCGGACGACATCTATGTCAGCCCGAGCCAGGTCAGGCGTTTCGGCCTGAGGACCGGCGACACCGTGGAAGGGCAGATCAGATCGCCCAAGGATGGCGAGCGCTATTTCGCGCTGCTCAAGGTCAACACCATCAATTTCGATCATCCGGACAAGGTGCGGCACCGCATCAACTTCGACAATCTGACGCCGCTTTATCCGGACGAGAAACTGAGGCTGGAGGTCGAAGACCCGACGGTGAAGGACTACACGACGCGGGTGATCGATCTGATCGCGCCCTTGGGCAAGGGCCAGCGCGGGCTCATCGTGTCGCCGCCGCGGACCGGCAAGACCATGATGCTGCAGAACATCGCGCACGCG
Source organism: Alphaproteobacteria bacterium (assembly GCA_035620695.1). Classification (GTDB taxonomy): domain Bacteria; phylum Pseudomonadota; class Alphaproteobacteria; order JAREAF01; family JAREAF01; genus JAREAF01. The sequence continues at coordinate 36,024 of DASPGI010000146.1, forward strand.
ATCGCGGGCAATCATCCTGAGGTCTATCTGATCGTGCTCCTGATCGACGAGCGTCCGGAAGAGGTGACCGACATGGCCCGCTCCGTCAAGGGCGAGGTCATCTCATCGACCTTCGATGAACCCGCCGCTCGGCATGTGCAAGTGGCCGAGATGGTGATCGAGAAGGCCAAGCGGCTGGCCGAGCACCGGCGTGACGTGGTGATCCTCCTCGATTCGATCACGCGGCTGGCGCGCGCCTACAACACAGTGGTGCCATCCTCCGGCAAGGTGTTGACCGGCGGCGTCGATGCAAACGCGCTCCAGCGGCCGAAGCGCTTCTTCGGCGCCGCGCGGAATATCGAGGAAGGGGGGTCACTGACGATCATCGCGACCGCGCTCATCGACACTGGCAGCCGCATGGACGAAGTGATCTTCGAGGAGTTCAAGGGCACCGGCAATTCCGAGATCATCCTGGACCGCAAGCTCTCCGACAAGCGCACTTTCCCCTCGATCGACATCACCAAGTCGGGCACGCGCAAGGAAGAGCTTCTGGTGGACAAGGGCACGCTTTCGAAGATGTGGGTTCTGCGCCGCATCCTCATGCCGATGGGCGTGGTCGATGCGGTCGAGTTCCTCTTGGACAAGCTGAAGAGCACCAAGTCGAACTCGGAATTCTTCTCGGCGATGAATCAGTGAGCGGGCGCAGCCTCAATCCGAGGTAGGGCCACCGAAGGCGCGTTGGTATTCCCGGCCGCCATAGAGAATCGGAACGGCCACGACTTCGATTTTCCGCACCGCGAAGGCGATTGTCGCGCAGCACTCGAAGCCAACAAGGCGAAGGCCGGGGCGAATATCGTCTCGCCGAGTGCCGCGCTCGGGAAAATTCGCAAGCGCCAAGCAGGCGGCCTCGATCCTGTCAATAGAGGCCGCCGCCCTGGCAGGTCCGGAGTTTTCGGCAATGTAGCGATAGAGCCCAAGCAGGTCGTCGACAGTCTTTGGGCGAAAACTGACCTCATATGGTCTTCCCATGCGGGCGCGCCTTGGCCTGTTTGGCATGATGTTGGCGCAGGCGTTTGAAGGCTTCCGGTGCCGGGATGTCGGGCCGCGGATCGGCGAATGCTTCCGGCACGCGTTGCTTGAGCCAGGTGTCGAGCGCCGCTTCCTCTCGATCGAGGGCGCGTATGGCGGCGCGCATGACCTCGCTCGCCGAGGCATAGGCTCCCGGAATCGCAAGGCCCGTGAGCGACCGCTGAGTAGAAACGAGCTCGGCGCGCGCTCTGCGGAGGGGCTCTAGCCCGCCATCGCTTCGGGAGGGTAGGGATGGACCGGCGGCAAGGGTGCGGCCGTCTCTGTCACCGCCGCGATCCAGCGGCGGAAGGCGGGATAGGATGCCAGCGGAAAGCCAGCATTCTCGGCCAGATGCGCATAGGCGAAGACGCCGATATCGGCAATCGTCAACCGGTCGGCGGCGAGGAAGCGGCGATCGGCAAGATGAGTCTCGAGCGCCGTCAACACACGCCGGGCCGTTGCTTCGCGCGGCGGCATCAAGGTCGCGTTCGCGACCGCGCGGCCGGTCAGGCGCCAGTGGCGCAAGGTGGCGATGGAGGACTGTACATAGTCCTGCTCGAAGAAGAGCCAGCGAAGGGTTTGCGCGCGATCGAAGGCGTCCGACGGCAGATAATCCGTGCCCTCGGCGAGATAGCAGAGGATCGCATGTGATTCCGGAATGGCGCGGCCGTCTTCGAGCACGAGCACCGGGATAGCGCCTATGGGGTTTAGCCTAAGGAAGGCCGGGTCGCGCGGGCCGAAGAGCGGCACCCATACCGTTTCGTAGGGAGTTTTCAACAGGCCGAGCAGGGTCCGCGCCTTCCAGCCGTTCTGAGAGGCGGGAAAGTCGTAGAGCGTGAGCATGATGGCCAGCTCCCTCGCCGAAGCAGGATCGAGTGAAGAATGCCATGTTCGAACAGGCGGCATCCACTCGATCCTTGCCTGGTGGCGAGGACAGCCGGCAATTCTAGTGTCGGCGGCTTCCGTGTAGTGAGGCTCGGAAGCCGTGGACTGGATTGAGCCTGGCTAAGGGTTGCTGCCGCTGTTCCTGTCGTTCCGGTCATTGCCCGTACCGCGCCCAGACCGTTTGCGGCGCTTCTTGTTCTTGCAATCAGGTTGGCGCTCTCCTTGAATGTCCACGGCGACCTGCTTCTCGCCCTCGCCCGTTACGGAGAACTCACCGGCCGTCGAGCTACCGACCTTGGCGACGTAGTTACCCGCGGGCAGGTCGACGACGATGCCGCAGTCGCTGTTGCTGCCGCTTCCCAGCGGGATCTCAGTGCCGGTCCCAGTGTCGATGACGTGGAGCGAGGTGCGCGGCACAGGCTGGCCGTCGTCGGTGATGATGATCGTGGTCGAGGTCACGGCAAAGGCCGGCATCGCGGCGACTGCGGCGAGAGCGGCGACGATCAGCGCCGCGGAAAGAGTCAGAGACTTAGGCATGTTTCCCCCTAGTTGAGTGAGTTTCAATTGAGAGTGGTGTTTTCAGGACGCCCGTTATCCGCCGACATCGAGGACGAACCGCGCCTCGCGGGTTTCGCCATTGCGGTGGCTGACGACGAGCCGGATGGTCCAGACGGACGAGCCGCCGAATTCCTTCGCCGGGATGACGCCGAGAGCGCCGCCGGCGACGGCGGAAACCTTCTTGACCACGGTCTTGAACTTGGCCGGGTCTTCGCCCTCACCGATCTCGAGCTTGGCGCTTTTGAAGGCGTTGGCGGCGGCGGTGCCCAGCACTTTGATCGCCGGCTTGCCGGAGGCTTGGACCACCTCGACGCCGGTCACCGCCGCCTCGATCGAGAAGGCGGGATCGAGGGTGAGCGCGCGCCGCGCGTTGACGAGGCCGGCGCCGGAGAACTGGTCGAGGCCGGGTGTTTGGATGTCCTCGGCCGACTGCATCAAGATCCGCTCGAGCTGGTCGACGGTGAGCTCGGGCTGCTTGGAGAGCAGGAGCGAGGCGACGCCGGCGACGAAGGGGGCGGCGAAGGAGGTGCCGCCCGCCCGGTAGTAGCGCTTGTCCTCGCCGACATAGGCGGTGCCGGCGGCGTATTCGACGCCGGGAATGCCGAACAGCGTATCGGTGCGCCGCGCGCGCAGGCTCAGGATGTCGACCCCGGGCGCGGCGATGTCGACCTCCGGCCCCCAATTCGAAAAACCGGGATGGCTGTCGTCGGGATTGGTGGCGGCGACGGTCAGCACGCCCTCGGCGCTGGCCAGGCCGAAGCCGCCGGTTTCGATGCCGGCATTGCCGGCCGCGACCACGATCAAGACGCCCTTCTTGCGGGCGTAGGCGATCGCCGCCTGCTCGATTCTGGTCAGGGTCGGGTGGCCGACCGAGAGATTGACGATCCTGGCACCGTTGTCGGCGGCGTAGACGATCGCCTTGGCGATGTAGGAGGCGCGGGTCTGGCCGAAGGCGTTCAAGGCCTTCAGCACCATGATCCGCGCATGCGGATTGACGCCGGCGATGCCGATCTTGTTGTCGCTGGCCGCCGCGATGATGCCGGCGGTCAGCGTGCCGTGGCCGTCATGGTCGAAGGGCGTGTTGACGTTGGCGAGGAAGTCCCAGCCGATGATGTCGTCGACATAGCCGTTGCCGTCGTCGTCCGTGCCGTTGTCGGGGATTTCCTTGGGGTTGCGCCACAGATTGTTCCAGTCGAAATCGAGATGGTTCCAATCGAGCCCGGTATCGATCACCGCCACGACGACCGGTTGCGGCTTGGGCCCGAGCAGCGCCCAGGCGGAATCCTTCTCGGCCGTCAGCCCGATCCGCTTCAGGCCCCACTGGTCGTCATGTTTCTGGCCCCAGGCTCCCTTGCTCTTGAAATAGGGATCGTCCGGCGCCGCCTTGGCGGGAGCGACAGCGGCCAAGATCAGGGCGAACGCAGCGGCCAGCCCGAAAGGCGAGAGCGGACCTGCCTGGCGCGGTCGGCTGGGTACCGGCACTCTCATCCCTGTCCCCTGTCGAACGCCGATACCGGGCAACCAGGCATTATCCCCGCCGGCTCCTTGTCGCCGCAGATATTCTCCTCGACCGCGATCAGGTCTGGTTGTTGGCCGATCAGGGCCTGGAGCAGGTCGGCCTGCTCGACCGGCGCCGTCACGGTGATGAAGGATTGATCGCCGATTTGCTGCGAGTCGGTCACAAAGTCCGTCAACGCGCCGATCGGCTGCGTGCCCGGCTGCACCTGAAGGTTGAAGCTCTTCACGGCCGGGTCCGCGACGGCGACATTCACGGAGTCCGGCGTGTTGGCGGGTAGGCCCAACTCCTTGCGATTGCCGTGGAGCGTGCATGAGCCGTCGTTGCCGGTGGTGCAGTGCATCGGGTCGGCGCCAGCGCCGGTCTGCGGCTTGTCCGCGCCTGCGGCCGGTAGGGCCACATTCGTCTGATCGGGCGCCAGCGCCTTCACCTGCGTGCGGGCGAGGGCCTTTCCAGTGCTGGTCTGCGCCGCAGTGGTTGCCTTGATGGCGACATCGCGCGGATCGTCGCCATCGGGCGTCGGCGCATCCCTCGGGTCGTCACCGTCCGCTTGATCGCCTGGGTCTTCGAGCGCGGCCTTGGCGGCCTTGGCGGCCTTCAAAGCCTTGAATGCCTCCCAAGCCGCCAAGTCGCTGGGGGTAACGTCGCCGCCGGAGTTGCGGACCTCGCGCGCATGAGCGGCGGCATCGTCGAACGCAGCTTGGGTTTCCGCGACCGCAGCCATCGCATCTTCAAGGGCGCGGTCGCGCGGGTCGTCGCCGTCGGGCGTCTGCGCATCCCTCGGGTCGTCGAGGGCTTCTTTGGCGGCC
>DASPGI010000147.1:0-2751 GCA_035620695.1 Alphaproteobacteria bacterium
GAGCGCCATCTGCTGCAGGCGGTCGAGCGCCAGCTTCCGGGCCGGGCCGCGGCGGCGATCTTGCTGTCGGGGGGCATCGATGCGATGTATCTGGCGGCGCTGCTGGCGCGGCATTTCGGGGTCCGCACGGCCGCCTTCACCTACCGCTACGCCGACTATGAGGGCGAGTTCAACGAAACGGCGCGGGCGCGGGCGACGGCCGAGCATCTTGGCCTGGAGCATCACGAGATGATCGTCGGGCCGGCGGACATCGCCGCCAATCTGGAAGCGATGCTGATCGCCCATAGCGGGCCGCTCAGCTATGGGGCCCATTCGGCGATCTTGCGCGATGTCGCCGCCTCCGGCGCACAAATCCTCTACAGTGGATTTGAGCCCGATGCTCCCTATAGTTCGGCGGCGGAGATGCTGGGCCAATGGCTGCGCTCCGTGCCTCTGCCGCATGCCGCCATCGCCCGGGGCGTGGAGCGGGGATTTGGGACAAGGCGGCGCTGGGCCAATTTCCTGGCCTATGCCGAGCGGGTGGCGGCGACCGGTCTCGTTTGGCGCTTTCACGCCCCGCTTACGCCAGATCCCATACGGGAAAGCCTCTATGTCGATCGGGCGCTTTCGGAGCGGGCCAAACAGGCTGCAGCGCGACTATTTGGCGAGGTCGTCGCAGAATTCTCGACCGAGAATGCCGTTGTGCGCATCGCTGGGCCTCTTACCGCTCTCTACCAGAGCGAGGGCTCAAGTCGATGGTCATCATGCTTCGGCCGCGCCCATGGTTTGCTGCCTCGATCGCCGTTTCAGGACAACGATTATGTCGATCTGCTTCTGCGCATGCCGCGCAGCGGCCACAAGCGCGAGATCCGGGAGTTGGCGGCGAAGCTGCTGCCGCGCGACCTCGCTTTCGCCCCGAAAGTCGCCCAGACTCTGCCCATCGCCCATTGGCTGCGCGGTCCGATGTCGGAATTCATCACGGCGCAGCTCTCCGCGCCCCGTATCGCCGAAGGAGGGTTGTTTCGGCACGAGGTGATAATGGACTTGCTCAGGCGGCACCGTGAAGGTCCCGTCTCGCATGCCTGGACGTTGTGGAACGTGCTTGTGCTCACCCTGTGGCAGGAGATCGTTCGGCGCGAGGCGGGAAGGCTATGCCAGCGGCGCGTCTGACTTGACCCGATCCGGACGAAGCGGGCCACCACGCGGACGGTTTCACGCAGACAGGCTGCTTGTGCAGCTGGAACACCGTCAGACACAAGCGCGAGCCGTTGGCTACGTATGTCGACGGACACTTGGTGACAAGCGGCGCCATGCCGGCCAGCCGTCGTCTTCATTTATTGTTTCACCTTCTGTGTGACGCGCATAAACCGAACCGGCCGCTATCTCGCCGTCCTCGGCGCCTGCCTGTTAGTGCTGTGTCTGCTCGCGGTCCTTGTCGCGCCCATCTTCGGGACCGATATCCCTACTCTAGGCGTCGACTTAAAACTCTTGGAGATCGACTCACAGCTACTGGCGATCGGAACGGGCCATACGACAGGCAATCTGTCGGTCCGTTTTCTCCCCGGCGAGGTAGCTGGCGATCTTCAGCTCTTCGGATCGTGGCCAGTATCCTGGGCGATCCGGCCCAAATTCTGCATGGCGCCGTCAGCGGCGATCATCTCGTTTTTCCCGAGAAACTGTCCGAGGCCACCGTCGATGCGGCCTTATGGCCCAGGGCGCGCTGGACGAGACGATGCAGCGCGTCATTCCGGAGGTCGTCTTCGCCGAGGCGATCCCCGATCCCAGGACCCACCGCGAGCTGGTGGTCCGGCTTCGCTTCATCGCGGTCGTGATCGAGGAGCCGCTCGAGGATTTCGAGCCCATCGTGCCGATCGGCGCCGAGGGCGAGTGGCTGGCGGTCGCGCTGTGGATCGACGACCCGGCCGGGTTCGATCGAAAGGAGCTGCTGCAACGCGCCGCCGCCGCCTTCGAGATCTACACGGCCGAATCTTTCGAGGCGCAGGAGCGCCACGGCAGTTAGCAGAACAGATCCTCGACGGTCAGTTCGGAAAATCTCGAATCTTGGCGATGCGGAACCTGACCGGGCCGAACTGGGTGTCGGCGTCGAAGATCTGCGTCCCCTCGAAGTCTCGGGGGATGCTCGTACGAACCCAAAAGCTATGGGCCTTGTCGCGCGCCGGAACTCCGGTCACCAGTCCCATGCCCGGCGGGACCGTAAGCGTCAGTTTAAGATCGAGCTGATCGGTGCGCTCATTACGCTCATAACTGCCATCGTAAACGACGCCCCCGACATCGCAGCCGACCACCATGTTGGTGTCCAGTACGATAACGCCGATACCCACGCCGCTGGCGCCCGCGAACTCCAGCTTATAGAACCCTTCCTTTGACATCCGACCCCCTTCCGATTCCTCGGCACAACTCTAGGGTATTGGGATGTCTTGTCACATTTTTGACCTTACCGAAGAGTTAACAGCAGATCGCCGTCGTCTCACCTACGTGCCCTGACCTGGGCGCGCAGGACCGCGTAGTCGGCGAGGAGGCGCTCGATCGCCGAGCCTTTAGGCAGGAGCGCGAGCTCGCCGGTGGGCGCTCGGGCAGGGTAAGCTCGCGACTACGCCAGGGCGAAGGCGCCGTGCCATTCTCAATTTGACTCGTAACGGTAATCTGGCCGCAGATTCGCCGCCAGATGAAGGATGGCCTTCACCCGCGCCAGGTTGAAGCCTTCGATGCGGTCGTGCAAACGGGCAGCTTCACCGAGGCTGCGAGGCTCCT